>DYLG01000093.1:0-8079 GCA_020722215.1 Desulfomonile tiedjei
AAGCTCGTGTCAACGTGGTTGTCCCGGTCGGACTTGAAGTAAACGATGTTGCCCGACAATTGGGCTCCTGCAGCGAGCGCATTGGTTCCCGCCTGAGCATCCGCCTTTGTTGCATAAAGTTTGCCGTTGTCCGGCAATGAATTGATGAAATACGTCAAAGCTTGATCAAGATCGAGATCGCCATCGTCGCCTGTAAGAGTGATCTTGCAGACGCAGTCCTCTTTCGTGTCGGGGTTCTGACCGAATGCCTGCGGCTTGTCGTTTTCAGCGTCCACGTTGATGGTCATGGTATATGACACGGCGCTGTACTCCCTACCATCGGACACCTGAAATCCAAACGCGTCATACGGCGCACCGGACTCACCCGGATCGGACTCGAAGGTGAGCCCGCCGGCATTGATGTCCGCAATGGGGATTTCGTCGTTCAACTCGACATCGTTGCCGTTCCACCTCAACGCACCTACAGCCTCCAGCGCTGTGATCTTGATGGCTTGGAGACTGTCGCCGGAGTCCACGTCGGTGAAATTGAAGTCCGCGGCCGCAAAGACGTAAGCAACATCCTCCGGGGTAGTAACCGTGTTGTCCGCGGCGTCCGGCGCATCGTTCACGCCCGTTACGGTGACCGTCACCGTGGCGCTGTCCGTGGCGCCGTGCTCGTCCTGAACCACGTACGTGAAGTCCACCGTGGTGCTGCCGCCTTCCGGCACGTCATCGAATTGGCCGTTCGGATCAAACACGATCGTTCCGTACGTACTGTACGTTACCACGCCTCTGACGGGCTGGGTGCAGCTCACGACGGACAGGGTGTGCATGTCGTCCACGTCTGTATCGTTGGTGAGGACGTTCTTGTACAGCGTAGAATGTTCGTCGGTTTCCCCGGTGTCGTCCACCGCGACTGGAGGATCGTTCTCGCCTATTATGGTAATCGTCGCCGTGGCCATGTCCGTCCCGCCGGCGCCGTCTGATATCACGTACGTGAAGGTGTCCACGACACTTGCACCTGCACGTAAGGCATCCCACTGGGCAAGCCGGTCGGCAGTCGGCACGTAGGTGAATCCGCCCTCGCCCTTGTTGTCGCCCCCCGCATCGTTCCACACGATGGTCGCGCCGAGCGCCGACACGGTCTGGGTCCCCGCTGCCGTGAGATCCACGAATACGGGATCGCCGTCAGGATCGCTGTCGGCCCCATTGCCGTTGTCCGCCAGTACGCCGGAGTCCGCAACCACGAGGTTTCCCGTTGACTGGATCGTGTTTTCATTCGTGTTGAATGCGTCGTCTTGGGCGGTGGGGTCATGGAACTCGTAAATGTATGCGGAACCGGAATCTTCCGGGCCATCATCGTACCAAGCGCCCGCGATGGCATAGTCTGCGTCGATTGCGACGGAAATACCGAATTGATCGTCCGCAGCGCCGTCGGATGCGGTGAGCTTGCTGTGCTGCACCCACGTGCTGCCGTCCCAATGAAAAACGTATGCCGAACCGGATTTCGAACCCCCGTCGTCATCGAATCTGGCCCCTATGACGGCATAGTCTCCGTCGATAGCGACGGAAATACCGAATTCATCATCGGCGGCGCCGTCGGATGCGGTGAGCGCGGACCCGACCTGGGTCCAGGTCGTTCCCTCCCTATGGAAAACATAGGCCGAGCCCTGGTCCTCCTTGCTCCCCACGTCGTTGCCCTGTGCCCCAACGATCGCGTTGGCGCCATCGATCGAAACGGAGGTCCCAAACCAATCGTCTTCGGCCCCGTCTAATGTCTTGATCTTGGCTTGCTGCGTCCATGCGCTGCCATCCCAATGAAAAATGTACGCCGAACCGCAAGACGACGCCAGGTCGTCATCATTGGGAGACCCAACGATTGCGTAGTCACCGGAGATCGAAACGGATGTTCCGAAGGCGTCGTTGTCTGCGGCGTCGGATGCCTTGAGCTTGACCTGCTGCGTCCAAGCGCTGCCATCCCAATGAAAAATGTACGCCGCACCCGAATCGTAAGGGCCGTCATCCTTGTAAGCTCCCACGATGACGTTGTTGCCCGAGATGGACACGGAATACCCGAAATAATCGTGTTCAGCGGCGTCGGATGCGGTGAGCACGGCCTGCTCCGTCCATGTGCTGCCGGCGCGATGGAAAATGTACGCTGCACCGGCATGCGAAGCCCCCAGAGAATAGCCTCTTGCACCAATGACCGCGTAGTCTCCATCGATCGATACCGAATACCCGAATACGGCGTAGGCGTGACCGTCGGATGCCGTGAGTTTTGCCTGCTGCGTCCACGTGCTGCCGTCCCAATGAAAAATGTATGCCGAACCGGAATTCAACCCCTCGTCGTCGTCCGCGAGGGCTCCTACGATCGCGTAGTCCCCATCGATCGCCACGGCGCAACCGAAGTTATCTAGTTCCTGGCCATCGAGCGCGACAATCTTCGTCTCCCCTGCCAGGATGCCCTGGAAATGAGCGAGATCCAGTGGCGCAAAGTACGTGGCGGCCGCGTCCACCTGGTCGGTCTCCAGTATCCAGTCGCCGCCGTACGACTCGTTCCCCGTGGAGTCATCCGATGCAGCCACATTGTGACCGGTCACATCCTCCAGGACTGAGACCAGGAGCATGCCGGTATCAGTGGACGCCAGATCGCACGCGAGCAGGTCTATCCGCCCTCCCTCTGAGACCATCCCTCCAACACCCGTCCAGAACGCGGAAAGGTCGTCATCGCCGAGCAACGTGCCCAGGCTCACCGTGTAGCCGCCGACCAGGTGGAACTGCCCCTCGCCGAGGTCATGCGTAGCAAAGGCGATGCTGTCCGCTTGCCTGCCTTCCAGCGCGCTCTCGATGCAGGTGAGCAAGGTGTCCAGGCTGTCGTTTGACGCATCGTAAAGAATCGTCAGGACGTTGTCTGCTGCCGCGGCAGCCAGGACGTCGGCGTTGTCCACAGCAGAGGAGATCACCAGCACGCGCAGGTCGTCGCTTCCGGAATCCCTTGTCTCGCCGGTAGCCGCGTCCTGCGTAAGGACGGCCTCCGAACTATCAGTTGACGATTCCGATTGGTCAGCGCCATCGGCCGGACTCTGCGCGTCTTGGCCGGAGTCCGGGTTTTCGTCGGCATTGTCCTGAAGGTCTTGGTCAATGGCCGCGTCAAGAACAATGCGCGCTTCAAGCTGTTGAAACAACAGGTGTCGGGCGAAGGATCTTCGCTCCGTCCATAAAAGGTTCGACCCTGTCAACAGGACTTTTGCCAGAGATTTGAGAAACATGTGAATCCTCCTTGGAGCCGGGACCGGCTTGGGTGTAGTGTAACAAATAAAGCAATTTTCGGGCCAAGACATCGCCCGCAAGAGACAGAATGCAACTAGCTGAGATGGCGTAGGATTTCAGGAGTCGTGGGGGCTGGAGACACCTTGATATATGGAGAGTGCGGCGGGTTGCCCATTGGAAAACAATACAGGTTGATGCGCCGCAGCGATAACTGGCCGGAATGCCAGGTTATCCCGTTATGCTTTTCCAATGAAAGCGCGTGCAATATTTCCACGCGAGTCCATGACGCTCCGAGAGCACCCAAATCACTTTCGTATTCCGAGATGCCGAATATGATGATCAATGGAATTGCGCGTCATCCCAAGCAACTTTGCCGCTTCCCTCACGTTTCCGCCGCATTGCTCCAACGCATTGACTATCAGGAAGCGCTTCGTCCTGTTAACGGCATCCAGAAACGAGCCGCCCTCCGGCAGCAGAGTGCCCGACGGGTCGGGACTTTCAGAGATTTGCACTACAGGCTTTGACGTCTCAAGTCCCAAGTCGCTCAAGACGATCTTTTCTCCGTCGCCTAGGATCATGGCCCTTTCTAGAACATTGCGCAATTCCCTGACGTTCCCGGGCCAGTTGTGCCGCAACAAGGCCTCAAGGGCTGCAGGGTCGATGGCGGGCAGCTTCTCGAGACCCGTCCGCTCAGCCAGGTCTGATAAGAGTTCATCGAGTAGCATTGGCAGATCATCGATCCTTTCCCTCAGGGTGGGAACGGTGATGGTGAGAACAGCCAGTCGATAATAGAGATCCTCACGAAAACCGCCGCTTTCAATTTCCTTTGTGAGGTCCCGGTTGGTTGCGGCGAGTATCCTCGTATTGACGGAGACACTCTTCTCGCCCCCGATGCGCGTGATCTCCTGTGTATCCAGGAAAGTCAGGAGCTTGGACTGCATGGCTGGAGGCATCTCACCGATTTCGTTGAGCAACAGTGTGCCTCCCTCGGCCAGTTCCAGCAGGCCGCGTTTTCTGCCTCGTGCTCCGGTGAAAGCACCTGCCTCGTACCCGAAGAGTTCCGACTCAACCAGCTCAGGGCTCAAGGCTGCGCAGTTAATGGCAAAAAACGAGCCGCCGGCCCGGTGGGAATGATCATGGAGATAGCGGGCCCAATAATCCTTGCCTGTGCCGCTTTCCCCCAGAAAAAGGACGGTGGAGTCGCTCTCCGCACCCAAGGTCACGCATTGAATGATTTCCTGACTTGCACGGGAAGGGTATTCCCGTACGGCCCATCTCTTCCGCCGAATCGGTCCGGACCTCCGGTCTGTCACGTCGCGGGCGATTCCGCAGATGCCGAACGTTGTCCCGGATGGGTCTCGCAATGGAAACCTTATGATATTCAACGCGATAGGCCAGCCCTTCCATGCCAAGGTGTGGGTGGTCTCGAACGTTTCCCCGCGCATGACCCGAGCCTCGAGATTCGCGGCATGAGCGGCGTAGTCCGCGTCCAAGCCAAGTGCCCGGTCATCCTTTCCGATAATATCCTCGACGGGTCTTTCCAGAAGCTTTACGAACGCGGGATTGACATGAGTGTATTCGAGTTGGGTGTTTTTGATGAAAACGCAGTCGTCAGCAGCCTCGAAAATCGCCCGGAAGCGCTCTTCACTGGCCCGCAATGATTCTTCAATCTTTTTGCGTGCCTCGATCTCCCGGCCCAGTTGGGCGTTCTTCTCTCGCAAAGCTTCGGCAGCCTGTTCTTCCTGTTCCAGGCGGCGTTGCAGTTCCTCTCTCTTTCGGTCGGTGATATCAATCAATGATACCAGACTCTGTGTGGTTCCGGGTATTATGTCCGCGGTCAGAAGCATGTTCTTGTAATTGCGCAGCTTATCCACCAGGCGGAACTCGTATTGTCTCCGCGCGGCATCCGGATCCGTTCGTCGCAGTTGATGAATGCGTTTCATCCGATCCAGATCATCTTCCGCGACGATCTCCGTCCAGCTTTTCCTCCCTTCCACTTCTTCCTTCGAATAGCCGGCATATTCAACAAATTGGCTATTTGCCAGGGAAATGGTAGTATCTTCCTCACAGACTAACATCGCGGTTCCTGTTGTTTCAAATATGGTTCTGTACCTGGTCTCGCTTTCCCTCAAACGCTCCTCCCGCTCGACCAAGGTCTCCATGAGTTGGGCAAAGTTGCGGCTTAGGAACTCAAGCTCCTCTATGCCCTCGTAGGTGGGTTTCTCGCCTCCCCGCAGCTTCCGGATGATCGTGTCCACAGGCCGACGCAGGAGCCGGTTCTCGACTAGGACGAGTCCAAGGGCCATCACCAGAAGAAGGACCCCGGTTGTCCAGTATAGTCCGCGGATCTTGCCGGCCAGGCCGGAGTAGGAATCCGTAGGCCGCAAGAGGACGATATGCCATTGCCACGGCTGGAAGTCGATGCCATAGGCAAAGAATCGTTTGCCGTGAACCTGCACGGTGAAGAGTCTGTGACTCCCGTCGTTTAGCCCCACATCCGACTGAACGGCGTTCTCGTCCAAGGTGTGCATTGCCAACTGCCGCGTAGAGTCTTTGCCCTCGTAGATGATCCCCTCAAGCTTGAACTCCCAGAAAAAATCCTCAAGCTCTCCTAGTGTCACGGCTTTAGCTACACGAACTTCCCTGGGGTTGTTGAGCAGGCCGGACTGGATGACTGTGTCGAATTTGGTATTGCAGATGTTCAAGACCTCGCGCGAAACCGACCTCAAGTCCTCTTGGCCTCGATCATGGGCAAAGCCTCTGACGGTTTGAGCCACAAAAAAATACAGAACCACCCACAAGAGGGCCGCTACCAAGAGAATCGGAGCAGCCAGTCTGAAACTGAGTTTGCGTAAGACGCTCATGGATGTCTCTCCGTTGGGAATCGGAGCCGGCCGTCACTTAGGCCTTCAGGCCAAAGGACCTTCTTCTTCCCGTCTTGCCATTGAATGATCAGGGGACGGTGACGCTCCTGAACTCCTCGGCGATCAACACCGTAACGACCGACGACCGTGACCATATCCAACGTGGCCAACTCATTGCGAACCCGTTCACGGTCGATTGCCCCGACCCGTGAGATGGCCTCCTCCATGACCTCTCCGGCCGCGAAGCCCATCGCGGCGTGGTAGGTCGGCTGAAGTCCGTACTCTGTACGGAAGGCTTGAAGGAACCGTCTCGCCCCCGGGTAGAGTCGGGCAGCAGTGGGTTCCCACAAGGAGATTCCCACAGTATTGTCCGCCAGGGGACCGAGAACGCGACGGTATTCGTCAAGGGCGGCGCTTGCTTGGGAGAAATAGACCTTTGGACGCCAACCCATTTGGTCCAGGGCCCTGCGGACCATGACCGCATCGTCCATGTAGCCCCAAACGAGAAGCGCCTCAACTCCCAGATTCCTGGCCCGCTGAAGCTGCGTGTCCACGCCGCGCGGGTCGAGGACCTCCCGCAAGACAATCTTCAGGGCCAGACGCTTGGCCCACTTGGCCGCGCCCTCGGGCGTACCCAAGCGAAACAGCTTCTCGTCCACCAGTATGCAGACTCGTTCGATTCCGTGCCGGGCAAGAAAGGTCAGGATCGTGCTGGACCAGCGTCGTTCGGGCGTGTGCGAGCCGAAGACGTACTTGGGACCATTTGCCCATGGTGCGTCCGACGCGGCCAATGGCAACAGGATCGGGTAATGATGATTCTCCACGATGGGAACAATGGCTTTGGAGATACCACTGGAATACGGGCCGAACACGAAGTCAACCCGGTCCCTGGTCAGCATTCGCTGATAGATAACCCGCGCTTCTTCAGGAGAGCTGTGGTCGTCATGGATTATCAATTCCACCGGCCGGCCGAGAATGCCGCCTTTGCTGTTGACCTCCTTTTCCCACAGTCGCAGACCCTTCGTGTACATTTCCCCCATAGGCGCGTAGCGACCCGACAGCGCAACGGATACCCCGACCCGAATTGGCGCCGCCTCTCCCGCAATACCGGTGGTCAGGCACAGCAAGGTCAAGACGAGTGCGATAATCCTCTCCATGACGGAGTTCCTTTCAGGGCCAAGTCCTCTGTGCATAGGAGTCCTAGGAACCTTCTACCGGCCACGAACCCCCTCCTACCTATAGAACGGGCATTTGTTTTTGGCAACGCTATAAGAACGAGGAGTGATCAAACGGGTAATGCCGATTCACGGCCCCCAAAAGAGCCTACCCCCGTGGACGTGGGGACAAGAACACCCTCCCCGTCCACGGGCAGGGTTGGGGAGGGGGTTTCTCGATGTTACCCGTCCGAAACCAAGTTAGCCCAACTTGCGCGAGCAATTGGCGTGCCACACTCATTTTGGCCGCGATCACAGTAACATAGTGCGTACTAAAACAGCCGTTTTGGCACTACAACAATAACCGAACTATTTTCCTGACACACTGAGCACAACATGAAATCAGGTTTGGCATGTCAAGGAGGAAAAAGCGCAAAACAGGACACCTGGAGGTCCATATAAAGCTCGAAGCATTTCCGGACGGTTTCGCAGCGTAGTGCCAAAACTCCATCGTAAGGTGCTGATAATACTGAGTGCGCGTTCATTTCTGCGAAAGTTGGGCAAAGACGCATCTACACAGTGTTCACATAGGCGCCCGCACGGGAAACCCGACCCACCGTCACGGAGGAGATTGGCAGATTCGGTATGGCGGGCTCTGCCCGCCAACCTGTGCCCTTACTGCATTAGTTTATGCCGAACGTCTGCATCATGCTCAGCGCGGCCTTTCGCCCGGCTCCCATGGCGAGGATAACCGTAGCTGCGCCGGTAACGATGTCGCCGCCGGCCCATATTCGATCCCGGCTGGTCTTGCC
>DYLG01000093.1:8089-15114 GCA_020722215.1 Desulfomonile tiedjei
GCTTTCAAGGTCGGCTACTATGTTGCCCCATTTGTTGGTTTGAAGATCCTTGGTTGTGCTCGGGACCAGCGGGTTCGCCGCGTTTCCGATTGCCACGATCGCGCAGTCCGCCTCGATGTCGAAGAATTCGCCTTCCACCGGAAGCGGTCTGCGCCGACCGGACGCGTCGGGCTCGCCGAGCTTCATCTGCTGGCATCGCACTCCCACAGCCCAGCCGCCTTGGTTGCCCAGAATTTGTACGGGCGCGGTCAAGAGCTTGAACTGGATGCCCTCCTCCACGGCGTGATGGACTTCTTCGGCCCTGGCAGGCAGTTCTTCCATGGTGCGGCGATACACTATGGTGACCTGTTCCGCGCCGAGCCTCAGGGCAGTCCGCGCCGAGTCCATGGCCACATTACCGCCGCCGAAAACCACAACCTTTTTCCCCCGCGCAACCGGCGTGTCCGCCTCGGGGAAGAGGTACGCCTTCATGAGGTTGTTGCGGGTGAGGAACTCGTTGGCGGAATAGACTCCGTTGAGATTCTCTCCCGGGATGTTCAAAAACAGGGGAGCACCGGCGCCGGTACCTATGAAAACGGCGTCGAACCTTTCCAGCAAATCGTCCACCGTCTCGATGCGTCCCACAACCCAGTTGGTCTTGAACTCGACGCCCAGTTGGCGCAGTTCGTTTATCTCCGAACGAACTATGGCCTTTGGGAGCCTGAATTCGGGGATGCCGTAGACCAAGACGCCGCCGAGTTCGTGAAGAGCCTCGAAAACCGTCACCGCAACGCCCTTCTTGATCAGCGCGCCGGCAAGGGTGAGGCCTGAAGGCCCGGACCCGACAACTCCCACTTTCAGACCGGTGGGTTTCGGGAGTTCGGGAATTGCTCCGCCGTTGTGCTCAGCAGCGTAATCCGCCACATAGCGCTCCAGGCGGCCGATGGCGCAGGGCTCGCCCTTTCCCTTTTTCCCAAGCACGCAGCCTTGCTCGCATTGTGTCTCCTGTGGGCACACTCTTCCGGCGATTCTGGGAAGGCTGTTCTTTTCTTTCACCTTCCATGCCGCGCCGATAAAATCACCCTTTTTCACGAGTTCTATGAAATCCGGAATATCGACTTCAACGGGACATCCCTTGACGCAATAGGGCTTCTTGCAGTGCAGGCAACGGCTTGCCTCTGCCAATGCTATGTCATTGGGATAGCCCAGGGCGACTTCGTAGAAGTTTTGCGCCCGCCGGATGGGATCCTGTTCCGGCATACGCTGCCTGGGAATCTTCGGTTTGCGATCCTTCTTGGGGGTTGTCTCTTCAGTCATGCTGCACCCCCGGGAATCCGGCACTGACAGCCGCGCTCGGTCTCCCTGAATTTGTTCAGAGCGATCAGCTCAGGCCCTTTGTACATGGCAAGGCGTTTCATCAGGAGATCGAAGTCCACCTCAAAACCATCAAATTCGGAACCGTCCACGCATCCGAACCTGGTTTTTCCGCCCACCTCCACACGGCAGGAGCCGCACATGCCGGTGCCGTCCACCATGATGGGGTTGAGACTGACTACGGTGGGGACGTTCGCCGCTCGCGTCACCTTGACCACCGCGCGCATCATAGGCACGGGTCCGATGGCTACGCACAGGTCGATTTTGGCGCCTCGGTCGATCACGCTCTGCAACACCTGGGTAACGAACCCGTGAATCCCGAAGGACCCGTCATCCGTGGATATGAGCAGCTCATCGCTGACTTTTCGCATTTCCTCGGTCATAATGAGCAGCCCTTCGGTTCGCGACCCGACAATGGAAATCACGTGATTGCCGGCCTGCTGCATCGCCTTGGTTATGGGAAAAAGTGGAGCTACGCCGATGCCGCCGCCAACGCCCACCACAGTGCCGAACTTCTTGACGTGGGTGGGTTTTCCGAGCGGACCGCAGAGGTCCTGCAGCCGATCTCCGGCGCACATGGTGCCCAGATAGTAGGTGGTGACTCCCACTTCTTGCCAGACCAGAGTAATGGTCCCTTTTTCCACGTCCTTGTCGGCCACGGTCAGGGGAATTCTCTCACCGTTTTCGTGACACCTCAGAATGATGAACTGGCCCGGCCGATGTGCCCGAGCAATATCCGGAGCGCTGATCACGGCCCGCCTGACGCCGGGGGAGATCCGCTCCGCTGACAGGATTTCGAACATTTTGCAAACCTCCTGGTATCTGGAAGGATCGTCTTACGCCTGTGAAATCAAGTGATCGGGTGCGGGAGACAGGTGCGAGTTCCAAATTCGTACGTATATCACAATTCCGCCGTACTTTGCAATCAAAATCGGGTTACCGGAGTAACTCCTCAGTTACAAGCGGGAAATTGGGTATATCACATCAGAATAAACTAACAACATTCATAGGCTGAACTGATTGGTGAATACCCGATTCCGCGCATAACTCAGGGATTACTTACCGGATTCGATTGAGGATGTCCCTGAATCGAGGTTCTCCTCGAAGTGTCTTGAAAACGTCATCCGTCGCCAGCTTATCGTAATTGGAATACCCTTTAGCCACTGCTTCCTCAAGCCTGTCCAGTGCTTCCTTCCTTTTCCCGCAAAGTGCATACATGCCGGCGAGGTTGTACAGATTGGAGGTGTCCGCCGGTTCCTGTTCCAGGGCACGAAGCACCCATGGAATGCCCTCAGCAGGTTTGCCGGACAACGCCAAGGACAAACCGTACGGCCCGAGCAGGATCGGGGTGTCCCCGTTCTTGTCCAGGCCCTGTTTCAACACAGCCCGGGCATCCTCAGTGCGACCCTTGCCGAGGTAGATCATCGCCAGATTGGAATAGGCTTCAGGAAGCATCGTGCCCGCGCGCACAAGCCGCTCATAGGTGGACTGAGCCTTGTCCACCAGGCCCGCCCTGTACTGGGCCACCCCCAGAGCATGAACCATGTCCGGATCATCTCCGGACATTCTTACGGCCTTCTCATATTCGGCTACGGCTTTTTCGTAATCGCCGCCGTCCAGTAGAAAGCTGCCCAGCATCTTGTGAATCTCCGGATTCTCGTCGAACGCATCGGCTGCCCGCATGAGAGCGGCTTTTGCTTCTTCCCTTTTCCCGGCCCATTTGAGTACTTTGGCCAGGTTGTAATCCTTCAGAGCAAAGAATTTGGGATCAAGGCCGTTCATGACCCTTGCGTAGATGTTCTTGCGGTCGTCTTCACCGAGCTTTCTTGGCACGGTCACCAGACCCTTTTGCGCCATGAGATCAACGATTGCCTCGGCAATCATCTGATGTCCCCTAATGGTGGGGTGAACATGATCGAGGAAACTCTCGTTGCCCGGAATGAAAATAGATTCTTTCCCGTTCGGCTGCCGGGCTGAGAGAAGATCCATGAACTCGATCAGCGACGCTCCTTCGTCCGCTGCGATTTTCCGAGTCGCATCCAAGATGGGTGAAACGGCTCGCAACGGGCACACATCATCGTCCCGCGCCCGGACGAAGCTCTCAAGGGCCTCCTTGCTCCGTCCCATTCCAAGCAGAGCCTGCCCTTTGAGAAAGTGAGCGTAAGCGTACGCACCGTCCTGGGCAAGCACCTTGTCGATGGAACGGAGCGCATCCTCGAAGCGGGAATCATTGATCAATTGGGCTGCGGACTTCAGTTCCCCGTCGAGTTCGGACTTGCGAGCCGAATTCAGTGCAGACTCATGCTCGGACTTGAAGGGCGAAAAATCCTTGATATTGGATTCGGGTGTGATAAGAATCACCGGCGCCCGAGAACCCTTGCACAACTTGATCATGGAACGCAAGTTATGGGCGAAATGCTCAACCACTCCCCGGTAGAATGCCTCATCTCTGTGGTACAGGTCCAGGCCGGCGCTCTTGTCGAGGATGGCGTCCACCTCGCCTTTGAGAACCGTTTTTCTGTGGCTGGCCGGGCTGGAGTCCCCGGCCGAAGTTTCCTTCATAAGACCCGGCAAGAGCTTTTGGAAGACCCGACTCAATCCTCGGTACAGGTACAG
This sequence comes from Desulfomonile tiedjei, assembly GCA_020722215.1. Classification (GTDB taxonomy): domain Bacteria; phylum Desulfobacterota; class Desulfomonilia; order Desulfomonilales; family Desulfomonilaceae; genus DYLG01. The sequence continues at coordinate 12,059 of DYLG01000093.1, forward strand.
ACGATCGAGCAAGGAACTCACGGTGATCAGCGAACGTCCTCGTTCAAACAGTCCGGAATAGGTTCTCCGTTCGAGGAACTCGTTGTGGCCGGTGAGGACAACCATCAGGTCCGGCTGGTATCCCAGGCATTCCTTCACAAGCGGCACAATGCGGTAGGAAGCATAGGAAATTCCTCCAGCGTTGATCACTTCGAAATCCATTCCCGGGCAGGATTCCTTCAGCAGCTCCCCCAGCCATCGAGGGAACGCTGTTCTCCAGTCGAAAGGGTGGCCGTAAGTCGTGGAGCCGCCGAAGCAGAATACTCGAAAAGTCCGGGGCCCCTTTTTCACGGGGAAGCCCTGTTCATTGAAGTGTCTGATTCTCGATTGAGCCGTAGACGCAACCCCATCTTTCACATCGAAGAGGGGCTGGACGGCCGAGAAGCCCACAAAGGGGTCCTCGGCAGGATCCCTGCCGGGAATTCCGGCTATGCGGAGCGCCATTTCGAGGCAAAAGAAGAACGTGACGCAAACTGCCAACCCGAAAAGGATGTCTTTGAGCAAAGACCGTTCGGGGGCGCCGGAGTGCTGGGAGGTGATGCAGTGTTCAGCGCTTGATCTTTGGTTCCGGACATTGGCCTTGCGCCGTGGGGAGGCTTTTCTGCGGCGAACCATTGAACCCCTTAATTATAAAATAGTCATATAACGTCGGCTAGTTACTGGCCGACCGATCGTTTCCCCTTGAACCATGGACACGACCACCGCTATTATACACCTCAAGGATTTTTCGGGAAAAAGGGACCCAGCATTATGAGAATTACCATGAAGAGTCTGGCGCTGCTGACGTTAGGCGCAATAGCAATGATTTGCCTCTCCGCTTCGGTGTCTGCCAAGGAGCCGGTGAAATGGTCGGCTCCCATGTACATGTATCCGCGTCCATGGGTTCCTACGGCCGCTCCGCCAAATCCCTATCAAAATCCTTATGGGTACGGCTATTCCTACTGGCCGTACGGGTACAGCCCCCATGCCGGGTACTACCAGGGCACTCCTTCGGCGCCCTACTCGGATTATCCCAATTACGGATATCCATATTTTCACGGTCAGTGAGCTCTTTGTGGTTAATCCAGTACCGTATCCGGATAGGGGTAGGAACAACCGGTTGTGACCCCGGCCGCTCCCCCCACAATCGGACCGGGTCCGGTTCTTGGGCGCCTGAGCCCACTCACTCCGGAGTCCACTCATCCAACGCCTTCTTAACTGCTCCGATGATTCCGTCCAGGTCAACAAGTTCGGTCTGTTTAGTCTTTCGATTTCTTAGCTCGACCTTGCCCTCGGACATTGCCTTCTTGCCCACGGTAACCCTGAACGGAATGCCCAAGAGATCTCCGTCCTTGAATTTGACGCCAGGCCTTTCATCCCGGTCGTCGATCAGGGTGTCGATCCCGTTTTCCCAGAGCTTTTGGTACATCGTTTCCGCGGCAGTTTCGATTTCCGGGGTCTTTGCTCCGACCGGGGTCACAAGCACGGAGAACGGAGCGATCGCGGGCGGAAAGATGATTCCGTCATCGTCGTGATTCTGTTCGATGGCAGCGGCTACGGTCCGGCTGACCCCTATGCCGTAGCAACCCATGACCGCGTACTGTTCCTTTCCGTCAGCGTCGAGGAAGGTGCAGTTCATGACCTTGGAGTATTTCACTCCCAGTTTGAACACATGGCCCACCTCGATGCCTCTGCTCAACCCGAGCTTCCCTTGGGGACACCTCGGACATGGGTCTCCGTCCTGCGCAAACCTGAAATCTCCGTAATGGTGAACGCAGAAATCCCTGCGCGGATCCGCATCCACTATATGCACATCCTTTTTGTTGCCTCCCACCACGGCCGAACCCATGGACTTCACGGCATGATCGGCCAGCACCGTCACCTTTTTCAGGCCGATGGGCCCGGAGAATCCCAAGGGTCCGCCGGTGACTTCTTCGATGGTGCGTGCATCGGCCATTTCCAGATCCGTGCATTTCAGGTAGTTCTTCAGCTTGACTTCGTTGAGTTCGTGGTCCCCCCTGACGAGCACAGCCACCGGACCGTTTTCCGTTCTGAGAATAAGGGTCTTGATGAGGTCCCGGTGACTGACGCCAAGGAATGCGGACACCTGTTCGATTGTGGAAGCGCCGGGGGTGTGCACTTCCCTGAATTGGCACGGCTTTTCGGCCTTGGCAGACTCGGCGGGAGGTGGAACTTCGGCCTTTTCCATGTTTGCCGCGTAGTCGCAAACATCACATGAAACAATGGTGTCTTCTCCGGTGTCGGCCAGGACCATGAATTCATGAGAGAAACTGCCCCCGATCGGTCCCGAGTCGGCCTCAACTGCCCGGAACCGAAGTCCGCAGCGTGCGAAGATCCTCGAATAGGCGTCCCACATCTTGCGGTACGCCTCCTCAGCGCCGGCTTCGTTCATATCGAAGGAATACGCGTCCTTCATCATGAACTCGCGGCCGCGCATGAGTCCGAACCTGGGCCGGATCTCATCGCGGAACTTGGTCTGGATCTGATAAAGATTTATCGGCAGATCCCTATAGGAGCGAACGTCACGCCGCACCAGGTCCGTGATTACCTCCTCGTGCGTAGGTCCCAGGCAGCATTCACGCCCATGCCGGTCTTTAAAGCGGAGCAACTCCTTTCCGTACACTTCCCAACGGCCCGATTCCAGCCAGAGTTCCGAAGGCTGCACGATCGGCAGAAAGACTTCCTGCGCGCCTGCTGCATCCATCTCCTCGCGTACGATCTGTTCCACTTTTCTCAGGGACCTGCAACCCAGCGGGAGAAAGGAATATACTCCGGACGTCAACTTCCGGATCATGCCTGCTCTCAGCATCAGCCGATGGCTCACTACCTCGGCGTCGGCAGGGTCCTCCTTAAGGGTGGGGACCAGGAGTCTGCTCATTCTCATGGTTATTCTTCCTTAAGACGTCGATTGATCTCTTAGTGCTCCATTTCCGGACTGCGGTCACGGATCCGGCAGCACCGGCCTCCGACGTCGCCGCCGGACCGGATGCCCCGAAGGGGCATACTATGAGTACCCG
>DYLG01000094.1 GCA_020722215.1 Desulfomonile tiedjei
ACAAATCAGCTGCTCTACCGGTTGAGCTACGCCAGCAAACGCGCCCTTTATAAAAGTAACATGTTTACCAGACCCCGTAAACCGTGTCAAGTACTTTTTTCTCGGCTGCTTCCCCACGGCACTTTGCCGCCATTCCCCCATCCCACCGACTCTCGCGCCCTCCCCTGCCAACGCGGCAGCATCGCCCTCCAACTCCGTTCCCCCGGCAACACGACCCGGGCTACACGGCCCCGTACAGGATTGAAACCGCACCGGCAGCCATCAGATTCGCGTCCAGCATCCCCTCCAGCGACAGCCTGTCAGCAAGATACCTCTTCTTGTACAGTACAAAGAAGATCCCGTAAACCGTCGTGTTTATCAGAAGCCAGAACCCCATCCCTGTAGTCCAGCCCACGGCCGAAGCGACCGCCACCAGAACCGACAGAAATGCCAGCAAGATCGCCAGCAAGTATCCGCATCTCTCCACTCCGATAAGAATGGGAATCGTCTCTCTCCCCACTATTCTGTCACCTTGGATATCCAGCAGATCCGACAGGGCTGTTCTCCAGAACACCATCCCTGCGGAAAAGACAACCGCCACGGCTAACGCCTTCGCATCAATGGCGGCCGCGCTTCCCGCAACCGGGAGCACCGCAGCGGCCATTGCCCACCCCATAGCCACCAGAGGCGTTTTTGATCCTGGAATGTCCTTGGGGCTTTGCCATCTCCGAGAGGGGAGACGGCCAACCATGACCGGGCCGGTGTACAAGAGACCGCCGGCCACCATGGCTGCAAGCAGGGCAAACGCGTACGCACCCAGCCACCAGCCGAGCACCAACGCGCTTATCGTTGACATGGAGCCGATACCGCTGAGAAGCCGCCGGTGTTTCGCGTAAAAGGCTGCAATCTCAGGGGTATTGAACCTCACTGCGCCGGTCCGTTCCAGTATTCGGTTGATCAAATGCATGGAAAAGACAAAAAGCATGGCCACGGCCGGCGGCAGCAGGCTTACCTCGCGGCCCTGAAGCACCATGCACGTTGCGGTTAGTCCTCCACCTCCAAAGGCCGCGCCGACGTAGGTCATCACCGATATGTCCAGAAGCCGTCGCAGCCTCCGCAAAGGCCCCCGCGCCCGGCTCATGCCGATCTCCTTGAGCCTGTCTATGACGCTTTGGATCTGCCAGTTGGGAGTGCTCGCGCCTGCGGTGACCCCTACCGTTTCAACCCCTGTCAAGGCTGAAGCGGGAATCTCTTCAGGGGTCTCCACATGCAACGCAGGGACCCCCTGAGATTCGGCCACCTTGACCAGCCTCTGAGTGTTTCCGGATCCTTTGCCGCCGACCACCACGATGAAGTCCGCGGTTTCACCCAGGCGCCTGACCTCGGACTGGCGCTTCCGGGTGGAGTCACATATGGTGTTGTACACATGAATCCTGTCATAGCGCTTTTTCAGTTGGTTGACGACTTCCGCAAAGGTTTCCGATTCCTGGGTGGTCTGCGCTACCACGCAAATTTCGCGATCCGCTTCCACGCACTCCATGCTTTCCTTATCCATGCACGACGCAACGGCGGTTCCGCCCGATGAGGCGAACCCGATGAGACCTCTCACTTCGGGGTGATCCTTATCCCCCACAATGAAGCAGAAATGGCCTCTCTTTGCATGCTTGCGAATTACCGCTTGGACTCGGGCCACCCGGGGGCACGTGGCGTCAATGATTCCGACTCCCTTTTTTTCCAACTCGCCGCGTTCCCGGGGAGAGATGCCGTGAGCGCGTATCACCACGGTCCCGCCCCGGATCGAGTCCAGAGAGTCCACCTTCTTGATCCCCCTGGACTCGAGGAGTTCCAGGGTCTGCGGGTTGTGTATGAGCGGTCCGTAAGTGACAATGGGCAATGGCGGGCTGAGCCTCCGCAGGTCCAGGGCCATGTCCACTGCCCTTCGGACACCCATGCAGAAGCCCGCGGTTTTTGCCAGACGGATTCTCATACCTCTCCGCCCTCTTTCATGATTCGTCGGTCGCCAAGACAGCCAAATCGGCCGGCGTGTCCAGGTCCCGGTCGTCGTAACGAGATCCCATTTCGATTCTGACAACCAGGTTCGGGTTCGCGTTCACCACGTCTCTGCCGCCAACATCTCCTTTGATATCCATCAGTTGAGGGAAAGCCGCCCTGGGAAATACCACCGGGGTGGTCTTCCTCCCGCGGATCGTGGGTACGATTATTTTCTCAGATTCGCGACCAAACGCATGAATTAGCCCGTCGATTATTTCGCCGGTTATCAAGGGCTGGTCTGCCAGCAGAATCATTGCGCCCATAGAGTGTTTTTCCAGACATCCAAGGCCGACCTTCAACGACGAAGCCATTCCGGCCTGGGGAACGGGATTCACTGTTACTTTCAATCTGGGATCCTGAGCGACCGGTTCCAGCGCTGCTCTAAGCTCTTTCTCACAAAGTCCGGCAACGACGATCACGCTTCGAAGGCATGAAGCGAGGGCCGCCCGAACGACCCACAATACCACCGGACTTCCCCGAAACTCCAGAAGGAGCTTTGGCACGCCCATTCTCGAGGAAAGACCCGCGGCAAGAATGACGCCTTCTACCTGGCTCTTCATGGACCTTCTTGATTGAGGAAGCCGGATCGGACTGTGAGAGTGGGGAAAAGATCAAGTACTCGCTTTCGCAAATACGGTCGCAGATTCCGCGCTGTCAGCCCGTCGGCCCCTGGATCGGAATCCAGGGCAGGCTCCGGGGTCCGGAAGCAGGTCGGGCTCCGCCCGACGAAAATGACGGGCAAGCTGCCCGTCCCACCAGTCCGGATGTCCCGAAGGGGCCCGGATCTCGACGCTACCGGATACGCCGCCGTACTTATGCCATCGTATCCTCAGAGCTTGTCTCAGAATGCAACCGATACCGAGGTGTCATTTGGGTGCGGCAACAGGCTCCTAATCCCCTTTGAAGCTCCACCTGAGCACCACGCCCAGGGGGCCGGTCCAGTATTGTCTCCCGTGCCAGATTATGTAGTTTCTGAACAGCGAGCGCAAGAAGATGAACGCAGCGAGAAAGATGGAGACAAAAAAGGACACAAACCACGCTTTCACGGGGACCGAGCATCGATGGAGGCGCCGCAACAGATAGGCTATCACAAAGGTGGAACTCAGGAACACAAGACAAATGCCGCCCGATAACGGGCTCACAAGGCCTGCGGGAAACAGGATCAACCCGATCAGTGCCGCAACGAGAACTGAGAGAGTGACGTCCAGATGCACGACAAGGGTAAGAAGCCAAATGCCCGGGTTAGTGAACTTGGGGAATAGAATCTGACGATCCAAGTAGTTGAGAAAACCTCGAACGGTCTGATTCACAAGCGGCGTCTGCAACAGATTGTGCGGATCCATGGTCACCTTGATGCCGGCCCCGTCCAGCAGGTTGCCCAGGATAAGATCGTCCACTACGGTGCAGCCCCAGGCTTTGGTCACGTTGAGCCTTTCGAATACGTCGCGGCGAATGGCGGTCGCGCCTCCCCACGGCTTGGGGGTGATTGAACCGAGCAAGAGGATGAATGAGGCGTAGATGGCCTGACAAACGCCGCCGAGTGTGGCGGGCATGGGCTTGAAGGATCTGAACGTGGAGACGACCTCTGCCCCCCGCGTGTCGATGGGATCAGTGAACCTCATCAGCCAGTCCGGCGGGGCCATGTTGCTGCTGTCGCAGAACACGATGATCTCGGTTTCAGGTCTTAGGCCGTTGACGCCGGCGATAAGACTGTGGTTTTTCTGCGCGCAGCAGGTGCTCAGCCCGCTGATCACCTTGCGAGATTGCGGGTATTCAATACAGAGACGATTCACGAGTGGATTTGCGGGGTCGCTCTCGCTTTCGAGAATGAAGACGACTTTGTAGCTGGGATGCGTCTGGTTGAGCAGTGAAGTGAGGATCTCTTCCTGATTCGGATTCACTCCCCTAATCGGGATGAGCAACTCGATGGGTGTCGGCGGAGTGCTGCGCTTCCGGCCCGAGTTTCCGTTAGGCGCGGATCTGATGCGCAGAATTCCTAATATAGTCGGCAACGTGAACAGCACTGTCGTGATTGCCAGCCAGACTGCGAGAAATTGGGCGGCTACGGTCATCGCTTGTCACCATCATTCGGAAATTTGAGGCCCGCGCTCGTCGTCCCCCCTTTACTCACCCCGCCAATCAATATGAAGCGACCGGGACTTGGCTGTAAAATTATCTAATTTCGTATGGTTACCTTCACATTACACGTAAGCCCTTCTTTTATCCTCTCGTCAGGATTATCGAGCACGCACTCTATCTCATAATCGGCCGGAACTTCCAAGACCGGACTTTTGCTTACCCAGGGGATTCTCGTAATCTTGCAGGTGTATCCATGATCGGGAAGAGCGTCAAAGGAAACTGTACCGCGATCACCATGCTTGAGTTTCACAAGGTCAAGCTCATGGACCTTGCATCGCACCACGATGCGGTCCATGGGCGACAGCGTAACCACGCGAAACTTTTCGGCAATTATGGTATCGTCCCTAAGCTGGGGATTCATCCAAATGATGCGACCTGAAACTGGAGCTTTGACAAACGCCTTATTCAAAGGGATACCGGAATCGGGTCCGTAGGGCCGATTGTTCTGCCATTCAAGGAGATCCACCAGCCGTTTCTGCTCGTCTTCCGCCTCCTTGAGGCGCCTCCTTGCGCGGGCCAGTACATCCTTTGATTGCCTTATCGTTTCCTCCAGCGATCGAATCTCCTTCTGAATGAGGTCGTGCTGAATTTTCTTGTATTTCACGGCATTGGCAGAGGCCATACCTTTTGCTTCCAGTTGGTGCAGATGCTTCAATTCATCAGAAAGCTTTTTCAGCTCTTCCTTCTTGGCCGGTAGTTTAAGCTTCTCGGTTCTGTCAAGTTCCGCCTCGTGATTCTCCACTTCGGTTCGCAGCTTTTCGACCTGCTGAGGGTACAGCGCCTGATGGATCTTCATCATGGATGGGCGGTCCAGCGCATATTCAAGGATTACATCTCCTTCCTGGACCGTTTGCCCCTCTTCGGCGTTTATGCGCGTCACGTCTCCGCTGAAGTACGTGATCAAGTTTCTTTTGAATGCAGCAAAGCTCTTGCCACGAAAGATCACGTCCACTTCGGACTTTGCATCTGCCATTTGCGGCGTTACCACTGACTTGGGCGGCACAGGACTTGACACAGCCTTTTTCGGCCCCTGGGTAATGACCACCAATATCACCGCCCCAACGGCTATGCTCGTTGCCAGAAGAACTCCGAGAATCCTGGCGATACGACGTTTGGGCTTCTTAGAACTTGATTCTGGCATTGTACTTGTTCAAACCTCCAGCGAGGGTGGCCAGATCAATCAGGGCCTCAATCCGGTTTGTGAACGCATCTATGGCACTGAGGTCAGCCTCGACCTTGTTCAGACGCGCGTCCATATACTGATCGTATGACAGCTCACCGGCCTTGTATGCAGTCAAGGCCTTTTCTTCAGCCATTTCGGCTAGTTTCACCTGCTCAAAAAAAACCGTCTCTTTCTCGCCGCTTACGCCCACCATGGCCAGCAAGCCCCTGTACTTGATATAAAGCTCCCGAGCCTTCACCTCGCGCTCAACCTCGAATTGTCGCGCTTTCATTTTCTCTCTTTTTATCGCCCGCACCTTCCGGAAGCCGTCCCACAGGGTATAGTCGAAACCGAGCGCGAAATTGAGGCCGGTGCTCCGGTCCACCTGGTTGTTGATATCCTCAAATAGGATGACGGGCCTGGGCAGAATACTGACGTAGGCGCCGCTCACCTTCACGGACTGGAGCTGCTCCTTCCTGGCAAGAATCCCGAGGTCGTGGTTATGGGCCTGAATATCGGAGAACGTCACATAACTGCCGTTGAATCCGCTAAGGATCTGATTTATCGCATCCCTCGTGTCCAGAGGCAGATAGTAATCCGGATGATAGCCTATCAGGGCCTTCAATTGGCCAATGGTTGCCTCGAGTTCGGCATCCAGAGCCTTGATCGCAATCCGCTCCCCTCTCAATGCGTTCGTCCACGCCCGCAGAGTTAGTTCGTCAACCTCGCCTTGCTCCTTCCTGCTCTTGGCGTAGCTGATCTTGTTGCGCTTTAGGGCCAGCATTCGCTTACGCGCCGATATCTGCCTTTTGAGAACGTCGACCTTGTAAAACAGCTTGGCCAGTTTCGCAAGGCCCCCCGCAATCTTGTAAGAATGAACAAGCTTGGCTATGTCCACCATGATCCGGTTGCCCTTGATCTTGAACAGCGACACATAAGGATTCCAGTTTTTCATCCGGATATTCACGTTCACCGGGTTCTGATACGAGTTGTCGTTCTCATTGGCCCTTGCAAGGTACATCCGCGTGGTAAGCTCGATCTGCGGAAAAAGCTCCGCATGTGCGTCCTTCAATTCGCTGGACCTGATCTGGATGTCCACCTGGCTCTCAATAAGCTGTTCCGAATGGACCAGGGCGTATCTCACACAGGTGGGAAAATCGAAATAACCGTACGTTCCGGGCTGTTGGATGGGGTCGGCCGCGGCGTGGGCCTGAACCATGCCCATCGCCACGCACACGTACGCGCAGATGATCAGGCCGCGGGTTGCGACACGAAGGATCTGGCCTCCGTGTTCGGGTCTTTTTCCCTCAGCCTGACGATTTCTTCGTTCACGCCTTGTTGCAGGGTTTGTCACGTGATATCCATACCCTACTATCTCTTTCGAGACAGAATTCCGAAATCAACCGCAACGAACTAAAAAAGTTCAATAAATCAGAGTGCAAATGCCGGAACTGGGGCGCTATTCGCAAGTATAGCCAAAGCCCCGGAAAATGTCAACGCAGTTTTAATCCCCAGCCCCACTGATCTTTTCCGCCCTACCCTCAGAGGAGAACCTGCGTTGCTCGCCCGTCTCTCTTGTGCACCAAGGCCCGGGATCCTGCTACAGGCATGCTAACCCGGCAGAAAGACTGAGAAACACAAAAATGGTTGAAAGATGGGAAGAGCTTGCCTAATATGATTTTCACGGCCCCAGAGCTTTCCGCATGAGGACGGCTCCGTCTTCTGTCGCAGTCATGGTTAGGCCTACTGCGTCCTCTGGTGAGTATCACTCTTCCTCAACCCGTACCAAGAGGTGAGTCCTTGAGGCATAGGCTACGCCAATACTGGAGAAGGATTTGGGGTCCCTGGAGGTAGGGGCGTGATTGAGATACGGTTTCACGGCAGAGGCGGACAAGGGGCAGTGGTTGCCTCCAAGATCCTTGCTGAAGCGCTGTTCCGGGAAGGGAATTTCGTTCAGTCGTTTCCTGCGTTTGGGGCGGAACGGCGCGGTGCGCCCGTGGCTGCGTTCACTAGAGCGAACACGTACCCCATACGCATAAGAACGCACATTTACGCTCCGGACCACGTGGTGGTCCTGGACGCCTCTCTCCTGGACACAACCGACGTGACCGCGGGGCTCAAGCCGGGTGGGTGGGTGGTCATCAACACGGATAGATCGCCCGAGAATATTCCTGCCATGAGAGGCTTCAAGGTTGCTACGGTGGATGCAGGGGCAGTGGCGCTCAAGCATGGTCTCGGGGTTCCAACCGCGCCCATAGTCAACACGGCAATACTGGGGGCATTTGCCAAGGCCACGGGCAAGGTGGGACTGGAGGCTCTTCGCAAAGCGATCCTCGACCAGGTGCCTTATAATGCCAGGGCCAATGCCCAAGCCTGCGTGGACGCGTACCAGTGCACCATCATAATCGCTGACCGAATCTGAACGGATTGGCAGTTGGCGGTCCGCGGGGCCTCCTGCGGCGGTTTGGCAAAGAATACAAGCTTTCGCGCTCACGGTGAATCGGTAGGGAAAGCTTCCGCGGATCAAGGGAGACAATGAGCATGCAACGGAAATCAGGACCCGACGGGGCATTGCCGCCCGGATCCATCACCTTTTCGGACATGTCCTGGAACAGGACGGGCAGTTGGAGATATCTCAAGCCCAAATTCGTGCGGAAATTCTCTCCGTGCAGCGAGTCTTGTCCCGCCGGCAACGACGTGGAAGGCTTTCTCTTTCTTGCCGGCGAGGGACGGTACGAAGAGGCTTTGGCGAAGATTCTCCAGGAGAGCCCTTTCCCGGGGGTGTGTGGCCGAGTCTGCTGCCATCCCTGCGAATCCGCGTGTAACCGTCGAATTTCGGACGACGCGGTGTCAATTCAGGGCATAGAGCGGTTTGTCTCACAATTCGAACCTTCCCGGCCGCCCCAACCCGGAGAACCAAGAGAGGAAAAAGTCGCCGTCGTCGGTTCCGGGCCTGCCGGTCTGTCCTGCGCGTATCATTTGAGAAGGCTGGGCTACTCCGTGACCGTCTTCGAGAAGGAGGATGTCCTCGGGGGCATGCTTTGTTTGGGCATTCCCCGTTACAGGCTTCCCAGGCGAGTCTTGAACCGGGATATCGACAGGATTCTCGCCCTTGGCATCGGGTTGGAAACAGGCCGCCGAGTCGGCAAGGACATGAGCTGGGATGAGCTTCTGGCCGGCCGGGACGCAGTTTTTCTTGCAATAGGCGCCCATGCCCACGTCGGTCTCAAGATAGAGGGTGAATCCTGCCAGGGCATCATGCCCGGTACAGGTTTTCTGAAGAAGGTCAATCTGGGTTTGCCTGCCGCTCTGGGACGACGGGTAGCGGTCATAGGCGGAGGCAACACGGCAATGGACTGTGCCAGGGTAGCGCTGAGGCTCGGATCCCGTCCCGTGGTGGTGTACCGCCGTACCAGGGAAGAGATGCCGGCGATAGAAGCGGAGGTGCAAGAGGCGCTCGAGGAAGGGATCGAGTTCGAGTGGCTCACTTCTCCGGTTAGGGCCTTGGTCGACGACGGGCGCGTCGCTGGACTCCAGTGCACAAGAAACAGACTCGCCGATCCGGACGACAGTGGCCGACGCCGGCCCGAACCCGTTGAAGCTTCCGAATTCGTCCTGGACGCGGACACCGTGATAACCGCGGTGGGTGAGGCTGTGGACCTTGCAGTCCTGCCCCATGGGCTGAAGGTGGAAAAGGGAGTAGTGTGGATCGATTCTTGGGGTCGGACATCCATGGAAAGAATCTGGGCAGGGGGCGATTCCGGCCCTGACCAACGCATGGTGGTTCATGCAATCGGGGCAGGCAAGAAAGCTGCGCTTTCCATCCATGCCACATTAAGAGGAAACGACATCGAAGGAATTGCCGAGCCTCTTCGGATCGGTTCCTCCGGCTCATTTTCAATGGAACGCTACCTGCAAGGCGAGCAGGGGGGCGCTGTACCGGTGCGGGAGGTCGTCAGACCGGAGCAAATCAATCTTGATTACTTTGAGCACGTCCCGAGGATCGTGCAACCGCGGAGAGCCCCATCTGACAGGGTTCAAGGATTCGAAGAGGTGAATGGGGGATACGACAAGAACGACGCTGACTTGGAAGCCAAGAGGTGCTTCCACTGTGGAACCTGCGATCTCTGTGGCAATTGTTGGCGCTTCTGTCCTGATCTTTGCATCAGATCAGGCGATGTTCCCGGAATGAATCTCCTCGACGATTTCCACTGCAAGGGCTGCGGAATCTGCGCCGAGGAGTGCCCTAGATCGGCAATTGTGATGGAGAGAGAACTATGAAGAAGGTCTTGATGGGCGACCATGCGGTATCCCACGCGGCGATGCTTTCCAGGGTGCAGGTCATTTCGGCGTACCCCATAACTCCGCAGACCTATGTCGTCGAGGAACTGGCGGAAGCTTGCCGTGACGGGCGTCTCAAGGCGAAGTTCGTGATGGTTGAGTCCGAGCATTCCGCCATGGCTTGCATCATAGGCGCTTGCGCAGCGGGTTCGCGGGCCTTCACCGCCACGTCGTCCCACGGTCTGGCGCTGATGCACGAGATGCTTCACTGGGCATCCGGTGCAAGGCTGCCCGTAGTGATGGCCAACTGCAACAGGGCCCTTGGGCCTCCTTGGAACATCCTTTGTGATCACAGCGACAGCATGTCCCAGCGTGACACCGGATGGATACAGTTTTACGTGGAGAGCAATCAGGAGGCCCTGGATACTGTCATTCAGGCATACCGCATTGCCGAAAAGGTCCTGCTGCCCGTCATGGTTAACCTTGACGGTTTCTTCCTTACGCACACAGCGGAAGTGGTCGATGTACCTGACCAGGACCAGGTGGACGCGTATCTGCCGCCCTTTTCTCTGCCGTACAAGCTGGACGTGGAAGATCCACACTCTTTCGGAGCCATCTGCCTTGACGACAATTTCATGGCGCTCAAGCACGACATGCAAGCGGCCATGGATCTAGCCCGAGATGCTGCATTGGAAGCTGATGAGGCCTTTGCTGAGATCTTCGGAAGGAAGTACGGCCTGCTGGAGCCGTACCGCATGGACCACGCCGATACAGTTCTTGTGACCAACGGCACAATCACCGGGACCGCACGGGAAGTGGTTGACGACTTGCGCCGCAGAGGAGTCTCAGTCGGTCTGCTGAAGGTTCGCATGCTCAGGCCGTTTCCTTTCGCACCTGTGCGGTCTCTCCTGGGTGATCGTGAGAGGATAGCAGTGATTGACAGGAGCGTGTCATACGGTCTCGCGGGAGGATTAGCTTGCGAGATCCGGTCCGCACTCTACGGTCACGATCACGGTCGGCCGCGAGTGTTCGGGTACATCGCCGGCCTTGGAGGAAAAGACGTGGTTCCCTCTGATATAGAGGAAATAGTCAATCGTACTCTTACCTATGAACAGCCTCCAAGAGATGACATCTGGATCGGAGCAGGAACATGAACCCAACCATGGATCCGGCGAAGGAACTTATGAGTCCAGGACATCTTGCCTGCGCAGGTTGCGGAGCTGCGCCGGCCATGCGATGGGCGCTTGAGGCGCTCGGGCCGCGCACCATTGTCGTCATGCCCGCTTGTTGCTGGTCCATCATATGCGGGCCCTATCCTCATTCGGCCCTGCGGGTCCCCACTTTCCATACGGCTTTCGAGACGGGCGCGGTGACCGCGGCGGGGATTCGCGCTTCTCTGGACATGCAGGGCCTTCAGGATATCAACGTTATGGTGTGGGCAGGAGACGGCGGCACGTTCGACATCGGATTTCAGGCTCTCTCCGCGGCGGCCGAGCGCAACGACGACATCATATTCGTTTGCTACGACAACGAAGCATACATGAACACGGGGATACAACGGAGTTCCGCCACTCCTGCCGGCGCTTGGACCACTACCACGCCCGGCGGTAAAATCCGGCCCAAAAAGAACCTCGTCGAGATCATGGCAGCGCACAGAATCCCCTATGCAGCAACCGCTTCGATAGCCTTTCCTGATGACTTCATATCGAAAATGACCAAAGCCAAGGGGATCAAGGGGACCAGGTTTTTCCACGTGTTGGCCACGTGTCCCACCGGGTGGAGAATACCGTCGAGCCACACGGTGAAGCTCGCGCGCCTCGCCGTTTACTCCAGGGCGTTTCCTCTGTATGAAGTTGAGGACGGCGAACGCTACACAATCACGGTGCACCCGCGGGATCTGCCCCTGAGAGATTACCTCGAACCGCAAGGGAGGTTCCGCGGCCTGACGAAAGACCAGATTGAAGGCCTCCAAGAAGAAGTGGACCGCACATGGAATAGACTGACGAGACTCGCCGGCTGGAGCTCATGACAAAGAGTTGGTCAAGAGTAAGATAGCGGAGAAGGGCGTGGCCGGGAGACCTGAAGAATGGCTGCGTTGTTATGAAGCAGGTTCCGTTGTCACATTTTGGGGGGTGGGTTCCGGCGACGTTGCCTTACAATCTCGTTCAATTTTCCTTTGAGAAGAGTATCCGAGGGTGGAGACTTCCGCAGGATGCGCGGCGGAAACTAGGGTGCAATGTGGGAAAAGGGCTCACGCACTCAGTATCAATTTGGCGTGGTATCCATCTTTCGGTCAAGGGGCCAACCGGTCCGCATGCCCCCGGCAATCTGATCAATCGCTTCTTGCCCCGCAAGGGCTGTGGAACTGAAAATTGATTCTCAGGAAGCAACCAAACCCCATATCATCTTTGCGGCGATTACAAGCAGAATGAGCCCGATAACCAGTTTGACCTGACGGCTCCTGAGTTTGTCCGTCATCAGCCACGCCCCGATCAAAGCGCCTCCCGCCGACCCCAATGCCGTCAAAGCAAGCAACGACCAGTTAACACTCCCGAGAGTCGCATGTCCCAGGAATCCGGAAAATGAAGAGAAAATCACAATGAAAGACGTAGTCGCGGACGCCTTTTTCGGGTCGAATCCCAACCAGACGAGGACCGGGACGATGAAATTCCCCCCTCCGACTCCAAGTAGTCCCCCAAGGAAACCGGCAAATGCTCCCACGGATATACCGTACCCGAGCAGCCTGGCTGTTGAAGCCTCGGCGTCTTTCGACTTCGGTTCGTAAAACAGCATCATGCTTGCGGCGAACACTAGAAAACCAACGAACATCCACAGCAGAACGTTCCGGTCCAAGCCTTGGGAAAGATAGGCGCCCAAAGGAGAAAGCAGAGTCGCGACAACCAGGATCGGGCCCGCGGTTTTCCAAACCACCAACCGATTTTTCACAAAGCGGACGGACGCCAGACTCATAGCGATGGAATTCAGAAGTAGCGCCGTGGCCATAGCCACATGAACCTCGATTCCAAGCGCGATAAAGACGGGAATAAGTATGAACGCAGCCCCCACTCCGGCTATGGTCAGGAGCGTAGTGAAGACGAAAGTCACGATGCCTGCTGCCAGCGAAATCAGCATGCTAGCCTCCGCGACGGATTTCTAAGCCGGGCAGCGATCAATATTCTACCTTTACCACGACGTGCTCCGGCAGGACCGGAACAGGGGCGGTTCCGTAGCTTCAGTGTCGCTATTCCCCGTGACCGGAGCACGGAATACACACCAAGGCGCCGTCTTCCGTGTTCCGGAGTTTGTTCACAAAGGTCAGTTCACCGCAGCGCGCACACCTCCGGGCCGTGAAAATTCCTTTGCTTTTCTTCACGTCAACTGGGTGCACAGCGCCGATGTCCAAGAACGCGCTCTCGTCCAGCGATAGAATCCGGTCCACAAGAGGGTCCGTGATTTCCGGTTCAATGTCCTGCGGAGGAACGCCTGCTTTGCGTTCTTGGACAAAAGCCGAGTTCAGGGCCTTCTCGAAAAAGTCCGGTTTCAGGGAGACCCGGACCGCCTTTTCGGTTTGTTGGTCAACGAGTGTGAAAGCCATCTTGTTCCAGTAGCGTTTCTCAATGTTCGATTTTCCGTACGTGCAACCCGTGGCGGTCATTATCCCGTCAAGGAAGCATCCGGCAGCATGCCCTTTTCCGGTTTCCGCTATGACGAAAAGTTCCTTGTCCTTGGAACGTTCTACTCCGAGGGTGTTCATTGCGGCCATGCCGGCTCTGATCCCCAAGGGCATTGCCGGGCATTTGTGTCCGTGAAACTTCATCCCCACTTCAAAGAGTTCCTGCAGGGTTTTCATGGTGCCTCCTCCATGCTCGGTATCGTTATATTGCCGTTGGACGATGCGCCTTGCCCCAAGAAGGCGCCTCGCGCCCCTGCTATGGCTTCTCGACGGATATACGGAAGACGTTCAAGCAATTCAGCAACTTCACCATCCGTCTCCAGCCAGTCCCGGAGACCTTTCAGCATATAGGCTGCGTAAGCATTTCTTCTTGGATCAGCGATTCGATAGTTGACCCACGGTCCTTCCTTTTCATAGTCAACGAGACCCGCCTCTTCCAGAACCTTTAGGTGTTTACTGACGGTAGATTGGGCAATTCCAAGGGCTTGTCGTATTTCGCAGACACACATGGAACGCCTCTGGAGCATTTTCAGGGTCTTTACCCGGTTTGGATCAGACAAGGCCCTCATAGTTCTGGTGAAATCGCGCATGACCATCCCCATACCGCCATATCGCCATATAATATGCCCCTCACGTCAATTTGTCAACCTCCCATCCCAACCTGCACGATCCAGGACGCCACAGGCCTTCAGGAAAGCCATGCCAACGCAAGTGCCGAAATTCTCCGCGAATTGATTGGTGGAACCGGGCCCCTGTTGTTGCGTCATTCCACAGGGGGATGAGCCTCACGCCATTATCGGTCGGTGTGACCCGGCCCAACCTTCGTGATGGATGGAAGCCGCATCATCCGGGGCCAGACTAGCGACAACCCAAAAATTCAGTAAGAATCTCTCACGTTCTGTAATCCGCGTTGATCCGGACATATTCTTCCGACAGATCCGTGGTTAGTATTGCGGCCTCTTCCCGGCCTGCGTTTATATCCAGACGGACCTGCCAGATCTTCTCCTTCATCGCTGCTGCGGCACGAGGTTCCCAGTCGGGGACTAACCGGCCTTGCTTCAGCACCGGGACTTTTCCTATGGTAAGGTCAACCGCGTCCGGGTCGAAATCCACTCCGGAGCGGCCCGCTGCTGCCAGTATTCGTCCCCAGTTGGGGTCTTCTCCAAAGAAGGCTGTCTTCACCAGCAAGGACTCTGCTATAGTTCGAGCCACCTTCGTGGCCGCGGCCTTGTTCGGCGCGCCTGTTACGCGGATCTCCACCAGTTTGGTCGCGCCTTCCCCATCGGAAACGATCTGCACAGCGAGGCTCCTGCATACCTCGGTAAGCATTGCGCGCAAGGTCTGCCTGTCCGAAGCTGAATCTCCCAAATCGGGCGCGTCCGCGGCGCCGCCTGCCATCGCGATCAGGGTGTCGTTAGTGCTGGTGTCTCCATCTATGGTGATGATGTTGAAACTCTCGCTGTTGGCCGCGGACATCGACTCTTGAAGAAATCCCTGTTCAACAC
>DYLG01000095.1 GCA_020722215.1 Desulfomonile tiedjei
TCTATAGAAGACGCGAAGTCAAAATGCAACACTTATTCTGGGACGGTCGCTAAGATAACGGCCGGCTTTGCCGTAGGGAATTCTTCCCACAGCTCACTGCTCCGCCCGAGCAAAGAATGGCATTAGGTGGTGTGCAGGCTCAGCGTGATGAATGGGACCGGGAGATCACGGCAACATCTCGTGAAAGACCTGCAGAAGAGCATTACATAGCAGCGTGTTGTCACGTTCCGGGAAACCTCTGGCGTCAACTCATTTTCTTGATACCTCTTCGCCGCGAAACGATCCGTGTGACCTTGCCATGGCCTGCCCGATGGGCGCATGGAGTCGGGATTGCCTGTTGTTAATGCGTTCGGAAGGTGATAAAATAACGATGCTTATTCTCATCAAGCCTTTGACAGACAGCAATACCGCGGGAGGAACCGATGAACCTCTTGGGAGCTGGGAAGCCGTCGATCGAGGGCAGAGGACGGGGAATACCCGCGACCTTCTTGCCGATGGCCCCGGTTTCTTCATCTAAAGACTCAGTCGGCTGCCATTTCAGGTGGCCTGGGAGAATGAGCAATTGAGATTTCGAGCAGGGCGGAAAGCTGAGTCATTCCTTCGTCGGGCGCACGGTGTTGGTGAGCGATTTAAACCTTCAGGCTCGTGGGTCGCTCGTTAGCAAAAGCGGATCGATCCGGGAATGTTTCGCCAAAAATTTTTCAATTCGGGTGTCACAAATGGGACCCTCTCGCGACGAACAAGACAAACGGTGTTATCCGGACCTTACCCGAGCGTCGGGAAATGGTTCGGGGCGGATCAATCTTCTTGGGTTTTTGGAGGCAGAATAAGAGACTGAGATAACAGGAGGCATTCCATGAACCATGAAACGCCATACAGCAAGATGGTCTCCAGGGTAGCCGGCCGTACACGGTGGTTTGTTCTGGCCTTTATTGCAGCGGCTTGGGCGACGTGCGTATTCGCCGGCCAGGAAAAGGCTGTGGCCCGTGCCGGCGCTGGCGACCTGTATGCGGTGGTGGTTGGGGTGTCAAAGTACAGAGACCCCAGGGTTCAGCAATTGAAGGTGTCCGACAAGGACGCTCGGGACTTTGCCGAGTTCCTCAACGGTCAGAAGGGCCTTTTCCGCAAAGTCCACATCGCCCTTCTCGTCAACGAAGAAGCCACTCGTACTCAGGTGGAAAGGGAATTGTATTACAAGCTGCGCCGGGCCAAGAAGGACGACACGGTCATCGTCTTCTTGAGCGGACACGGCGCGGACGATCCCAACACTCCGGGGGAATTCTTCTTTCTCACCTACGATGCGGATCCTGATTACCTGGCGGCCAGTGCGCTTCACATGAACCGGCAGTGGTTTCTCAGCAAGCTCGACTCCAAGCGGGTCGTGCTCATTGCCGACGCGTGCCATGCCGGGGGTTTTGCTACCCAGGGTTTAAAGGCCCTGCCGCCTTCCATGTACAAGTTCGCTCAATTGATTCGGGAATCCGAGGGTCGGGTTTTCATCTCATCTTCCCGGCCCGACGAGTATTCCAGAGAGCGGCCTGCCACGGGCAACAGTCTTTTCACCTATCATATGCTCCAGGGGCTGAGAGGAGAGGCTGACGCCAACAAGGACGAGATCATAACCCTCAGTGAAATGTACGAGTACGTTTACGACAAGGTGAAAGAGGCCTCCAACGGATACCAAAGCCCCCAGTGGGACGGAAGCAAGGTCACGGGCGCGTTCCCTATGGCATTGGCCTCACTTCAGCCGATTCCGGCGCCGATTACGCAGCCGCCTTCGACGCCTCGGCCCGTTGCCCGCGGGGAGCAACCCTCAGCTTTTTCCGCCGACATTGCCGGGTTTTCCGAGAAAGCCAGAGATACTTTGCGTAAGGCTGAAAAAGGTGACCTTGACGCTCAGGAACAGCTTGGCGATTTCTACTACTATGGAAGAGAAGGGGTCCCCAAGGATTTCAAGGCCGCCCTGAAATGGTTCGAAAAGGCTGCTGAAAAGGGCAGGGTGTACAGCCAATACTGTCTGGGTTGGATGTACAGGAAGGGAGAGGGAACCGCGACAAACTACGGAGCAGCCCTCAAATGGTACCGCAAGGCGGCAGAACAAGGCTATGCTTCGGCACAGAAGGACCTTGGCCTTATGTACGAGAATCACCTGGGAGTCTCGGAGGACTTGAAGGAAGCCGTGAAATGGTATCTCAAGGCTGCCGAACAAGGCGACATGTGGGCTCAGAAATACCTCGGTTACATGTACGACATGGGGCGAGGAGTCCCCAAGGACTTCAAGCTTGCCGTCATGTGGTACAAAAGGTCTGCCGAGAAGGGGTGCGCGCCCGGCCAGTACAATCTTGGTACCATGTATGAATCGGGCACGGGAGTCGACAAGAATTACAAGATCGCGATGGAATGGTATCGCAAGGCTGCAGACCAGGGGCACGCAGCGGCTTTGTACAGAGTGGGGCTTTCTTATCAAAAGGGACTCGGAGTTGCCGCGGATCGTGAGCAAGCCATCACGTGGTACAAGAAAGCCGTTGAAAAGGGGGATGAGAACGCAAAGAAGGCTCTGGCAGAATTGGAAAGCGGAGCCGACGTGTCCAGGCCCCCTTCCGGAACACCGGAACAGGGGGCTGTGGACGACTTGAAGCAGCTAATGGCGAAGGCTGAGCAAGGCGATCTTGGGGCCCAAAACGACCTGGGTTTCCGGTATGAAAGAGGACAAGGCGTCGAAAAGAACCTTGAGAAGGCCGTCATGTGGTATCGCAAGGCAGCCGACGCGGGTTATGCTCTGGCCCAAAACAACCTGGGCATCATGTACCGGAACGGCGCGGGCGTAGAGAAAAGCGACGAAGAAGCATTGAAGTGGTTCAGAAAATCTGCCGAGCAGGGACATGCAGGGGGCCAATTCAATGTCGGATGGATGTACGGGAACGGCCGAGGAGTGCCTCTGAACTATGAGGAAGCCGTGAAATGGTACAGGAAATCCGCGATGCAAGGCCATCCAACAGCCCTGTACAACCTTGGTTACATGTATTCTGAGGGCAAGGGGGTCCCCAAGGACCTCAAAATCGCCGCTCAATGGTATCTCAAGTCTGCCGAGAAGGGCGACCTTGACGCTCAATACAAGATAGGCTGGATGTATCAGCAGGGAGTAGGAGTCGAAGAGAATCGCGAGGAGGCAATAAAGTGGTTTAAGAAAGCCGCAGAACAGGGCAATGCCAAGGCGAAGGAAGCCCTCCAAATGATGAACATGTAAGGGAATTCAGTCGGTATTCATGGTAGGGGCAGACCTATGTGTCCGCCCCCGGTTTGCGGGCCGCGCCTTGCTTCGGGGCAAACACGCAGGTTTGCCCCTACCATCGGATCGGTAACCCATTGCATGGTCTATTTCTTGACGGACATTTGCTTGAAAGGAAACGGTATGACCGATAAGAAAGCGGACCTGGCCGGACCCGGAATCGGTAACTATGGCGAGCTGGAAGCGGTTCTGCCCAATGACTACAGCTCCTTGTTGTCCCCCAGGGACACTCAGATCGCTATCTTTGCTTTGAAGGATTACATCGAAGAGAACCTGTGCAGGGAACTAAATCTCATCCGAGTGACGGTCCCTCTGATCGTGGACGCCGACAGCGGACTGAACGACCTGCTGGACCGCGACGGCTCCCGAACACCCATCCAGTTCCACATATCAAACGACCACGACAAGAATCCCATAAACGCCCAAGTGGTCCAGGCAGCAACGAAATGGAAGCGCGTGGCCCTGAAGCAATTCGGAATGAAAGTGGGGGAGGGCCTTCTCACCGACATGCGTGCCGTGCGCAAGGACTACTTCCTCGATCACGATCACAGCGCGTACGTGGATCAGTGGGACTGGGAACTGGCCATCACCGCAGAGCAGCGCAATTTGCGCTTCCTCAAGCAAGTTGTTGAGAAGATATGGAAGGTTATCAAAGGGGCCGAGGTTCACATTCAGGGGCTCTTTCCAGCTCTGAAAACGGACAAGTACCCTGACCTCCCCGATGAGCTGACGTTCATTCATGCCGAGGACATCCTTGACAGGTATCCGGACTTGCCGAGAAAACAGCGGGAGACGCAAATAGTTCAAGATTACCCCGCCATATTCATCTACGGAATAGGATGGGTTCTCAAAGACGGATATCCCCACGAGATGAGGGCCGCTGATTACGACGACTGGGTTACCGAAACGGTTTCCGAGGACGGAAGGCCCATGCACGGTCTCAATGGCGACATCCTCGTGTGGAATCCTGTTACAAGACGACGGCACGAGCTTACCTCCATGGGTATTCGCGTTACGGCGGAGACACTGAAGGAGCAACTCCGCTTGTCCGGCCAGGAGCATTTCCTTCAAACGCCCTATCATCAAGCCATCTTGAATGACGAAATCCCCCTGAGCATCGGCGGCGGCATCGGACAGTCACGAACCTTCATGCTGCTGCTGAAAAAAGCCCACCTTGGCGAAGTGAGCGTGTCGGTCTGGCCGAAAGTGCTCAAGAAGATGTGCGCGGGAAAAAACATCCATGTTATCGAGTGAATGAGATTCGTCGCGCCAACGGACCCGCAATTGTGCTATTATCCATCTCTACGGAATGCCTAGGGAACTCTGCCCGGCGGCTCATCAGCCGGTCGGAGAGTATCTGCCGGCAGAGCGATTCGGCCGTTCAGAGGAAGAAGCAACGAGAAAGAGCCACGCGTGAAATGTCGCCACTCTTCATAAAAGACAGAACGAAGGCCCTTATGGAGGCGGCTCAAACGGACAGCGTAGAGCTGCTGAAGCAGCTCGTGGACAAGGGAGTTGACGTCAACGGCGTTGACGCCGAGGGAAACAGCGCTCTCGTGAAGGCGGCTTTCGCAGGTAGCGCGGCTGCGGTGAAATTTCTTCTGTCCAAGAACGCAGATCCGAACGCAAAAGACTCAAAGGGGACAACCGCGCTCATTGGCGCTGCCGTTCGGGGCTACCTTACCATAGCCAGGCTGCTTCTCCTTAAGAGAGCGAACACGGAGGCAACGGACGCGGAAGGTTGCACAGCTCTCATCAGGGCGGCTAAGTACGGTCACGGGGACATGGTCCACCTGCTGGTTCAGGGCGGAGCCAGAACGGAAGCCCGCACGCCCGACGGCTCCACTGCCCTGACCATTGCCATGCTCTCCCGCCACCCCTCCATCATGACCAAGCTCTTGGACAAGGGCGCCGACGTGGACGCAAAGGACAACATGGGCAGGACTGCTCTCATGAGAGCCGCGTTCATCGGCCATCTGGGAATGATCAATCTCCTTTTGAAACGCGGGGCCAACATCGACGCTATTGACCAGGCGGGGCGGACAGCTTTGATGAAGGCCACAGGAAAAGGGCATCGTCCTGCGATGGAACTGCTTGTGGAGAAGCGGGCAAATGTGGACGCGGCGGACAAGGCGGGATGGACCTCTCTGATGGTAGCTGCGGACAGGGGCGATCTCCTCGGCGCAAGATTCCTCATCGAGAACGGCGCAAACGTCAACCTCGCCGACAAGTCCGGACGGACCGCACTGATGTGGGCGGCTCGTGCGGGAAAGATCGATGTAGTCAAACTCCTGCTGGACAGCGGCGCCCAGATAGACGCCGAGGACAATGCCGGCCTGACCGCTCTTACCTGGGCAACCGAAGAGTCTCACAAAGAAGTGGCGGAGCTGCTCCTCGAAAGAGGCGCGTCGGTTACAGCGAAGACAGAGAAAACGATTGAAGCCTTCGTGGAAGCCGAAGGTGAGAGCTTTACCGAAACCCTTGATTTGACATTGGATAGGGGCGTCCTCGTCAGCGCGTTCGAGAAATACGGAAATTTGTCTTTGGTCCAGGCTGCAGCCCGAGGCAAAGCCACTGAGGTCAAGAAGCTTCTGGAGTCCGGAGCGAACGTCAATGAGACCAACAAGCACGGTCTCACCCCTCTCATGCGGGCTTCTTACCGAGGTCATCTTGACGTGGTGAGGCTTCTGGTGGAGGGAGGCGCTGATCTCGAAGCGCAGGATAGAGAGGGCAAGAACGCCCTCATGAAGGCTTGCCATTCCGGTCTTGTAGCGGTTGTGGAGACTCTCCTTGAGTGCGGGGCAAACGTCAATGCCTGTACCAGGCATGGTCTCACTCCTCTCATGCGCGCCGCGTTCAAAGGTCACTCGGAGGTGGTTGAGCTTCTCCTGCGAAAGGGAGCCGATCCCGGTTTCAAGGATGACACCGGTAGAACCGCAGCCGATTGGGCCAAGGCAAAGGGGCATAGAAAGACCTTGGGAATCCTGTTGGAAGCTTGCGCCGCTTCGGAAATCTGTCTGCAGGAGTCCCTTCCCCTACCCGATGAGCAGCCCGGTGAACCCGAACCCGAAATCTCCGAAGATTTGGCTGTGGCCGAGGCGGAAGCTGACGCGACCATCGAAGTGGGTGTGGAGGTTCTTATATCCGCCTGCATAGAAGGACGAGCAGAGGACGTGCAGTCCATTCTTTCGGCCAAGGTCGACGTCAACGGCAAGGACAGGGGCGGCCGGACTCCTCTGATATGGGCCTGTTACAAGAACAAGCCCGAGATAGTGAGGATTCTCCTTGACGCGGGCGCAAATGTCGATCTAGCGGATAACGGACAACGGACTCCGATCATGTGGTCCTGTTTGTACGCAGGACTCAAAGTCGTGCAGATGCTACTTGAGAAGGAAGCAGACGTGCTGTCACGCGATCTCAACGGCAGGACCGTCCTCATGTGGGCATGCCTGAACCCCGATTCCGAGGTGGTTAAAGCCGTCTTGGCGGCCGGCCCCGAAATGGACGCCACCGACGATAAAGGCCGCACCGCTCTTATTTGGGCGGCAAAGAAGGGAGAAGTGAACGCGGTCAGACACCTGCTCACCTGGAGGGCGGACGCCGGAATCATTGACGAGTTCGGGAAGACCGCGGCCGACTATGCCGAAGAACTTGGCAACCGCCAGATCGTAGCCATATTAGGGGAGTATGTACGAAAAGAAGGAGGGTAGCCGTGAAAATAGTACTTGTCCGACCTCCTTTTTATGCCCTTTTCGGGCTGACTACTCCCAAAATGAAGACCTACCCGCTTAGTCTTCTCTCTCTTGCCACTTTCGTCAGAGAAAGGGGCGGACACCAGCCCGCTCTTGTTGACGGGGAAAACGTCTCATTGCCTGGCCTGGCCCCGGACAGCGACGCAGGCGCAGACCCCGAAGGGATTATGCATAGGGGAATTCCCCGGATGGTCGCGGTTCTCGACGATCCCGAACACCCCATATGGGTTGAACTGGAACGCCAGATACTTGCCCACGACCCTGACCTCGTTGGGATAACCTGCAATTCCGGCAACATGGACGCGGTTCGTCTCATGGTGAGAAGGCTTAATCACCGTAGTGTGCCCGTGATACTCGGAGGAAGCCATCCTACTGTGCTTCCCGAGCAGAGCATTCGTTACACCTCCGCGGATCTTGCCGCCATAGGTGAAGGCGAACTGACCCTGCTGAGCGTACTTGACGCATGGGAATATGGGGCTTCCGTTTCGAGTATCGCCTCCCTTGCCCGTAAGGAAAACGGACAAGTGATCACTAATCCCAGGGGGCCTCTCATTGACCCCATCGACGATCTCCCCATTCCGGACCGCTCATTCATTAACCGGTCGGACTATTTCGGCGAAGTGATAATGACCGGCCGAGGCTGCCCCTTTGATTGCTCTTATTGTGCATCGAAAAACATCTGGGGCCGCCGGGTGAGGCTTCGATCCGTTCCCTCGATCATCGACGAGCTGAAAATGCTCATGGAAGCAGCGCAATCCGACATCTCTCCGTCCTGCGGACCCGGTGACCACGAGCGTCCTGGCAGATGGGTGGTGAAAGTCCTTGATGACACCTTCACCGTGAACAGAAAACGCACGTTGAGGTTGCTTGAGGAAATCATAGCCCAAGGGTTGAACAGGTTCGAGTTCACAGGAGGTGTTCGAGCGGACACCCTGGACGGGGAACTTGTCGCGGCGATGCGCAAAGCCAACTTCCGCCGCGTGACCCTTGGTGTGGAAAGCGGAAGCCCCAGAATCCTGAAAATGATACGAAAAGGTGAAACCAATGAGCAGGTGAAACGAGCCCTGACGTTGCTCAGGGACGCGGGGATTCACTCCCATGCCTTCTTCATGATAGGTCTGCCGGGAGAGACCCCCGAGGACATTGAACTGTCGAAGAAGCTCATCCTGGAAGCCCGGCCCGACCATGTGGAAATAAACATGGTCACCCCCTATCCCGGCACGGACATCTTTCCGAAGCTTATGCCCGAAGACCCGTTGAAGATCGACAGATGGTACAGGTGGTTTCACCAGGGCATGTCCACGCATTCCGAATTGCTGGGCTATGACCTGGATCGGGCATATGAGGACTTCCTTCAGTTCGCCCAGGATTATCACGCCTCGCGAGGCGCCGGAAACTGATCACTGATCGTCGAGGTCCAGCCTTTCCAGGTAGTTCTGCACGTAGTCCCGCACTCCGTCCTCAAGGGAAGTGAATGAGCAATCGAATCCTGTTGACCGCAGTTTGTTAAGATCTGCAGCGGTGTGGTACTGGTAGCGCTTTTCCAAGCCCCCGGGCATGGGGATGTATTCTATCCTGGGCTCCATTCCAAGCGCGGAAAACACTGCCGAGGCCAGATCGTTGAAGTTCCGGGGATTACCGGTTCCCGCATTGAACAAGCCGTTTACCTCGGGCTTTTCGAGGAAGCTCAGTGTTACGCGCACCGCGTCCTTGACGTAGATAAAATCCCGTTGCTGCTCTCCGTCCTTGTATTCAGGCCTATAAGACTTGAAGAGCCTGATGGCGCCGGTCTTCTTTGCCTGGGAATATGCCCGAATGGCTACGCTCCGCATGTCGCCCTTGTGATACTCGTTGGGACCGTACACATTGAAGTACTTGATCCCCACCGCGTTGTTCAGGAAGCCGGTTCTCAAAGCCCACAAGTCGAAGATCTGCTTCGAGTATCCGTAGATGTTCAACGGCTTGAGTCCCCACGCGGCGGAATGCTCGTCGGAATACCCTTCGGAGCCGTCGCCGTACGTCGCCGCGCTCGACGCATAGATGAACCGTATGTGCGGCTGCCTGCCGAACCTCAAGGCAAGGCTTCGCGAGCAGGCGAAGTTGTTTGCCATGAGATAATCCGCGTCCCTTTCCGTTGTTGAGCTGCACGCGCCCATGTGGAGCACCGCGGTCACTCCGTGATCAAAAAGACCCCGTTCCAAGCCGTTCATGAAATCATCTTTGTGTTCGTAGTCCGCGAATCTCAGGTCCGACAGGTTTTTCCACTTGTCGGCGTTTCCCAGCCGGTCCACGATCAGAATGTCCGTTTCTCCGGAATCATTGAGCCCTTTGACGATATTACTTCCTATGAATCCCGCGCCGCCGGTAACAATAATCAATGACCACCTCTCGGTTTCTTACAGGTCGCATTTCAAAGAGAGTCTCGGGAGATTGCCCCTGAAGCTGCGAGCGGACGCCGCGACTTCCGTGGGTTCCACGTGCCGTTCACGCCGCGTTTGGGTCTATTCTGACATTTTTTCACCCGCCCTCAGCTTTGCCCGCATGCGCTCGCCTTTTCTTTCCCCTTCCAGGATTTCCAGACTCGCGTAGCATGCGCCGTCGTCGGCAGCCAGACAGGAAAGAACCAGGCACTTCACAGGGCCACCGTTGTCCATCACTTGGATGATTTCGCCGGCGGACATCAACTGCCCGCCCGCCATGTTTCTTACCCATTCCCTTCGCTTCTTGACCATGATTGCTCCTCGGGAATCCCCTTGTGATCGGATATTTGCGGCGCGTGCCCAAATTTCCGTCCGAATCAAGTGGGACGGACGGGTTTGAAACCCGGCCCTACCACGCAGCCTGACGCCCTTGCATTGCCTATAGCAGCTACCGTTTGGGGAAGCGCGGAAAGGCACGCACTTCCGGCAGCGCCGCCGGCTCCGAAAGGTCCAACAGAATCATCTTTTGCGCAGGCGAGAGATGCTCCGGGATCCCAGCCGCGCTCAGGGCCGCTCTGGCGCGCTCCTCGGACAGGGAAGCCTCGGCAATTGCATTCTCGAGATCGCTCATCAGGCGGGCATGCCTCTCCCTTTCCTCTTCTGCTAGATTTTGCCGCGCCGCACTTTCAACGCGGTCTACCGTGGCCTTCAAGGCAGTGTTGCCGGGCTGCAGGGCCAGGGCCTGCTTCAAGAAGTCTACGGCAGTGAAGCGATTGCCCAAGAGATACTCGGCCCTTGCCAGGCCGATCAAGGCGGGGACGTCCTCGGGGTACTCGCTCAGGATCATCTCGTAGTCGTTCTTGGCCTCGCCGATAAAGCCCGCCTTCAGTCTTGAGTTGGCCAGGTAAAGGCGAGTCCTCGGATCATCCGGATAGAGCGCCAAGACTGACCGGAACTGTTCGGTTGCCTTGCGGTATTCTCCCATTGCAAGATACACAGTGCCCATGGCCAGCAATGCCTTGTAGTTTTTCGGATCAGCCTTCAAGCATCCTTCATAGATCCCCATGGCTTCTTTGAGGTTGCCGGCCTTCTGCGCGTTATATCCCTTTCTGTACAGATCGGCGACATCTTCAGCCCTGGTCGGTGGAACCCAAGCGAAGATCATTGCTATGAAAAACAGGATTACTCCGGCTAAGCGTCCGGTAGTATTCATCCTAACCTCCTCAATCGAGCGGGCATGGGCCGGAAAGGCTCAACGGCCCCCAGAGACTATCACATGCAGCGGCCGAGGGCAAACGCAGGGAGAGCCCATCGCGGCGGCCGGTCACGGAGAAACTGGCGAACCTCCACGCACGGGAGGTGTCTCAATTTTCAAACATCTTTCACCTCGTTTCACCGGTACGGTATCAATTGGGAGCGGTACCAGTGGCTTTACGTAAATTTCCATCAAGGCGCATACCCGAGGAGGGAGTCGATGCCGGAATCCTTCCAGGTTGCAGGTGGGTCCGTTGCCGGCAAATGGCACCAGGATCGGGGGGGGAACAATCAGGATTACTACGAGATCGTCATGGGTCCGCAGACGATTGTGGGTGTGGTGGCCGACGGCTGCGGCAGCAGCCCACACAGCGAAGTGGGAGCATATCTAGGTGCGCGCATGTTGGCCAACACCTTGTATCGACGCCTGCTGATGCTTCGGGATCCGGATCCGCGTTTGATCCTTCCTCGGATCCTGGAAGAGGCCCGGTTGGACTTGCTGGCGATGTTTCGGGCACTCGCCGGAAGGCTCAACGGCAACCTTGCGAGGGAAGTGAGGCAATCCTATCTCTTCACGCTGATTGGCCTCGTGCTCAGGGAAGGGTGGGCTGCAACCTTCTCCCTGGGGGACGGGTACATCTTCATAAACGGCAACCCCATCATATTGCGGCAAGAAGACAATTGCCCACCATATTTGGGGTACGGACTCATTCCGGAATTGGTGGATATGGATCCGGCCCTGTTCAAGTTTCATGTTCACCAGATTCTTCCTCTCGATCAAGTTGATTCCATCCTGATCGCTACAGACGGCATAGCGGACCTGATCGCAGCCAGGGACAAATCCATTCCCGGCAAGGCCGAACTTGTGGGGGACGTGAGCCTGTTCTGGACCGAGGACAGGTTCTTTGCCAATCCCGACGCTGTTAGTCGGAGATTGAGGCTGATCAACAGAGACCACAAGAAAGCGCTTTGTCAAACCATTGCGCCATCCGCCGGCGCAATGGGGAAAGAATACCTCCAGCCTTACGTCAAGGCCGAGAAAGGACTCCTGCACGACGACACAACTCTTGTGGTAGTGAGGAGGATGCCGTGATGGAGGTTTACATAGGCGGCAAGCGCATCAAGATCTCACCGGCCCAATCCGTTGCAAAGGGAGGAGAGGCCGACATATTCAAATTGCAGGGCGGCCTCGCTTTGAAACTGTTCAAGCCGCCCGATCATCCGGACCTTGCAGGTGATTTCCCGGCACAGAAGGCTGCCGAGCGCCGTATCCAAGAACATCAGCGCAAGCTGCCGGACTTTCCCGATCATCTTCCGCACTATGTGGTCACCCCGGAGGAATTGGCCGTGGACCGGAAACGGAAGATCCTCGGCTACACGATGCAGTTCATTGAAGGGGCTGAAGTGCTCCTGCGCTATGGGGACAAGGGGTTCAGACAGGCGGGGATATCCAACGGCGATGTGGCGGCACTGTTTCGGAACTTGCACGAGACCTTGGAAGGGCTCCACAAAGCGGGCGTAATAGTAGGAGATCTCAACGATCTCAACGTGCTCGTTAAGGAACATGGCGCGTATTTCATAGACGCGGACAGCTATCAGTTCGGCAGATACCCCTGCAGGGTTTACACGGAGAAATTCCTTGATCCGCTCCTGGTCGATCCAGGGTCGAACATGATCGTGCCGGCAAGGCCTTACAACGAGGAAGCCGACTGGTACGCGTTTTGCCTAATGCTGATGCAGAGTCTCCTTTTTGTGGGGCCATACGGCGGTGTATACCAACCGAAAGACAGGAACAAGAGAATTCCCCACAACGTGCGGCCTCTTCACAGGATCACCGTTTTCGATGCGGAGGTGAAATACCCGAAGGTCGCTTTGCACTACAAGGTTCTCCCGGACGATCTGCTCGACTACCTCTTCGATGTGTTCAAGAGAGACAAACGAGGCGCATTCCCTACAGCTCTCCTGGACATGGATTGGAAAACATGTGAAGTGTGCGGGCTAGTTCATGCTCGGCCCGTTTGTCCCGATTGCGCCGTGCCCGCGCCGGCAGTCGTGGTCCAGACTGTCAGAGTGCGAGGGGCCGTAACATGCACCCGGATCTTCAAAACCAGGGGAATCATACTCTTTGCAGCCGCACGGAAGGACAAGCTCTTGTATCTTTACTGGGAAAACAATGAGTTCAAACGATAGTCCGGGAATACGATCACCAGAGGCCCCACGGATCCTCTCATGCGGTACAGGATTCGGGCCAACGACACTCTTCTCGGCAGAGACAATCGCCTCGCGGTCGTGGATCAGGACGGCAAGATAATAGCGCGACACAACATAGATGCAGTCGGCAACCTGCCCATCTTTGACGCAAACAGTACCGACTACTTCTGGGCATCCGCAGGCCAGCTTTTTCGCAAGACTCAATGGGGTTCGGAAGTGATAGGCCAGGCACTCGCCGATCAGACGCTCTTTTGGACGGGAGAGAATGCCGGCTTCGGATTCTATCGTGCGGGGAAACTCAATGTTACATTCTTGTTCCATCCTGCCAAACGAGGAATCAATGACACGGTGAAACTGCCTCCTGTCAGAGGGCAACTTGTTGATTCCACCTGCATGTTTTCCTCGAAACACATTTGGGTGCTCTTTGCTTTCACGGAAGGAGGCCGGATCATGCATCGTTGCTTTATGCTCGACAGCACAGGCAGGATTCTTGCTCAGGCGGAATCGGTATCTGACGACGGTTCCTGGCTGGGCGCCATTCGGGGAAAGTGCATTATAGGCGACGCGCTCTTTTCGGTGACCGAGGAAGGCATCGCGAAGGTGCAGGCGGTCGGGGACAGGCTCGAAACAGTCACGGTTTTTCCGGACACCGAGCCCTTTGTTCACACGGGTTGTCACCTGTTCGGATTGAGGTCGGGCCTCCACGTTGTGGATTCCCGTGAGATCTTCGTTATGACTATCGCGAGAGGATAGAAGACCGTATGTCCTCAAGCCGGGCATAAGGAACATGAGATTGTTCTTCAACGCCGCTTTCAAGGCGGCGCCTTCAGTGCTTTTGCGCAAAGGTATTTCAGGGAGGTCTCACTATGAAAGCAACTCTACCTGTGCCGGATTTCTACGACCCGAAACTGGTTGGGGCAAGTCCATGGAAAGTGGATTACCTAACGCGGGCCGGGCAGGCCGAGGAATGGGCAAAGAAGCACGACATTCCCCGGTCGGCCAAAGACGGGTTCAAGGTATGCCTGATGCTGATCGACGTGCAGAATACATTCTGCGTGCCCGGATTCGAGCTGTTCGTGGGAGGCTGCTCCGGCAGGGCCGCGGTTGAGGACAACGACCGGATATGCAGGTTCATCTATGCTAACCTGAGCAATATCACCCAGATAGTGGCCACGATGGACACGCATTTTCCACATCAGATCTTCCATCCCGTATTCTGGGTCGATCAGAAGGGGAATCACCCCGATCCGGGTACTCAGATACCCGTGGGAGATATCAAGTCCGGCAAGTGGAAGGTCAACCCCGCTGTAGCTTGGTCAGTGGCGGGAGGAAACCTCCCGTGGCTTGAGCGCCACGCGCTGGCTTACACTGAGGCCCTGGCCTCGGGCTCGAAATACACCCTCACTGTGTGGCCCTATCACGCTATGCTGGGCGGAATAG
>DYLG01000096.1 GCA_020722215.1 Desulfomonile tiedjei
CCATGCACGAACAAGGAAACAACAGGGCCGCTCCCACGGCTATCAATACGAGCATCCGCCACATGCGACGGGACACCTCTCGGTCTGTCGGATCGGACTTTGCGCGGGGAGTCGCTATGGACTCAGGCAGAGCAAGAGCACATGCCCGCCTGTGGCCGGACAAGCTCCATGCTTCACATCATCATGTAGCACAATCTGGGGTCCGAGTGTAAGTCCGGGCTGATAGGATTACCGTGACGTCCGTTCAGGCGGCATCTGAACCAGACCTACAGTAAGCCTGCATTGGCCGCGCGGGGAAGAAATGCTCAATCGTATTGGCGCCATGGAATATTAAGCCGAGCCTACCCTCTCTTGACGTATGTGAGGCGGTGAGAAAACGCGAGATTCGGGTGTTCGGGAGTTACTCTGACCTCGTAACCGTAGAGGCCGGAGTGCATGAGAGGAATCATAGCGGCGAAAGCGACCCTCCCGCCGTCTTGATCGAGAACGGTCTTGGGCTCCAGTTGGGTTATGAGGCGGACCTTGAAGTTGTCCCAGAGGTCGATGGGGCCGTGGAGCAGTTCCACTCGCAATTCGTCAGGGTTGAGTCCTGCGGTTCGGATGATGGCCTCCACTTCCATTTCCTTGCCTTTCAAAGCCGTTTGCTGGTCTTGGACAGTCACATCCAGCACGGAGACGTCGTTCCAACGCTGCCGGATCTTCTCCTTCCATGACACGAGTCCACGTGCCGCCCGGAAATTGTCCTGCTCCAATTTGAAGTGGTTGGCGGCCGCGGGCAGATAGCAGTTCTCCACATAATCGGTAACCATTCGATGGGAATTGAAAACGGGGCACACGGTGCCGATGCTTCGTTTCATCATTCTGATCCACTCCCTGGGCAGTTCGTCTACGCCGGTGTCATAGAAGGGAGGGGGGACCGATTCCTCGAGGAGATCGTAGAGGGCGTGGCTCTCGATAATGTCCTGCGTCTCCGGTTCGACGTATTCTTCGCCGGCGCCTATTGCCCAGCCGTTGTCTCCGAAGTACCCCTCATCCCACCAGCCGTCAAGAATGCTCAGGTTCAACGCGCCGTTGGCCGCGGCCTTCATTCCGGAGGTGCCGCAGGCCTCCATGGGCCTCCTTGGAGTGTTCAGCCATACGTCCGCTCCCTGCACCATGTGTCTGGCGACATTGATGTCGTAGTCTTCCAGAAAGACCACGCGCGGGCGGAAATCCTTGTCTCGGATGATTTGAATTATGGTTCGAATCAATTCCTTGCCCTGGTTGTCCGCGGGATGCGCTTTACCGGCGAAAATGATCTGAACCGGACGGTCGGGATGAGTAAGTATGCTCTTGAGCCTTGCCGTATCCCGAAACAGCAGAGTAGCCCTCTTGTACGTGGCGAATCTCCTGGCAAAACAAATGGTGAGAACCTCCGGACTAAGCACGCGTCTGGCCTGATCAATCTCCTCGGCAGATGCTCCCCGACCGCGCAACTGTCGGACGAGACGTTTCCGCGCGAAATGAATCAGCGCGGCGCGACACCGCTCGTGAGTCCGCCACAACTCCGTGTCAGGAATGGTCTCGGCCCGGGCCCAGACCTCTTCGTTGTCCGGGTCCTCGTTCCATGCCGGACCGAGGTACCGATCGTAAAGCTTGGCCATGTCCCGGGAGATGTACGAGGGGATGTGGACCCCGTTGGTAATGGGCACGATGGGGACATCGTCAATGTCGGCCTTGGGCCAGACGTGTCGCCACATGTCCCTTGCAACCCTGGCATGCAGATTGCTCACTCCGTTTGTCCGAGAAGTGAGCCTCAGCCCGAGCACGGGCATCCAGAATCCTTCGGAGCTGTCCATGGGGTTACGGCGTCCCAGCCCCATGAAATTGTCAAGAGACATGCCGAGTTTCGCAGCCAACCCGCTGAAGTACTTCTGCATCAGGCCGCGATCGAACACATCATTGCCGGCCGGAACCGGTGTGTGGATTGTCAGGATACTCTGGGAAACAACCATTTCCCTGGCTTGTTCGAGGCTCAGCCCCTTTTCCTCCATAAAGTACCTCATCCTCTCCAGCAGGGCAAATGCCGCGTGCCCTTCGTTGAGATGATAGACCGCCGGCTCCAAACCCACCGCCTGCAAGGCTCGACATCCCCCCATGCCGAGAAGAATCTCCTGGCGTATCCGATTTTCCGTGTCGCCGCCGTAAAGTCGGGCCGTGGTGTCCTTGAGATGAGGCGGGTTCTCCGGGATGTCGCAATCCAGAAGGTAAAGGGGGACGCGGCCCACGCTGACCTTCACAACCCGTGCGTACAAGGTTTCTCCCGCCAGATCCACGGAGATCTTTACCGGCTGACCGTCCTGATTGGTCAGTCTTTCCAGAGGAAGAGTATCCAGTTCCCTGCGGACGTAGACCTCCTCCTGCCAACCTCCGGGCGACAGCTTCTGGTTGAAGTATCCCTCCCTGTACATGAGCCCCACGGCCACAAGCGGCAAGTTCAAGTCGCTTGACGACTTCAGATGATCTCCTGCGAGAAGCCCCAGGCCCCCCGAATAGATCGGCAAGCACTCGGTCAACCCGAATTCCAGAGAGAAATACGCGGTGGAGAAACCGATAGGCGCAGGCAAGTGAAAGTCATACGCGCGCTCGCGGGCCATGTACGCCCTGAAGCGATGGTAGACTTTCTCGGCGTGGGCTCGATAGCCTTCGTCATTGAGTATCTCATTGAATCTCGTCTTGGAAAGCCGAATCAGGACCTGCTGAGGATTATGATTCGTTTCCTCCCATGTATGCTCGTCGAGGTGGTGGAAAAGCTCCACAGCGTCAGGGTTCCAGGAAAACCAGATGTTCCCGGCCATTTCTCTCAGGTCCTCGAGCCCGCCCTTCATGGGTGGGACCACAACGTATTTACGCAGCACGATTCTTCCCTCAGCGGATGATCGAAGGCGAGATCGAAACGCTAACCTGTCGGCAATTTCACCGCGCCGGCTTCCCGGTTCCTTTACCGGCGGCAGCCCCGGCCCTGTTTTGCGTCGGAAAAAGCTCCACAGGCTTTTGGCACACTGCCCCGGCGACCGGAAAGACCTCTCGCTCCAGCACAAGCGTATCTCATGAGAATTGCTGGGGTCAACAACTACCTGTGCACAATGGGCTGAATTATGCATTTGAAAGAGTTGACTTCAAGCTTACGTATAGGTAAGCATTGTAGGACGCCGGTGATGAGCCGTCCGAGGATGGAAGTGGGGTTGGACACCATTACATCGGCAGGTGCAGGTAATCCCCGGCAAATTCGAGCCGCGACATGGAGTCAACTGCGGCCTTTACTCGCATGGCAGCCTATCGCTTAGGCACTATCCCAGGGGCACTTGCCCCCAACAGAAGGAAGAGCAATGGCCAAATCCGAAGTCTTGAATGAGAAGCTTGTCTTGGCAGTGGACGACGAGGAGGACGTCCTCGAAATAATCGAGGAGGAAATCACTGAGGCGGCGAACTGCACTCTGCACAAGGCCACCACGTTCGAGAGGGCCCAGCAGCACCTGGTTTCGTACACGTACGATCTGGTTATCCTCGACATTATGGGAGTTCGAGGATTTGATCTGCTGCAGATCGCAAACCACGCCGGTTTTCCCGTGGTCATGCTCACAGCCCACGCGTTCACCCCGGAGGCCCTGAAGAAATCAATCGAACTGGGCGCCAGAGCGTACCTCCCTAAGGAAAAGCTCGGATCTCTAGTCCCCTTCCTGGAGGACGTGCTTAGACTAAACTATCACTCCGTCTGGCAGAAGGCTCTGGACTCGGTGGCAGCCATGTTCAACAAGAAGTACGGATCTGACTGGAGAACCACCGAAGAAGAATTCTGGAAGGACTTCGAGAAGAAACTCGAAGTGGAGGAAGCCGCTATCATTCGATAGTGGATTGGACGCGCTTTGCCGCGCAAAGTGTCCTCGGTTCGTCACGCTTGAACTCGGCGGGTTGTCTTCCTGTTCCTACACAGGTGAAAAGCTTGGCTGTACGAGTCTTCGCGGCTGATAGCCGATGATCCTCGGTCTCGCGCGTCTTTCGGGAGGACAATATGAATGTCGTAATTGTTTCCGCTTGCCGCACACCCATCGGAGCTTTCGGAGGAACGCTCAGAGATGTGCATGCGGCGAGCCTGGCCGGCGTCGCGATGAAGGAGGCCCTCAGCAGGGCCGGGATATCCGGAGACCGCGTTGACGACGTGCGATTCGGGTGCTGCCTCAACCCCACCGACGCCATGAACGTTACCAGAGTGGGGGCACTGATGGCGGGCATACCGGACACGGTTCCCGCTGTTACGGTCAATAGGGTCTGCATCTCGGGAATGGAGGCAGTCATTTCCGGAGCGGCCATGATCACTGCAGGCCTCGCCGACATAGTGCTTGCCGGCGGCGTCGAACACATGTCAGGCGTCCCTTTCACTCTGGAGAAGGCCCGATGGGGCGTTCGGATGGGAAACGATACGGTTACGGATGCCTTGACTACAGGGCTTCACTGCGGTTCCCATATTCTCCCCTATCCTGATGACGGCCCCGTGGAGTCCTTCAGGGGCAAGCCGTACATCATGGGCCATACAGCGGAGTTTGTGGCGTTGAAACACGGAATAACCCGTCAGGAGCAGGACGAGGTAGCACTGCGCAGCCACAACAACGTCGAGCGCGCCACCCTCGACGGTTCGTTTGCCCAAGAAATCGTGCCCGTTCCAGTTCCTCAGAGGAAAGGTGAACCAAAGCTTTTCGAAAAGGACGAGCACTTCAGACCGGGCCTCACTATGGAGGCTCTTGCCAAGCTGCCCCCAGCATTCATACCGAAGACGGGGACCGTGACCGCCGGCAACTCCAGCGGCATCAACGACGGTGCAGCAGCCATGGTCATCATGTCTGAGGATCGGGCGAAGTCTGAGGGACTCCCTGTTTTGGCTCGAATCAAGTCAGTGGGTATGGGAGCGTGCCACCCGTCCATAATGGGGCTCAGTCCGGTTCCTGCTGTGAAAAACCTTCTTGATCGCTCCAAATTCGCGCTCAACGATTTCCAATTGATTGAGATCAACGAGGCGTTCGCAGCCCAATACCTTGGCTGCGAAAGAGAACTCAAGCTCAACCGAGAGATAACCAACGTCAACGGTTCAGGAATCGGCCTCGGCCATCCTGTGGGCTGCACGGGGGCCCGGATAATGGTATCCCTCATTTACGCCATGAAAAACCGCGGCAAAAGCTTGGGACTGGCAACACTTTGCGGGGGCGGAGGAGTCTCCATGGCTACCGCGCTGGAAATGGTGTAATCTCTCGGTGGCTTCAGAGGTGCTGCCTCTTCCCGGGGCAGGCTAGCAAAGCCGCCCCGGTAGCCCGCTGCCATCGAGAGAATGATCCCGCGCGACGGCAGCGTTGCCGGAGAGGATAAGTTGGCTGCACGCTTCTCATCGTGACTCGCTTCCGATCGGGAAGACCGTGTAATCCAGTAGTCAGAGAGGAAACCCGTTTACGGTGTCCGACAAGCAGTCCACCAAGAAGATTAGCGCTAAGGCAATCATGACCGACCTGAAAGCCGAACTTTCGGATTCCGATCTTATGAAGAAATACGGGATTTCGTTTCAGGCCCTGCAGGACCTCTTTGCCAAGCTTGTCCAGGCAAAGCTCGTGCCGCAGGCTTTCTTTGACAAGAGGGCGGTCAACCAGGCGGCAAGACCTTCGGCGAAGCCTTTGAGCAAGTCTCATACGTGCCCTTATTGCGGTTTCGAAACCGCCGAGAAGTTCAAGAAGTGCCCACGCTGCGGCCAGGATACCAGTGAATGGCTGGACACGGTTGAATTGACGAAGATGCTCACCTTCGAGTGACCAATTTCCGTTGCTGAATCGCTGCCTTTCCGCAACGCTTCAAGCAGGATTATACCTCCGACGAAAAAGCCGGTTGTCGCCGAGGAGGCTGTTGCGAAACCTCCTCAATGTCTAAGATCGTGCCACGCGGGTAGCCCGGACGCTACTGCGTCCGGGTTCCGAAGGAACAGGAGGTCTGACCCGGCAATCGAGTCGCTTCGGCAAATTGGCTCTGACACATGGTCCTGGAGAATATGCCTCCTGCCGCTTCGCGGCGTGGACGTATAACGTCCAGGTTACGCGGACCTGTTTGATTGCCGGCGTGCCGCGATTCCAGCATCTTCAACGGTTGTGCGACAGGTTCCTAAGTCGTCAGGATGGTTGCGGCCTCATTGGGAAGGGGTTGTGACAGCATTTTGAGCGGCGAGTCTCAGTGGGAAACAAAGGCCCCCAGGATGAGCCTCAAGAGCATTATCAAGAAAATCAGGATCGCGAGAATGCCGAATACGTAATGAAGCCGCCCTCCCAGGTCCTTGAGCTTTTCCCGGTACGAACGAAGGCCTTCGGAAGTACGATCCCTAATGAGGAACTCGTCGACCACAAACCACGCCGCAATAATTGCCACCACGAGTATCAAGTACCGCATCGTGGACTGATATTAAACCATACGGCCCCTTGTGCAAAGCAAGACTTCGGACGCGCGCAGCACTTGCAGGGGAGGGATCTGTGAGCCATGTGCATTTCGGAAAGCTCGCACCGCATATTCCGACCGTTGTTGCCCGATTTGTCCCGCAGTGGTATTGTCTGTTGACGCGGCGCCGCACAGGAGGCGCACCACACAGCCAAATGCAGAGGAACACCAGCATGCCCGAGAAACAGTACGTCATAGACGCGCTCAGTGTCCAGGAGAGCTGGCGCATTTTCAGGATAATGTCTGAATTTGTGGACGGCATCGAGACCTTGTCGAACATCTTTCCAGCGGTGTCCGTTTTCGGATCATCCCGAGTCGCCGAAAATGATCCGGTGTACGGCATCGCACGTGAAACCGGGCGCCTCTTGGCCGAAGCCGGTTTCTCGGTCGTAACGGGGGGCGGCCCCGGAGTGATGGAGGCCGCCAATCGCGGCGCACACGAAGCTGGAGGCAAGTCGGTCGGATTGTGCATACAGCTTCCCAAGGAGCAGGCCGCAAATCCGTACGCCAACATCCGCATGGATTTCCGCTACTTCTTCGTGCGAAAGGTAATGTTCGTCAAGTACGCAGTGGCGTACGTAATATTGCCGGGCGGATTCGGCACCATGGACGAGCTGTTCGAGTCGCTAACACTGATTCAAACCATGAGGATCAAACCTTTTCCGGTGATACTGATCGGAAAGGATTACTGGAGGGATCTGGTCTCGTGGATTGAGAAGACGATGTTGTCCGGGCATCAGATGATCGACCCGGATGACCTCGAACTCCTTCACACGGTTGACGAGCCAAGAGATGCGGTCTCTCTGATCAAGCGGATTGTCATTGTCTGAACGCGCCCCGTTGATGGAACGAAGGCACTGTTTTTCTTGTGGAAGACCGCGAGTCCCGCGCGTGATTGCTTTTCTCTTGACAAGGGGGGTGGTTGCCTCTAGGCTAGTCATGTCATGACTACTCACCCGAATGTTGCCCGGGAACATACACCTCGGAATCCCGCAGACTACGCCGTACTGGGCGTCCTCGCTCTCGGACCCGCCCATGGTTACGATGTCTCGCGCCAGTTGCATCAAGGCCTGGAAAAGATTTGGCGACTGAAACGGAGCCAGATTTACGCGCTCCTCAACAGCCTGGAAAAAGAAGGCTTGGTTCGGCACGAAAGAGTTGACCAGGAGACGTTGCCGCCGAAGAAGATCTTCAGCCTCAGCCCTGCCGGGAGGGAGGTGCTTCTGTCGTGGTTGTGCTCCCCGGTGAACCACATTCGAGATCTGCGTCTCGAGTTCTTAGGCAAGCTCCACTTCACGGAGTTGATTTGCCCTGAAAAGAAACCCCAGCTCGTATCCAGCCAGTTGGCAGTTCTCTGTAACAAGTTGAATAGTCTTTCGGAGGTCAGACATCGGTGCGAGAATCGCCTGGAACTTCAAGTGCTTGATTTCAGGTTGGCCATGATCCGTGCCGCCGTTCAGTGGCTGGAAGGGCTATCGGATTGAACCGATCTGTGAATGAGACGGATCTTTTATCAAATTGGGAGAGGAAGTATGGGACATGTAAGTCGGCTTTTGGGGGTGTTCACGGTTACCATTTGCTTTCTTTCGGCCAACTGCGGCCATGGAATTGCAGGAGCCGGTTCGGAGACTCTGCTGGTATTTGCGGGCGCCGCAAGCCAACCGGCGACGGAAGAAGCGGCGAAGGAGTTCGAGGCCAGGACCGGGGTCAAGGTCGATACGGTTTTCGGCGGATCCGGTTACGTGCTGTCTCAGATGATTCTTGGCAAGAAGGGGGACATCTATTTCCCGGGATCTTCCGATTACATGGAAGTGGCCAAAAAGAAGGGGGTCGTGCTCCCTGAGACCGAGAGAATCGTTGTATATCTGGTCCCCGCGATCAATGTCCAGCGCGGTAATCCCAAGAATATCAATACATTAAAGGATCTCACCCGTGACGGACTGAAGGTCGCCATAGCCAACCCCGAAGGAGTATGCGTCGGCTCATATGCAATCGAAATCATTGAGTCGCTCTTCAACTCCGCTGAAAAGCAGGCCTTCCGAAAAAATCTCATAAACTACACGGAAAGTTGTGAAAAGACCGCCGCCGCGATCTCGCTTAGAGCAGCCGACGCAGTGATCGGTTGGAGGGTCTTTGAACATTGGGACCCGGAGCGAATTCTGACAATCCCCTTTAAGCCGGCTGAAGTGATACGCATCGGGTACATTCCCATAGCGATCTCCAAGTATGCCGGCAACAGGCCTTTAGCCCAAAAGTTCATTGATTTTCTCGTTTCTGAAGACGGCAAGAAGATCTTCAGAAAGTACCGGTATTTCATGACCGCGGAAGAGGCGGTGGCATGGATCGGAGAGAAGAAGCCGGTGGGGGGGGAATACGAGGTTCCCAAGGATTGGATCAAGAGATGACCCGGCCAGGTTGGGCGGGTCTCCCTTGGATAGACCCTAAAAGGACTTTCTATGTAAATCCGTCTGGCCGAAGACGCGCGCCCGGACCTACGTATGGGGGAGTTCGAGGGGGAGATGGAGTCTCCCCCTCGAATCTACCGGAGCCCGCAGCGCCGAATTCGACCCTGCTTTCATCTGGGGCGAAGCCACGGACAAGACGCCTCGCGATCTTCATTGTTCGTTGTACCCCCGGAGGATGGAGGTTCATATCATGATTGACATTGGCGAAGCGCAACGCAGAGTCCTTGAAGATATCCCCGTGCTGGGTCAGGAGAGGATTCATATCCTTGACGCGCTGGGCCGAGTGCTTGCCCGCGACGTGAAGGCCATCCGGGATGTTCCGTCCAGAGACAATTCCGCTATGGACGGCTACGCTTGCAGATACGAGGACGTGGTTGGGGCCGAGCCTTCTCGACCCGTTGATCTGAGGCTTATCGGTGAGTCCCGTGCAGGTGCTCTTTTCGGCGGTGTGGTAGGCGCAGGTGAGGCCGTCAGCGTTATGACCGGAGGAGTGATACCTGACGGGGCGGACGCAGTGATCAAGGTGGAAGACACCTTCAGGGACGGCAATAGAGTCAGGTGTATAAGAGGAGTACAGAAGGGAACTTATATAAGGACTCAGGGAGAGGATGTGAGAGCCGGCGGAGTGGTCCTGAAAGAAGGTTGCGCCATAGGGCCTCCCGAGATAGGGATGATAGCCACTCTGGGACACGGGTACGTCCATGTTTATCAGCGGCCTGTGGTGGGGATTCTCTCCACGGGGGACGAACTGGTGGATCTCGATGAGCCGTTCTCCGATGGGAAAGTGGTGTGTTCAAATACATACAGTCTGGCCGCGCAGGTGATGGAAGCCGGGGCTATTCCGTTGTCGTTGGGCATTGCCTCGGATAGTGAAGAAGATCAAAGAGACCGCCTCGCCGACGGGTTGAGAGCGGATGTGATCGTTACTTCCGGCGGAGTATCTGTTGGAAAATACGATCTGGTAAAGGCGACGCTGGCTGATGTGGGAATGAGAGTGAAATTCTGGAAGGTTGCCATGAAACCTGGGAAACCACTGGTTTTCGGCACGATTGGGACCAAACCCGTGTTCGGATTACCGGGCAATCCCACATCCGCCATGATTTCTTTCGAGCAATTTGTCAGGCCTGCACTGTTAAAAATGATGGGCCACCGTGCTCTCTTCCGGAAAGTGATAGAAGCCCGACTGGCTAAAGACGTGCCCGCCGAACCGGGTCGTTTGCATCTGGTGAGGTGCAAGCTGATTGAAGAAAATGGACGTGTTTGGGCTTTGAGCACAGGAACTCAAAGTTCCGGCGCTTTGCGCTCGATGGTGCTGGCGGACGGGTTGATGATCCTGCCGCCTGTCCGGGATGTTTTTCCAAAAGGATCACAAGTGAGGGTGCAGCTCCTGCACACGAGCCGTCCTCTTGTTCATGAGTCTCCATTCTGGTCGGATGAGCTTTTCCGGGAGGAACCCGATTTGGCACGGATGGCTTGAGGGCTGCCGTATAGTCGTGCAGCATACCCGAAAACTCGGATGGGGTGTTCTCCACCATGAGGCGTAACTCTCCCGACAACCTCTGACAAGGAGGCCGCAGACGCAGTTATCAACAGCCGCACGGAGTCAGTACGGGGAGAATTCGTTCGACAAATGAACTTGAAGAGAGCGTCAATTGCTTGCGCATTCGTGACGTTAGGCATCTATGCCGGTCTGACTGGGTCTCTGTTCTATTTCTTTCGGGAAGATGTGTGGTGGGAGACGTTACTCTCCGAAAGGGTACTGTTTTCCCTGCGGTTGAGCATAATTGCCGCGACGGTTAGCACGTTGCTGGCGCTCCTGGTCGCTGTTCCGGCGGCTTTTGCCCTGTCGAGATATGACTTTCCGGGGAAACGGCTGGTGGACACGATCCTCGAGGTCCCCATGATTGTCTCGCCGGCGGCGCTCGGAGCTATGATCCTCATCTTCTTCAATAATCCGTTGGGCATCCGGGTACAGGAACATTGGGTACAGTTGGTTTTCACGGTTTACGGTGTCATCCTCGCCCAACTCGTAACGGTTTGCGGCGTCGCGACAAGACTCACAAAGGCGGCAATGGACGAAATACCGGTCAGGTACGAAGCGGTTGCCAGATCTCTTGGTGCATCTCCTGCCAAGGCATTCTTCACGATAACTCTGCCGATGAGCAGGAGGGGCATCCTGGCCGCGTCCATACTTACTTGGGCCAAGGCATTGGGGGAATTCGGTGCTACCATAACCGTTGCCGGCTCAATGGCCATGAAAACGGAAACTCTTCCCATTGCCATATTCATGAGACTCTCCACCGCCGACATAGAGGGAACCGTAGCCCTGATCCTCATTCTGGTCTCAATTGGTGTGGCCGTCCTGTATGCGGTAAGGCTTCTTTCCAGGAATAAGACGTATGCTTGAAGCAACCGATATTTCGATCAAGGCGGGCCGGTTTCGCCTCCGCAACGTGTCTCTGAGTGTCGGGGAATCCGGTTGCCATGCAATTGTAGGTCCCACGGGCAGCGGAAAAACCCTTCTTCTCGAATCCATCATAGGCCTGAGGAGGCCGGACGCGGGGAGAATTACCATCGAAGGCATTGACGTAAGCAGTTTTCCCATAGAACGACGAAGACTTGCTTATGTTCCGCAAGATCTTGCCCTTTTCCCCCATATGACGGTACAAGACAATATCCTTTACGGTGCGAGGGCCAGAGGCATAAGGCGGACTGCGAACGACAGGATTGTTCAAGAGCTTGTGGATTCGCTCGGAATCGGTCATCTCATGAACCGACGAATAGACAATCTCAGTGGGGGAGAGCGGCAGCGGATAGCACTGGCAAGGGCACTTGCTTCCGGGTGCAATTATCTCCTTTTGGACGAGCCTCTCTCGTCGCTCCATGAAAGTCTCAAGAAGGAATTATGGTTCTTGCTCAAGGATCTCCGGAGAAGGTACTCGTTAACCATTGTCATGGTTACTCACGATCTTGAGGAAGCCTTTTTTCTCGGTGACTCGATAAGTGTGATGATGGAGGGTGAGATCCGCCAAGCCGGTAATAAGACGGCTATTTACAACCGACCGGCCGATTTGGACGTGGCCAAGTTCCTGGGAATAAGGAATTTGTTCAACGGAGAAGTAGCCGAAATCACAGATAATGCTCTGATAGTTTTCAGCAAAGAGCCGGCAATTTTTCTCCGCCTTCCGGTTATGAACTCTTCAAGCCGTTTGATGGGGGTTCTTCAGCCGGGCGCCAAGGTCATGTTGGGCATAAGGTCTGAATACGTAACAATCCTGCAAACCCAAGCTCCGCAAGAGGCCTCCTGTTGCAAAGTCGAGGGAGTGATTGAGGAGTTCTTCGACATGGCCGCATCTTTTCTTGTGGCGATTCGCCCTTTTGGTTGCGCAAACGGATCGAGACCCGTTGAGGCGGAAATACCGGCTCATCTATTTTACCGCTTGCGTCTCAAGAAAGGACACAGCGTGAAGTTGTCGTTCGATGACCAAAAGGTCTTCGTTATTCCTTGCGACTCGCGCGGAACAAGACCATAGAGCTATGCAGCAGTCAATAACTCAGGCC
Source organism: Desulfomonile tiedjei (assembly GCA_020722215.1). Classification (GTDB taxonomy): domain Bacteria; phylum Desulfobacterota; class Desulfomonilia; order Desulfomonilales; family Desulfomonilaceae; genus DYLG01. Next base: position 12,528 of record DYLG01000096.1, read on the forward strand.
AGTGCTATCTCTCCACTGCTCCCGTGTCCATGGTGAAGCGCCATTGGCAGATCCTTTCGGGCGGGTGAGGGTCGAGCGGAGCGTGAAGGCATTCAACAACAATGCCCGGGTCGATTTCCCGGGCGAAATTGACGAATTCTCCCCGGTGCATTTCCTTGCACGCGTACTCGCCGAGATTTCTGACGATTCGGGCTTTCTGAGTGGGGCACTCGCGTACGGAAATAATGAGTTCGTCAGGCCTTCTCTCGAACTCATACCCTACGATGATGCACCAGGGAAAGTATCTCAATGCCTTTTCAAAGCCTTCCAGTCCCTTTTCCGCAATTTTGAACATCTCCCTGATGTCTCGGGCCGAAATGCTCGAAACCCGATGCCAAACCCGTTCGTTGAAATGGTCCGCAGTCTCGGACCCTTGTTCCTCTTCAACGAATATGTACCAGAACGCGTCGCAAAGCCTGAGAATTCTCAGCATATAGTCAACGTATGTTCTCAATCCGTCCTTGTCCATCTTGTCCAGGTCCATGTCTCCTCCTTATGAAATATCCTCAAGCGTTTCCAGGGCCGTCCCTGTATTCCTTGAAGCGCTCTCTACCGGCAATCCGTATGGGCACAGGATTTGGTGGGACGGGCATCCTGCCCGTCACTCGTCCGATGACCGGCAAGATGCCGGTCCTACTGCAAGAGACCATTGGTCGGGTCCTTAGTACTTCGTTTCACAAATACGGTCACGTATTCGGGGACGTCACCCCGGGGAAAGCCGGGGTCCAGTCCCGCGGCACGCTGGATGAGAAGAGCTGGATTCCGGCTTCCGCCGATATGACGGGCGTGGCGCCCCAATATGTCACTGTATTTTTGTCATGGACCACTTGGCAGATCGCAATACGTCACCGTACTTGCTCCACAGATTGCTGAACTCCTAAATCCGGTATAATTCCCCATATTTCCTGCCGAGGTACTCGATCAGGTAGCGCGGGTTGAGATCCTCTCCGGCGACCCTCCGGATGAGATCCCTGGGAAGATACCTCGATCCGTGGCAATGGATGTTCTCCCGCAACCATCCGAGCAGATCCGCGAAACGTCCCTCTGCGAACAGTTCATCGAGGTTTCCCAGTTCCTCGGTTGCTCTTGAGAACAACTGCGCTGCGTACAGATTCCCCAAAGTGTACGTAGGAAAATACCCTATTGAACCCGCGGACCAGTGAACGTCCTGCATGACGCCCGAGGCATAGTCCGCAGGAGTAAGCCCCAAGTATTGCTTTGTCTTGGCGTTCCACGCTTCGGGGAGTTGGCCCACTTCCAGGTCTTTCCTCGTCAAGGCAAGCTCAAGCTCGAAGCGAAGCAGTATGTGAAGATTATATGTGATTTCGTCTGCTTCGACGCGTATGAGGCTGGGTTTCACCTCATTGACCGAGAAAATGAATTCCTTCATGGATACGTTGCCAAGGCAGAGGAAGGTCCGGACCGCCAGAGCATAGAAGTGCCGCCAGAAGCCGGCCGAACGCGCGACCATGTTCTCCCAGAGTCTCGACTGGGACTCATTTATGCCGAGCGAAATCGGACTGCAAATCGGCTGCCCCCAGAATTCGCGAGGCAGACCCTGATGGTACAGGGCATGGCCAACCTCGTGAACCACACCGAAGAAGGCTGAGCTGAAATTCCGTTCGTTGTAACGAGTTGTTATTCTGACATCTCCGGG
>DYLG01000097.1 GCA_020722215.1 Desulfomonile tiedjei
CGGCGTGGTCGAAGGCTTCGCTGCCAATTACCTGAGCGGCACGGATGTGGGGAATTTCCACTTTGGCGACATCAAGGACGTGGCTGCTTTTGCCATCATGATCCTGGTGCTCATGATAAGGCCCAGGGGCATCTTCGGCAAAGAGAAGGCGGAGAGGGTGTGAAAGGGGCGGTTGTTCTTACCGGCTAGGCGGCTTGGCACTTGGAATGTGCGGCTGTGCCGTTGGGTGACGGTGAGCAAAGAAGGAAGTGATGGCCAAAATGGGCAGTCTGAAAACCAGTTACAAAGAGGACATGGCCCTGTTCCAGAATACCTGGGTGAAAGTCTGGCTGGGGATACTCATTGCGGGTCTGGTCATTTGTCCTTATTTTGTATCGAATTACCAGTTGAGCATTCTCAACGAGATGGCCGTTGCAGTGATCGGGGCTCTGGGGCTCAACCTGCTCATCGGATACACCGGCCAGATATCTCTCGGCCACGCTGCCTTCATAGCTATCGGGGCATACACCACTGCTCTCTTGACAGGCGACCTGGGGTTGCCCTTTGTGGTGTCGCTTCCTCTCTCGGGCGCTATGGCGGCCGTGCTGGGAATGATCGTGGGTGTCCCGGCCCTGAGACTCAAGGGCTTGTACCTTGCTCTTGGAACTCTGGCTTTCGGGTTCATAGTGGAATACGTCATATTCCACTGGGACCTCACCCGGGGCGACCTGGGCATGGCCGTGCCGGCGATTTCCGTTGCAGGCTTCGAGATAAATACGGAAAGGCAGTATTTCCACTTGACTGCGGTCATGGCCGTTCTTGCAACAATTGTCGCTAAGAACGTCACCAGGAGCAAAATCGGACGTTGTTTCACGGCAATTCGGGACAGGGACATCGCCGCGGAGGCCATGGGCATTCCTCTTGCCAAATACAAGATCATGGCGTTCGCAATCAGTTCGTTTTACGCGGGGATTGCCGGCTGTCTCATGGCTCACTATCAGAGATGGATCGTCCCGGGGAGCTTCGATATCCATCAGTCCATAGCCTTTATTGCAATGATAGTACTTGGCGGGCTCGGGACCATACTGGGAGCCGTCCTGGGCGCTATTTTGATCACGGCAATACCGCACGCCATAGTGTACGCCACCGATCTGTTCAAGGACAGTTATCCGGTATTCGGCGGACTGATAGTGGATTTCAAGCTGGGAATATTCGGCCTCATCGTGGTTCTGTTTCTGCTGTTTGAGCCTCACGGCCTGGCGGGAATATACAGAAGAACCAAGCTTTATTGGAAAACCTGGCCATTCAGGTACTAGCCGCACAGTTTACGGTGAGCGGCCTTTTGTCGAACTGAGAGGTTCCGTCCGTCGGAGTTGGATGCCCCGGACGGAACATGGCATGCAACCAAAATCACCAGGAGGAATGTTATGAGAGCCGGAAGGATCATCCTGAGTCTTGTGCTTGCCGCGGCCCTGTGCCTCATGGCCGCCGGTGTGCGGGCTGCCGAAGTGCGAGGCGTGACGGACACTGAGGTGAAGATCGCCTGTCTCGTGGATTTCACCGGGCCGGGCAAATATGCAGGGGTTCCGATTTCGGACGCCTTTAAGGATTATGTAGCCTGGATCAATGACACGGGTGGCGTCAACGGGCGCAAGATCAAACTCATTGTCGAAGACAACGGCATCCTGCCCCCGACTACGATGCAGGCGGCCAAGAAAGTAATTCTGAAGGACAACGTCTTCGCCATTGCGTTCAATTTGGGCACTGCCGGCTCCTCGGCCATTCTGCCCCTGTGCGAGGAGAACCAGGTGGTGATGATGCCCCACGGCGCGAACAAGGTTTTCTATGATCCGGGAAACAAGTGGGTCTTTGTGCCTCACACGGTCCAGTTCAGCATGGCGTGCCGAGCAGTCGAGTATATCCTCGGCAAGAATCCCAAGGCCAGGATCGGAATGATTTATCAGGATGACGGCTTCGGCCGGGAGGGACTCGAAGGAGCCACTGCTGCCGCCAAGTTCATGAAGTCCGAAATCGTCAAAGCCATGCCGTACAAGACCGATACCATCGACTTCTCCCCCCACATGAGCGCCATGAAAGAAGCCAAGGTGGATTGGATAGTTCTTTGGACTTATCTCCCTCAGTCAGCGGCGATCATAAAAGAAAAGGTGAAAATGGGATGGGACGTGAAGCTGATTTCCAACAACACCACCGGTGTCCCTCCGCTGTTCGGCCTCGTTAAGGAGCTTGCCGACGGGTATCTCCTGGTTACGCCGTATGCCCCCGCCCACACTGACTTGCCCGGTATAAAGAAGGCCAAAGAGATCAACAAGAAGTACGGCGATTTCGCGAAGCAACTGGGCAATCCCATGTATCCCGACTATCTTTACCTGGCCGCGTGGGGGTACATCGCCGCCACGGTGGAAGGATTGCGCAAAGCAGGAAAAAATCTCACACCCGAAAGTTTTGTCGCAGGTCTGGAAAGCGTCAAGGATTTCGACATGGGAGGAATGTGCCCGAACATAACATTCGGCCCCAAACGGCATGTGAGCAGCTTTTCAAGCCTTGTGCTCAGGGCCGACGGCAAGAAGATGCAATTTGTTATAGAGGATGAACTGAAGGAGCCCAAGACGCCCCAACAGTAGGGCGTCCCCAATGTGGTCCGAGCCGGGCAGGTCTGTACATGGCCTGCCTTATCCAAGACTGAGAAAATCCGCAGGCTGGAAAGCCTGCGCCACATTGGCCTAGGAGCCTGTTGCGAAACTGTAGAAAGGTCGCCAATCGTGGCACGCCGGCAATCAAATGGGCCCGGGTAGCCTGGACGTTATACGTTTAGGCCGCGCAGCGGCAGGAGGCATATTCTCCGAGACCATGTGTCGGGGCCGATTTGCCGAAGCAACTCGATTGCCTGTTCAGACTTCCTGTTCCTTCGGAACCCGGACGCAGTAGCGTCCGGGCGACCCCGCGGCACGATTTTGCAGACTGGGGAGGTTTCGCAACAGCCTCCTGGACGGCTTCGAGCGCGTAAGTCAGCGCGTGCTGTGGGGAAACCTATCAGGTTGTCTTGATGCCGAAAATAGTAACGGAATTCACAAAGATGGTCGGCGTGGACTACCCGATCATCGGTGCGCCCATGTTCCTCATATCGTACGAGGAACTCACTGTTGCAGTGGCCCAAGCAGGCGGTCTGGGTGCGTTCCCTCTGCCCAACTATCGCACGGCCCAAGACCTGGCATCGGCTCTGAAGAAGATTCGCGAGAAGACCGATAAACCCATCGGAGTCAATATCCATTTGTCCGGAAGGTTCGAGTGGAAGGAGCAACTCGCTCTTTGTCTGAACGCTGGAGTGACTTTTTTCATTACGTCGCTCGGTGATCCTCGGTTGATATTGGACGACGTGCATGCAAACGGCGGCAAAGTCTTTGCCGACCTCATTTCGCTGGACCAGGCGAAAAAGGCCGCAGATCGAGGAGTGGACGGCCTGGTGGCAGTGGCTTCTGACGCGGGAGGCCATTGCGGCAGCACTCCAACCATTATTCTCGTGCCGTACCTGAAGTCAAAGGTGGGCTTGCCCGTTATCGCGGCAGGCGGAGTGAGCACCGGAGCACAGATGGCGGCCGCAATAGCTCTGGGGGCTTGCGCGGTGGTTGTGGGCACTCGGTTGATCGCAACTGACGAGTCCAGAGCATTACCAGCGTACAAACAGGCAGTTGTGGCTGCGGGTCCCGAAGACATCGTGTGCACGGACAAGATCACCGGGAACCCTGCATCATGGCTTGCTTCAAGCATAAAGGATTTCCGGGAACGGCCGGAAATCGGTTCAAAGCGTTGGCTGGATTTGTGGAGTGCGGGGAAAAGCGTTGCACAGGTGGATGAAATCAAGCCTGCGGCAGACGTGATACGCGAGATTGTGGACGAGTACGCGGAGGTGTGCAAAGCTATGAGCCTTACGCTGGATGAATGAATGGTGTCGCAGCAACGCTGGAACGTGAGACCGCAACCGTTCACAAAGAGGAATGAGGAATGAACGGTAAAGACACAAAGGGAACCGATCCCCGACGAAATGGAGAACGCGGCAACAGTAGGGGCGGTTCGCGAAACGCCCCTACGCAGCGTTTCGGTTTCATTCCCAAGTCGATCCAAGACCACCGGAATGCATTTGAAAACAAAATGATTCTTTAATTTCTTGGTGCCTTGGTGAGTTTGTGGTCTGATTCTCCGGTTCAACACGCGGTCGCTCTGAACGGTTCCCGGGGGCTGCCGACATAGGAGGAATTTATGGATTTCAACTTCTCTGACGAGCAGAACATGCTCCGAGACACGGTGCGGAAATTCGCCGAAAAGGAAATCCCGCCCGAAGTGGCCAGAGATATAGACGAAAATGACAGGTTTCCCCATGAGCTTCTTGGCAAGCTCTGCGATCTTGGGTTCATGGGAATCAACATTGCTGAAGAGTACGGCGGAATGGGCGGAAATGTGGTTGACGAAATGATCTTCTTCGAGGAACTGGCTAAGAAGCTTCCTGTTCTTGCCTGGGCGGCGGGCAACATAATGTTGTACGGAAACGCGATTATTGGGAAGAACGGAAGCGAAGAACAAAAGAAGAAGTACCTTCCCCGCCTGGTAAACGGAGAATTGAAATTCGCCTTTGCCCTTACCGAGCCCAATGCAGGATCCGACGCATCCAATATCCGCACCAGAGCTGTTTTCAAGGACGGACACTGGGTGATTAACGGAAGCAAGATGTTTATCACCGGAGCCGGGGTCAGCGACATCATCGTTACCAACACGCGAACCGCGGAATCGAGAACCCGCGGCATCACCTCGTTCCTTGTGGATGCAAAATCCCCCGGCTACAGCGCGAAACCCATAAAGATGTTGGGACACAAGGGATCCAACACGTGCGAGGTTTATTACGACGATGTGAGAGTCCTGCCCGAAGACATCCTCGGGGGCGAGGAATGTGTGAACAGGGGCTGGTATCAGATGATGAAATTGCTCAATCAGGAGAGGCTTGTGCTTTCTTCATGCGCACTGGGCATAGGTCAGGCAGCGTTTGATTATGCCCTCAATTACGCCAAGGAGCGCGAGCAGTTCGGACAACCCATCGGCAGGTTTCAGGCGATCACTCACAGGCTCGTGGAAATGGCAACCGAACTTGAGGCCGCCAGGAGGCTGGCATACTACGCTGCATGGAGAGAGATCAACGGATTGGAATGTGTCAAGGAAACATCCATGGCTAAGTACTACTGCGCTGAGACGGCCAAGAAGATAGCGCTCAACGGCGTCCAGATTCTCGGCGGATACGGCTATGCCATGGAATACGAGGCGCAGCGGTTTTTGAGGGACGTATTGATACTGTCCATCGGTGGAGGCACAACAGAGATTCAGAAGAACATCATCGGCAAGCAGTTGGGACTGTGATGCCATGCCGATTAGGCATCCAAACGGAATGCCACGCACTTCGGCCGGAATTACCGATCGGAGAATCCGTATACGGGAGCAAGACATGGGTCGTCTCAAAGGCAAGGTGGCCATAGTGGGGATAGGGGAAGTCCCAACCGGGAGATTTCCGGACAGGGCGGCCATCTTTCATGCCGTGGAATCCGCACGGCTGGCCATAAAGGATGCAGGCATTAACAAGGATCTCATAGACTTTGTTATGCCCACGGCCGCGCTTTATAGTCCGCAATTCAATACGGAACTGGTCACGTGCAGGATAGCCGAAGAACTGGGATTGAGGAACGCCAAGACCAATTGTCAGATCTTTGCAGGCGGTTCCAGCGGAAGCTGCTTTCTCAAGCTTGGAGGAAGCATTATTGAAACCGGCATAGCTAACTACGTGCTGTGCGTCCACGCGGACAGACTCGGCACAGGCGTCACGGCTCAAGGCGGAATTGATCTCTTTTCTACTGCGGGCATTTCAGCGGAGTGGGAGGTTCCTTTCGGCCAGCATTATTCCGCGATCGCGGGTCTGACCACAACAAGATACAAATATGAGACCGGATGCACGGATGAGCAGTTGGCCGCGGTCTGCGTGTCGAACAGGAAGTGGGCGGAACTGAATCCCAACGCCTTCTTCAGAAAACCGCTTACAATAGAGGAAGTTCTCGCGTCGAAAATGCTGTCCACACCTCTGAGGGCCAAGCAATCCAATATGCTTTTCGACGGAGGATCCGCGCTCATAATCACTTCCGCGGAAAGGGCTGCTGAAATCACCGAGAAGCCTGTGTATCTCCTCGGCGAAAGCGGCAGAGTAACACATTTCGTGTTTTCTCAGGAGCCGGACCTGACCCGATTCGGATGGGCCGAAGCGGCAAAGGAAGCATTCGGAGAAGCGGGAATCACCCCCAACGACGTGGACGTTGCCGAGATCTATGACTCGTACCCCATCTATCAGGTCATCGGCATGGAGGAACTGGGCTTCTGCCGACGGGGAGAAGCGGGTGAAATGTACCTCAAGGGCGACACGTGGCCCGGCGGTCGTCTTCCCACAACCACCAATGGAGGCATGCTCTCCCAGGGCCACACGGGCGCAGGCGGCGGAGTGGCGCTTCTCGTGGAGGCGGTGCGCCAGTTGATGGGCAAGGCGGGTCAAAGGCAGGCGCCCGATGCCAAGATCGCGGTTGAGACAGGCACAGGCGGCACGTATATGGATGCTCAGGTGACGATTCTCGGCACGGTCATTCCATGATGAGGAGGATAAAAAATGGATAGACCCAAGAAACCGGCTCCCATAGTAAACGACTGGGCCAGACCCTTCTGGGAGGCTGCCAGACAAGGCAAGCTCACTATACAGCAATGCAAAGACTGCAAGAAGCCGATCTTCTATCCCAGGCTCTGTTGTCCTCATTGTTTTTCGGAGGACATTCATTGGATCGAAGCTTCCGGCAAGGCAACGGTTTACTCATACACCGTGGTGGAAAACAACGCCCCGTCAGCGTTTATTGCCGACATGCCGTACGTGGTCGCAGTGGTCAGGCTCGAAGAAGGTGTACAGATGCTGAGCAACATTGTCGGTTGCGATCCGTATGAAGTGAAATGCGACATGCCCGTGCAAGTGACATTCGAGAAGCTGGACGAAGAGTTTACCCTTCCCAAGTTCAAACCGATATAGGATTGTTGCACGATTTTTCCAGCGCAAAGATGAGGAGAAACCCTTTATGGAACACAGCAAATATGGTGATGACTTCAACGTCGGCGACATATATACCACAGCGGCCATTACGGTCACGGAAGCCCATTTGGTCAACTGGTCCGGCCTCACCATGGACTATTATCCCCTGCATGTGGACAGCGAGTATGCAGCCCTCACACAGTTCGGCGAAAGGATCGCTCACGGCCCCTTGATCTTTGCGCTGGCAGTCGGGCTGGTGAGTAAGGAAGGCTTTGCCGGAGACGCAGCCGTGGCGTGGCTCGGCGCGAACAACGTGAGAATGTTGGCTCCCGTCAAGATCGGCGACACAGTCAGAGTTATTGTGGAGGTGCTGGAAAAGAAGCCCACGAGCAAGCTTAACAAAGGCGTCCAGACCTGGCGATATACCGTGAAGAACCAGAGGGACGAAGACGTGATGGTATTCGATTACACAATGATGCTTCACCTGCGCGGGTGACGGAACACGAGAACCGCATGCTTCCGCATTCGGAGAGAAGGAGAGCAAGGCCATGATAAGTATGACCATTGGTGATTATTATGATCGATGTGTGGATTTCTACGGCGATCGCATCGCAATAACGTTCAATGACAGGTCCTATACTTACGCTGACATGGGCCGCAACGCTGATCGCCTTGTCAACGCGTTTCAGAGTATCGGCTTGAAGAAGGGGGACACCGTGGCGTTCCTTATGGCGAACTGCCCCGAGTACATCTTCTGCGAGTATGCGGTCGCCAAAGCGGGCGGAATAAGGGTGCCCCTTGCAGTGCTGCTCGGCTCGGCGGACCACATATATATGATGAATCAGGCCGAGTGCAAGTTCCTCGTTTATCATGAGAGGCTGGCTCAAAGAGTCAAGGACATGATTCCGCACCTGGAAACCGTGAAAACATTCATCTGCATAGCCGAGGACCCTTCGTCCGTAATGCAAGGGCATCTCCATCTGCAGCAACTCCTCAAGGATCATGAACCTGAAGGGACCAAGGTGGACATTGATCCCGAGGATCTTGTGGGCATCTACTATACCGGTGGAACCACAGGCAAACCCAAGGGCGTTATGTTGTCACATCGCGCGTGGGTATATACCATACTAATCGAGATGTTGGAACTGGGCTTCGGATGGGAAGAGGTGTTTGCCTACATGACGCCTCTCACGCACGCGGGCGGATGTCTCATGTTGCCGGTGCTGCTCAGAAAGGGCCGCTGCGTGATTCTTGATCACTTCGATCCCAAGCTCTTCCTGCAAGCGGTTGAAAAAGAGAAGATTACCGCCACCTTTCTCGTTCCTACAATGATATACATCCTGTTGGATTACCCGGACCTGAAAAAATACAATCTGAGCAGTCTGCGGAACATAATATACGGCGCGTCGGCCATAGCTCCCGAACGCCTGAAGCAGGCGGTCACCACCTTCGGGCCCATCATGACCCAGTTGTTCGGCCAGACTGAAGCGCCCATGATGATAAGCGCCCTGTCCAGGGAAGACCATGTGGTGGCTGATCCCGCACGCGAAAAGGAGATCTTCGCTTCCGCGGGCAGACCCACATTCCATGCTCAAGTGCGCATCGTGGATGACAACGGGAATGACGTCAAGCGCGGAGAAGCCGGCGAAATCGTGGTCCGCTGCGCGAACATGATGCACGGGTACTTCAAGAACCCCGAAGCAACGGCGGAGACAATCAAGGACGGCTGGTTGCACACCGGCGACATCGCCAAACAGGACGGAGAAGGATTCCTGTACATCGTGGACCGAAAGAAAGACATGATAGTCAGCGGCGGATTCAACATTTTCCCGAGAGAGATCGAGGATGCGCTCTTCGAACATCCTGCCGTTAAGGGAGCTGCAGTGATCGGCATACCTCACGACAAGTGGGGCGAGGAAGTGAAGGCCATTGTGGTTCTCCACCAGGGACAGTCCGCGTCCGAAGAGGAATTGATCGCATTCGTCAAAGAACGTAAGGGCAGCCTGATCGCTCCGAAAACCGTTGAATTCTGGGATGAGATCCCCCTGACAAATCTCGGCAAACTGGACAAGAAGCGAATCAGGGCCAAATACTGGGAAGGCCGCGAGCGTATGGTGTCCTAGGCTGACGCGGAGTGGTAGTTCACCGGGGAGACCCCTTCTTGCAAGAAGGGGCCTCCCCGGCCCCCTCCACCAAGAACTCTTGAAGTGCCGCCCTGCAGCCGACTGAAATCACTGAGAGGCGACAAATCCTGCCGGACAGCGGCCTCCATGATTTCGGTAAGTTATGTTCGTCCCGGTGAACTGTTACGACGCGGGAAGAAGAGGACCGTCCCATGCCAAGGGACTACACGCATGAGCTTGGAACCGAGGTTCGATCCATCTCCGGTGGTTACGAGCTGGAGAGGGAGGAAACCATGGAAATAGCCGGCAGACAAGTGCTATATGCCGTCGGCAATGCCGTCGCGGATTCGTCTTGCTGTGGCTACTGGGGATGCCGATACGCAGTGGTTCCCGGATATGTCGTCCGGTGGAAGTACAGGCTCGATGTCAACGGACGATCCGTGTCAAGTGTGGAACCCCTCTCCGACCCCGAAGTGCGTCAGGACATTACCAGGTTTCTGGAGCGCAATGAGGCGGTCACCCAGGTTCAGTTCCTGTGATACGCCGCGGACGCGGCAATGGATGAGGATCCGATAACCCGCTCCTTTGGCGGAAAAGGGCGGGTGGACAGGAAACCGGTGCGCAAAGCTGCACAGTCAAAGTTGACGCTCTCCGCTAGATAATCGTTGCAGCCTGACCGTTTCGCTGTAGGGGCGGGTTTCAAACCCGCCAGTAACCTCTGAAATGTTATGGATATTCACGCATATTGGAGCAGTTCACATGACCGAGCCCAAGCGCTATTACGTTGATGAATCCAAGCCCTGGCTCCAGCCGGAAGCGGGGTGGCCCGAACAAGTCCCCAAGAACTACGATTTCCCTGAGATGACTCTCTACGAGATGCTGACAGCCGCGGTGAGAAAACACGCGTATGAGAATGCAATCTGGTTTCTCAATTCGTTCATGACCTACAGGGAGCTGCTCGATCATGTGGACGCAATGGCAGCAAGTCTGCAACGGATGGGGCTGAAGAAAGGCGATGTGCTTGCGATAGCGCTCCCAAGCTGTTTTCAGTACGTCATCACCTATTATGCATGTGCGAAGCTCGGCGTCATAGTCACAGGCGTGAATCCCACATACAAGCCCGGGGAAGTGCTTCACGAACTGAAGCTCACCGGGACCAGGTTCCTCGTCATCCTGGATGCGCTGTATCAGCCGCTGGTAGCCCCGATAGCGGATCAGCACAGCCTTGACCGGGTCATAGTCACCAACATCGCAGACCTTCTCAAGGTCTCATCGCTGAAGAAATGGCTCGGCAAGAAACTCAAGAAGATACCGACCGGTCCGACTCCCCCGGGCTCCGTTTCGTTCCTCGATCTTCTTCGAGGCACATCCGAGCTGGTATCTGCGGACGTCAAACCCCACGGCATAGCAACATATATAATGACCGGAGGCACTACAGGCACCCCCAAGGCGGCTATTCTCTCACATTTCAATTGCGTGACCAATGCGGTTCAGGTGAGCCTTTGGATGTGGATGAGCGAGCCCGGAGCGTTCATGGTGGGAGTCTTGCCCCTTTTTCACTCGTTCGGCATGACGGCAATCATGAACACGGTGATCCATTCCGGGATGTGCATGATGCTGTTTCCAAGGCCACCTGAAACGGAAGCTCTCCTGAAACCCATCTGCGAAGTGGCGCCGGACGGCCAAACGTATTTCCCGGGAGCGGAAGTGCTGTTTCAGCGGATTGCCGATTTTCCTGATATTGACAGGTATCCCATCGCTCGTAAGCTCATGGGGTGCATTTCCGGAGCCGGTCCGCTGCACCGAAATGTTAAGGAACGGTTCGAGAAGGTCACCGGAGCAGTTCTTGTGGAAGGCTACGGCCTGTCCGAGGCGTCCCCCGTTGTATCTGGAGGACCGCTGGGCGATGTGGACACCACCGGCACCATCGGGTTGCCTCTGCCCGGAATCGAATGGAAGATCGTGGACTTGGAAACCGGCCGGAAAACGCTGCCTCCGCGCGAAAGCGGCGAGCTAATCATTGCAGGCCCGACGGTGATGCAGGGATACCTGGGCAACCCAGCAGAGACCGCTGCTACAATAAGGGAGATAGACGGAAAGCAGTGGCTTTACACCGGCGACGTGGGGTTCATGGACGAACATGGCCGGGTCACCCTCAATGACCGGAAAAAACAGCTCCTAAAAGTGAAAGGCTACTCGGTTTTCCCCACTGAAGTGGAACAACTCATGGGCGTCCACGAATCAATTCAGGAGGTTGCAGTAGCCGGATTGCCCGATGACATGACGGGTGAGGCCATCAAGGCGTGGGTGGTCCTCAGGGGTGCATGGAAGGGAAGGATCACTGAGGAACAGCTCAAACAGTGGTGCAAGGAGAATATTACCCATTACAAGGTGCCGAGCCATATCCAGTTCATTGAGGAAATACCGAAAACACTCGTGGGCAAAGTGATGCGGCGCGAATTGCAAGAAGCAGATCCCATTTACAAAGCTTATCAGCGAGCAGGTACGGCGAAGCAGTAAACATTCAAACCGATTGCCGTGGTTCCGGAGATAGATTAAATGCTTAATAACAACCTAGAGTTACTTCACGCCGGAGACGGTTCGGGCAACAACATGATTGTCCGGATGCGACTCCGCTCCGGGCGGGATATTTACGGCTTTGCCACGCAGAACGCTTACAGCGACGAATGGGATCTCGGACCCACGTGGAACTATCTTGTTGCGCCCGGAGAGATATTTCTTGTGGACACCGGAAGCAGAGGCAAAGGAAAGCGCCTGCTCGAGATGATGGAATCCGCGGGCTTCAACGGCCGGGACTTGGACTTCGTCGTCATCAGCCACGGTCATGAGGACCACGACGGAGGATTGTACGAGCTGGCACAGGCCACTCATGCCGAAGTGATTGCCCACGAAATATATGAGCGGCTCATTCGGATCTATCCCCACGAATCTGCCGGGCCCGGGACCACGGACAGCGGCTTCCCCGCTTCTTGCTGGCACTGTCCCATGCCTGATTGGTTTTCCAGGAAATGGTGCACCGATTATCAAAGGGAGAGAAGCGACCTCCGGATAACCTGCGTCCGGGATTCGGGCAACGAGATCAGCCCCGGAGTAACCGTGTTCCACACTCCCGGGCATTCGCCGGATGCAATCGCGGTTTTGATTGACAACGAAGCCCTGTTGGTGGGCGATACCATTCTGCCGGACATCACTCCGCATTCCACCAGGGAGCAGTTTTTTCGGCTCACCGAGAAGGTGCTTCCTGATCGCTACACGGACGCTCAGCAGATCTATGGGCTGAGAGCCTACATCCGAACCCTGAAACAATTGAGGCAAATCGGTTCGCGCCTGGAACATCTCAGGATTCTTCCCGGACACAGATTGTTCTTTCGCGGGCAGTGGAACGCCATGGATCTTGTGAGCAGGGTCGATGAGCTTGTCGAGCACCATTTAAACAGATGCTCGGACATCTTGCGCATTGCGGCCAAAGGGGCTTCAAGTGCGAAAGAGATCGCCGGCGCGTATTTCGCGGAATCCCTGCTCAAAGGTCTGGGTATCCATCTGGCCCTCAATGAGGTGATGAGTCATTGCGAACTCATGGAGATAGCGGGTGATCTGGTCATGGACCGGGACAACGTGGCTGCCGTCACAGGAAGCAAGAGATTCGAATCGATAATACGCGCGCTCTGAGCCTCGTGTGGCGGGCGTGTACGCGTTCGCGGAGCGCTCATTGAGAACTATTTCAAAACTGAAAACGTCAATGGAGGTTGTAATGGCCGGCATAAAATCGTACGGCGTATATATTCCGTATCACCGTCTGGATCGTTCAGAGATAGCCAAATTCTGGGGCGGCTTCAAAGTTCCCGGAGAAAAGGCGGTGGCCAATTTCGATGAAGATACCATAACAATGGGCGTGGAAGCGTGCAGGGATTGCCTCAACGGCTTCAACAGGGGCGCTGTGAAAGGCCTGTATTTGGCTTCGACCACGTTTCCCTATGCGGAAAAGCAGTCCGCTGCTCTTGTTGCCGCTGTGCTGGATCTCGACGCGACCGCGCGGACCTCGGATATAGCCGGAACGCTGAGGTCCGGCGCGAATGCGGTTCGCCTGGCTTTGGATTCGATGAACGGAGGATCGGGCGACGTGTTGGTGTGCTCATCGGACCTTCGGCTGGGCAAACCCAACGGTTCCAAAGAGATGGAATTCGGCGACGGGGCTGCTGCTTTGCTCATGGGCGATTCGGACTTGATTGCGACCATTGACGGCGTGTACTCAATGAACAATGAGCTGTACGACGTTTACAGACCTTCCGATGACCCGTTCGTGAAATCATGGGAAGATCGTTTCGTCCGCGAAGTCGGCTACTCGAAGGTAGTGCCCGAAGTTGTGAAAGCTGCGCTGGCGCAATTCAAGATGGACCCCGCTGATTTCGCCAAAGCGGTGTTCTACTCTCCTAATCCCGGGTATCTGGGCGGAGTTGCCAAGAGTCTCGGCTTTGACCCGAAAACGCAAGCCGTCGATCCTTTGTGGGGACTCATAGGGAATCTGGGATCAGCTCAGGCAATGGTACTGCTTGCTGCAGCCCTCGAGGAATCCAAGCCTGGTGACAAACTGCTTTGGGTATCGTACGGCGACGGCTGCGACGTAATGGCCCTTACCGTAACTGAGAGAATAACCGAGCTTCAGAAAAAGCAAAGCGTCAGGCGGATGGTTTCATCCAAGGCCCTGACTACATATCAGAAATACCTTCGTTGGCGCGAGATGATCGCTCTTGAGCCGCCGATGCGGCCCCGGACCGAACCGGCATCCGCTCCGGCCCTTTACAGGGATCGCAAGTGCGGGCTCGCTCTGTACGGGTCCAAATGCAATCAATGCGGAACAATACAGTATCCCGTTCAGCGAATATGCATGGAATGTCGCGCAAAGGACGATTTCGTCTATTACCC
>DYLG01000098.1 GCA_020722215.1 Desulfomonile tiedjei
TGCGGTTTTTGTAGGGGCGCTGCTTTCTGCGCCCATCCTGCCTGTTCGGCAGGGTTAGGGCGGGCAGGGCAAGCCCTGCCCCTACAATCGGTAGCGCCGGCGGCTCGCCGGTGGTTATTGAATGGCCCGGCAGAGACGCCGGGCCCTATCATCTTTCACCACAAAGAACAAAATCTCTTGGGATTTCTGTGTATTCTGGCGCCTTGGTCGTTGGATCTGCTCTTCCCCGACCGAAGAGGGCGGACACGCAGGTCCGCCCCTACCATTGCCGCCGCAGTGTTCGCTACGCCACGGGCCATGTCAAGACGGCGGGCGCAGGGTCCGGTAGTGGCGCACCTATGTGTGCGCTCTTCTGCGATCCGCCCTCTTTGTGACTTGGTGGTCTTATCTCTTTCTCCGCCTTCTATTGTCCCGGCCTGCCGAGCATTCTCAGCAGATTCCCTGAAAGGACCGCTTCCAATTCCGGGCCGGAAAACAGATCAACCACGGTGCTTTTCTCGTGGGCCGGAATACCGAACGGGTAATCCGACCCGAACAGGATACGGTCCGTGCCGAACGATTCGGCAAAGTCCAGTATTTCTCGGCGATCCGCAAGAGCCGTGTCCGCCCACACCGTGGGGTGGTCAAACACCCCTTTGTCCTTCAGTCTGAAATAGCCACCATTGAGGCCGCCCATGTGGGGGATGATCACCACGGTCCTCCCGTTGATCTTTCTTATGAAATCCAAAGTGTTGTGCAGTTCCTCCTCGAGGACTACGGGCAGGCGCTTCTCGCAGATTTCCCCGATTAATCGGTCGCATTCCTTTGTGCCGTAGCGGTACACCGGCTCTGTACTATGGCGATGCCATTTGATCCCGACGAACCCGTCAGGAATGGGTTGGAAGTCGTTCCAGACGAAGAAATAGGGAAAGATGTTCTCTTTTCGCCCGATTTCGGACAGATACGCGTGGACTCTTTTCCTGCTGCGCCTGTACTCGTCCGAGTCCTCGAAAGTCCTGTCGTATCTGTCGTAGATCTCCTCCACAGGGGAAAACACCACCCCGCCGTCGATTTCGCCCCATTTCCATTCCGAAGAAAGGCTCTCGAACAGAACCGTGTAACCGCAATGGGTGTGCGCATCCAATACGAGTCCGGTCATGGTTTGTACCAATCAGTAGGGGCGGTTCGCGAACCGCTCCTGCCAGACCCCGTCCCTCGGGACGCTGGATTCGTCCGGGATAAAAGGCCTTGGTGTCTTCGTGTCTTGGTGGTTCATTCTTCTTCGTGGTGTCATTCCATGCCGGAGCGCGCAATTTCTTTGAAACGAATACGAATGTTTGTTCCCTGATCGAAGTTCATCTCAATGCGCCCGTGGAGTTGCTCCGCGCACATGCGCACCAGCCGCAGGCCAAACGAGCTGCCGTTACAGGCGCCCAGACCGAGCGTTGATCCACTGCTGCCGAATGTAAGCTCCATTGTGCCTTTCCTCTCGGAGATCAGGCCAAGTTTCATCACACAGCTTGCACCGTCCCCGGCAAATTGTTTCGCCGCGGCACTGACAAGCTCGGCAATAATTATCCCGAGCGGGATAGCTGTTTCCATCGCCACAGACAGCTCCTCGATCTGTGTGCGCACTTCCGGGAGGCGGCCGTTTGAGCAGCATGAGCCAAGCAGGTGCGCCACAAGCCCTTCCACATAGGGTTTCAGATCGACAACAGCCAGATTCTTCGTGCTGCAGAGCCTTTCGTGAACCATGGCCATGGCCATGACCCGATTCTCCATCTCCCTGAGCATTTCAACCCAAGCTTTCTCGGCGAAGCTCCTGCTCCGGAGCCTTAGCAGACTGCACACCATCTGGAGGTTGTTGTTCACTCGATGATGGATTTCCCGCAGCAAAACGTCTTTTTCTTTGAGCCTGGCCCTGAGTTCCTGTTCGACCTGTCTCAGTTCCGATATATTCACACAGACTCCCCGAGTGCCCACCACTTTTCCCTCGTGGATTATCGGGACGCCGTAATTGACTACTGGAATGGTTCCCCCGTCCTTTTTCCTGACAAGGAATTCGATTTCGCCGGGTCTTTCGCCCTTGATGATCTTCTTCTGGTATTCGAGCAGCATGTCTCTATGCTCTGGAGACACAACATCCAGCGGCTTAAGACTTCTCTCAATGTCATCAATCGTGTATCCTCCCCTCTCAAGGCCGGACCGATTTACGAAGACAAAATTGCCGTTGAGGTCTATCTCGTAAACGATGTGAGGGAGGAGTTCAGCCAGTTCCTTATACTTGGCCCGGCTTTCTCGAAGAGCCGCTTCCACTTCTTTTCTCTCCGTGATGTCAGCAATATTGCCGATGCCCGCAGGACGTCCGCTGAACTCCGTGGGGCCAACCAGTGCCAGAACCCACCTCGTTTGGCCGTCTGCACGGATGATACGAAAATCGTATTCTGAGGGAGCGCCGCCACCGGAATAGCGCGCTGCAAAATAGGCTTCCACGGACGAGCGGTCCTCCGGGTGGACGAATTCCAGGAAAGGTCTGCCCAGGATTTCCTTGGCCGGCAGACCCAAAATGGACGCAAGCATCTCATTTGCGTAAACGGCCCGGCCATCCTGGTGCACGAAAGTCCCCACCATGGAGTGCTCTGTGAGGAGCCGATACCTCTCCTCGGATTCTCGAAGCGCATGGTGGGCTTTATGCCGTGGGGACCTCTCGGACGGTTTCTTTCTGTTCGGTTGCTTGGGTTTCCGATCAAATGCCGCGTCTGCGCCAACCAGGGTCAACCGGCGTGGGCTGAGGGTCGGCATGGATTCACCGCCGCCGGCTGCCTCCATAATGGCCGGCGCTTCCCGGAGCCCGTCTGAAGCTGCTCTGTCAGCCTTACGTCTCGCCCGGCTTGCTTTGAGAATCCTCAATTCACGTGCCATTTGAGCGTTGGCCGCTTTCAACTCCGACAGCTCCGCCTGCAAGCGCAGCACTTCAGCTAGGAGCGGAGTGTTATCCTTGAGTTTTTCCCCCATATTGTTCTCCGAACCCAAACGGCAATTCAGGGACAAACGCAGGATGGGACGTTTTACGTCCCATCGTTATCACGATACACGAAATGAAGCTTGAGGTCAAAGGAAACCAAGAATCAGTCGGAATGCGCCCTGAAATCACTCGGGCATAGCTGCGCGGGGCCGTACCAATCCTCACCGGCACGACACAAAGGCGCCAACAAGAGAACGAAGGGGGCGGACACGCAGGTCCGCCGCTACCATTGCGTTCGGGTTGTTTGGCACGGCATCGAATGTGTGAACACGGACGGATTGAGGCAGTAGGACGGGCATCTTGCCCGTCACTGGAAATCGTCCAACAGGAATCTTCACCGCCAAGACGCCAAATGAACGGACCTTTGAATTCTTGGTGTCTTTACGGTTGATTCTTTCTTCTCCGCAGTGAACTCTTGCCATTATTCTTCTCGCGCGGGTCTGTTCATGCTATGGTACGTGTTCGCCGGGGCGGCCTGTTTCAACGGCCACGCTACACCCCTTAAGAGAGGAAACTTATGGAACTGAACGAAGCGATTCATGGAAGACGCAGCGTCAGGCTCTTTCTTCCTGATCCAATCCCAAGAGACACCATATCGAAGATTGTCGAAACCGCACGCTGGGCGCCATCGTGGGGAAACACCCAGCCATGGGAAATCGTTTACGCGGACGGGGAAAAGGCCAAACAGCTCGGAGACCTTTTCGTTGCGGAAGCGGAATCCGGAAAATTCCCCAGGCCTGATATCAATATGCCCCTGGACTTCACAGGCGATCACAAGGCCAGGTATGTGGGCCTCGGAAAGGCTCTGTTGACTTCAATGGGCATCGCCCGTGACGACAAGGCCGCACGCCAACAGCACTGGCTGAACATGTACAAATTCTTCGGCGCTCCGGGGGTGGTGTATTTCACCATAGACGGCGGCCTTAACGAACCGTACTCATGCCTGGACATCGGATCCATAGGCACCACCCTGTGCTATCTGGCGTTTGAGCAAGGTCTGGGGACAATCTTTCTTGCCGCGTCCATGCACTATCCGGACATCGTCAAGCGTGTCCTGGACATACCCGCAACCAAGAAGGTGGTAATAGGCATAGCCATCGGCAAACCTCATCCCACCGCGCCGGCGAGTCTCTTCAGAAGCGACCGGGAACCGGTGGAAAAGGTCCTGCGTTTCGCGTGAGGCCGGTTTCGACTGGTAGGACCGCTTGCCCCGGTCCCGAACGATAACCATTCGTTCAGGCGCGGGGATTCTCATGCCACAAAAGCCAATGATTACCTAACGGCCGGCAAGGCCCTTGACTGATCCTTGGTCGGGTTCTATAGTGACTGATCCCGTCGCCACACCGGACAGACGAGACTCGTGGGAACGGCCACGGAACTTTGCCCGCAAGGCGTTCCAAATGGGAGTACGAAAGGAATCGCCATGAGAAGGCGCTCCTTCCTGAAAACGCTTGGAATGGCAGGGACATTTTGCCTCATAGATATCGTGCGGCTTCCTCGCTCAAGCTATGCCGCGGGGAACCGGCGCCTCACGGAAGGCCTCAAAGGCCCGTTCGATCTTGCGTTTGACGGCACGGGCAATCTTCTCGTGACCGATCCCCCTTCATACACGGTAACCGCCCTGGACAGGGATCTCCGACCTGCATGGCGCCTGGGCGGCCCGGGTTCGGCCCCGGGCAAGCTCAATTTTCCCAAAGGACTGACCGTCGACGTGGACGGGCTGATCTATGTGGTTGACTCAAACAACGGTCGGGTTCAGATATTCGACGACAAAGGCGCATTCAAGCGCGTTCTTGGCTCCATCGGCTCCATCGGCGGATCCTTTGCATCCCCCCAGGGCATACATGTGGACGGGCAAGGCAGAATCCTTGTGGCAGATACCCGCAATCACAGGGTTCAAATCTTTGTGGGTAACGACGTGATCGCAGTGGTCGGCGCTCTTGGGGACCAGGACGAGGAGTTCCGTCTCCCGACCGCTTCGACTGTGGGACCTGCGGGCGAGATCATTGTGCTGGATAGCAAGCATGCGCTGGTAAAGATTTTCGACAAGGAACTGAAGTTCATGGGGAGCTTCGGAGGCCCCGGCGACGCACCGGGCCGGCTCAACATGCCCCAGGGAATGTGTCTGGATGACATGGGCCACCTGTGGGTTGCGGACACCAACAACCACAGAATCCAAGAGTTCGGCCTGGACGGCTCCGTAATCTCGGTGCTCGGAAAAAAGGGGTCGGGTCCTGGCGAGTTTTCGGGGCCAACGGGAGTCGTCTGCCGCGAAGACAAGGTCTGCGTGGCAGACAACGGCAACGGACGGATCCAGGTCCTGATGCGGAAATGAGGAGGCCCGGCGGGCGCAAGAAAAGGATCAACCACCAAGACACAAAGGGAACCGAGCCCCGATACAGTAGGACCGGCATCCTGCCGGTCATTATGCACGTGAGCGGCAGGAAGGTAGGGGCGGTTCGCGAACCGCCCTTCACATCCGTTGCGTTCCCAAGTGCAACTTGGGTACGAGGGAATGTGGGGCAGGCTTTCCAGCCTGCGGTTATTGTCAGGCTTCGATTAGGCAGGCTGGAAAGCCTGCCCCACAAAAGCAATGAAGCCGTCCTGAACACCTAAAGGAAGCCCATTGACTCCTGAACAAGCAACGCTATTGTTTCTCGTGTTCGTGTTCATCTTGGCGGAGCTTCATCGAATGAGGCGAGCGCGTCGAGGGCTCATCGTCGGAGTCAGGGATCCGGGTTTGCCACTGGCTGTGGCGCCGGTCCTGGAGGTGCGGGTCCGATTCAAAGACGGCACGGAAATCGACGCGACGCTCAATTTGTGCACTGCTTGCATGGGGCGACTGAATGTGGGCGATGAGGTTCGAGTTTCCGGAACCGGTGAGGGCTGGATCGTGGACCTCCCATGGCGGCGCAAGTCCCGCTCTTGTTGCTCAGGCATCGGGAACGTATAGCGCGCCCTCTTGTTAAGAACGTTCATTTTTTTCTTCGTGGCGAAGAAAGATTCACACTGAGTCTTCAAAGCCGTGACCGGTGCGGTTCCCGTTGGTCACCGCACCCTACGGGAAGAAATTAGTCCGCAGATGTCGCAGATGGCCGCAGATTCAATAGGAATGAGAAGCACCGGTAACTATCGTCCTTCGGTGTTTTTTTCATCTGCGGAAGTCTGCGTAATCTGTGGATAAAAATCTTTTCAGGAAGCAAACTTGGGAACAAGAAGAATCCAACCACCCAGGCACGAAGTCAAAGGACTTCCAAATGTTGGTGTCTTTGTGCCTTGGTGGTTAATTCTTTTCTTGGGTTGCCGCGAGAGGCCCCTCCCGGCAAGAAGGGGCCTCCCCGGCGAACTTTTACCTCTTCTCGGCAGGATATAGGGTCTTGGAGATCCTCGGGTACATAACTCTTTCACTTTTCATCGGATTGATGCTTCTCACCCTGTTCGGGTATATTCGCACGCCCGTTCAGACCGTACTGGTGCTTTCCACGGTTCTCACTTTGATCATAGGGGCCGTGTTCCGCTATTTCGACAGCGGTTGGAACGCGGTGCTCCTGATGCCCAACGAGTTCCTCGGCGGGATTATTCTCCATCCCATCACTGCACTTCTCACAGGCCTGTTCCTCGCGGGAGGACTGAAGGCTTCCGGCGGATTCGAAGCGCTGAAGAAGATGCTCAATTACCTCCGAAGGTCTCCCATCGGTTTGGTGGGCACTCTCGTTATCCTGATAAACCTCCCCGTGATCGCGTCCCTGCCCTGCGGCAGGATTCTTGCCGCTTCTCTGTTGCCGCTTCTTTTCACGTTCGGTCTGGAAGGCGGGATGGGACTGCTGACCAAATCTCAGATCATAGTGCTTATCGGCGCGTTCACCCGCAATGCAATGGGCTCATGCGGTCCTTCGCCCATCGGAGGTGTCGGCCAGATTGGAGAGGGTTTTCTGGGGAGTTTTTTCCCAACCGCGTCCGAGGGCATTCTTCGGGCTCCCCAGGCATTCTCGCTTATGCTCGGCACGGCAGTTGTCGCCTTGTTTCTCAAATTCGTCAGCAAGCGGTTCTATCCTGACGACGTAGCGCTGAGGGACGTTCCGCCCGCATGGAAAGCGGAAGGCCTCCGTGAGGCGGTCATCGAAGCGCCCGCAAAAGGTTACCTGGCTTTGGTGATCTTTGTGGTTTCGCTTCTTGTCTCGATCTTTCAGCCTTTCGGAAAGATGCCTGTACAGACGGTTCTCGTGGGCGGAGCACTCGTGATGGTAGTCGCGTGCAGGATCAGGATCAACGACTTGCTCGACGGCATCATTCTGCTGCCGGTAACAGCCATGGCAGCGGGATTTCTCGCTGCGGGCGCGCTGGCTGCAACAGGCGGCTTCGACGCCCTGGGGGTGATTCTCAACAGCCTAGTAAGAGTGCCTTTTCTGGGAATCGCCGGAATGCTGGCCATTTTCGTGCAGTTCCAGACGATCCTGCCCCTCTCGTGCTCGAGGATTCTTACTGCTGCTCTTGTACCGGTTCTCTATCTGTTCGGCCCGGCGAAGTTCGGGTTCCTTGACTGGTCTCAACTGGCCGTTGTAATGGCTGCTTATATGATCAATGCCACAACGTCGTGCGGGCCGTCGCCCCTTGGTGGAGGAGGCATGATGGGCGAAGGGACCATGCGCGCGGAGACCGGTTTCATAAAGGGCGCGTACACCTTTTCCTCCATGGCCATAATGGCGCCTCTCGCGGCGATTTATATGAAATTCCTCAATCTTTCCGTATTTCAGCCGTCCAATCCGGATTTCGTGAGGGATATAGTCACCATCGGCGAGTTCACTTTGGTCGTAGCTGTGGCAAACATCCTTTTTATCGCTGTAATGGGCCGCCTGGCGGGAACCAATGCTTCAACCAACTGGTTCATACAGCTTGTGGTGTTCCTCGCGGGCGGAGCGATCGCAGGCGGTATTCTGGCGTTCGCTCTCTTTGAGCAGAACTTCGCTCTGATAACCCAGGGAGTTGCCGGAGGGCTTATCGCAGCGGCGCTAATCGCGCTTATGGTCCCGAGGACTCTTTCCCGGAGAATGACCGCAACATTGACCGGGCCGGAGATGTGAGGTTTCGCACTGTGCTGACGTGGATCACATTTCTTTTTGTGGGGACGCTCTCCGGGGTGCTCATTTCGTGGGCTCTGGACATGAGCAGCCCCAAGGAGCTGCTGCAGGGAGCTTTGGGCGGCCTTATCGCCGGGTTTCTAATGGCTGCTATGCTTCCCCACTGAGCAGAGATACGGGCATGGATTCGGAGAAAGAAAGAGAAATCAAGCATCAGCGGAAAGATACCGAACAGCCCCTGGTTCTGCCCGGAATCCACAGGTATCAGTTCTTCACGAATCTCAAGGACCGCGGCTGGACGAAGAATCTCGACCGCGCGGCGGTGTTCGGCATTGTTGCGGCCCTCGCGGCAACGGTGATCAAGCCGCTGACCAAGGGGAATCCCGCGACGATCTATTGTTACGAATGCAGAGCGTGCTATGCCACACAGGATAGGTGTCCTGTGGGAATCACGTTCCAGGCGGAACTTGTGGTCGCGGGTCGGGTTGGGGATTATGACAGGTTCATCCGCAGCGGAGGGTTGAAGTGCATACGCTGCGGCAACTGCCAGAGCTATTGCGTGCAGTACTTGCCGTTGCCGGTCATGTTTGCGGCAATGCAGGAAGACACGAGGAGAGCAATAAAAAAGGGGATCGTCCCGAGGTGTTCGCTGGAAAGCGCCATGACCTACGGGCTCGTGGGAAAGGAATTCATTGACGACGTGGTGCGGGCTCTCGCATGATCGCCCGCGGAGGCTCGGCTCCATAAATAGAACCGAGGCAACAGTTCACGGCAGAGAAGAAAGAATGAACCACCAAGACAGGAAGGCCTTTTTTCCCGGACGAATCGCGCGTCCCGCGGGGCTCCGTCTCCACCAAACGTCCTTCGTGTCTTGGCGACTTTGTGGTTTGATTTGCACTTCGACGGAATGATAATGCCGAACCGTTAACACCGGAGAATCAGCCGCATGGCAGAACGCCCTGAATCAAACATCCCTATGAGGAAAACCGAGGAGACCGCTGTTTGGGGAAGGCAGGCGGCGGAGGCCTCTCGCGCATGGACGGTCCTCGGCGAGGCTCTGTCCACGCGCGGGGTGCGGTTGACGATTTACCTTGTCCTGACCGCGGCGCTGTTTCCGTCGAGCAGGTTCATTCTCCTGGTCGCGCTGGTGCTGAGCCTTGCCGTAGTGTGGGGCAGGGAGCTTAGTCGGACCGGCAGCAGAAAGATTTTCTACCTGGCGGCCTGTGTGGCAATTCTTGTTCTCGGGTACGTCCTCACGAGAGCGGATGTGGTCCGAGTGGATGAGGCTAGGATATCGACAAATCCATGGGGAAACGGGATCAGTCTCGTTGCGGACGGCACGTATCAGGGCGAGGCCTGGGGCTACCGAGGCCCCATCCGTGTGGAGGTCTCGGTCCGGGATCATCGGATCACGGATATCAAAACTTTGGCCTATCCTGATCTTATCTCCGTGAAGGACAGCGTGCTTGGCCCGTTCCGGGAGGCCCTCCTCAAGGCGGGCAGGCTGGAGCGCCCGGCGTTGCCGCCCATGTATCGCGGAGCGGAACAAACCATCGAAGGGTACTTGAACGCTATCGAAGCGGCCCTGGGAAAGGGCATTCCCGATTATCCACGATACAACGCATTTTCGCAGGTCTTTCTGGCTGCGTTCATCGGCCGGGCGCCGGACAGGGTTACGCTCAACGCCCTGGCGATCCTGTTCGCGACGTTTCTGGTGTTCGAGTACACGCTTCAGTCCATGATCACCCCGGGCACCGGCCGGGCCATAAGCTGTTACAACTGCGCAACCTGCGTGGGCGCCTGCCCGATCAAGGAAGCGGAAGGCGTTCAGATGCCCATGGGCCTGGTGCTTCTCACCCGGCTGGGCGATTATGAGAGAGTCATGGAACTCTCCAAGTATTGCGTGGGATGCGGCAGGTGCGCGGCTAAATGCCCCATCGGGAACTCGGGGCCGCTGGTGATTGCCGCGGCTTTCCAGGCTTACCGGAGGCAGCAGAAGGGAAAAGGCGCGTCTCCCGGAGAGGAGGCCGCGTCATGATTCGTTGGGCAGGCTATGCTTTTGCAGTGGCTCTGGCTGTGGCCGCGGTGTTCGCTGCTGCGGATCTCTCCACCCGGAGCGGCACGTGCATGGCCTGCCATGAGCGTGAGGCGTCGTTCTCCCGGTGGATGGCATCAAGACTGGCCGCTGAGAAAAAAGGCTTCTCTCACGAACTGATCTCCTGTGCAGCCTGTCACATTGAAGGAGCGGTAGAGGGCACGACAACCTCAAGATTCCGGGGTCTGCTCCACGCGGTGAAGTACCTTGTGCCGCAAATTGACCCCAGGCGGCCCCGTACCGTGACCCTGTATTCCCAGGCGATAGTGCCCACGGAGAATTGCAGCTATTGTCATCTCGGATCACTGATAAGGAAAACCGTGCAATTGCGCGATCTGACGCCGGGCTTGCAGAAGATCGGGCTGGTCATGGACCACCGAAAGCATGTGCTCGCCCGGGAAGACACCTGCGCAAAATGCCACGAGCGTTACAAGGGAGCTCTCAAAGGCGAAGCGGACAAAGGAGTGAACTACGCGGAAGTGAACCACCTGAGCTGCCGCGCTTGTCATTCATCCGCTTCTCATGCGTACAGATCGGGCGAACTGCTTCCCATGTCGGACAAGCAATATCTTGCCGCAAGAGAAGCCTCTTGGGGCAAACTCTCGGGGAATCCACGCTGGATGGTGCCGATTCCTTCGGAACAGACTTGCCGTAGATGCCATGATGGGAAAATTCACTACAAAACCAAGGTGTTCGAGGCAAACTGCCGAACGGGCGACAACTTCGAGACATGCGTGAAATGCCATCCGATCATGACAAAGGAATACTTCGAGCAGCACAGAAAAGAGCTTCTACGGACTGCTTCGAGGCGCCCGGACTGGTGGGACGGGCATCTTGCCCGTTATTTCCGGCGTGCGGCGCCCGACCTGCCGGACGACGCAATCCGTCGGGGTGACGACGCGGAGCGCGCGACCGAATTCATAGAACGGCGTACCAAGTCGGAGAACTGAATATGCCCACAACAAGAAATCAGGACAAAGACAAGATCAACCGCGAGGTCGCGGACGTGATCCTCAAGACCAAAGAACCGCCTGTGGCCCGGTTTCGTTTGCTGTCCGGAGGAATGGAACCGTACCACCGTCTGGATATCAAGGATGAAAACTCGGTGATTACGGGCGACAAAGGCTGCCTGGCGTGCGGTAACTGCATCGATTCCTGCCCGGTTCTGCGCAAGTATCCGGAAAGATTCCAATTGACCGAGCAGCGCACCTCCTTCGCGCTGGAAGCATGCGTTGGAGAAGACTGCGAGCAATGTTATTCGTGCATTCTGGCCTGTCCCCAGGTGGACACCGCGTACAAGGACTATATCGTGGACGAAGTGGCGCCGGAGACGATTCAGCCCGCTCCGAGGATCACGTCCCTGGATAGCTACTTTATGGCTATTATCGCGCTCGTTATGGGCATAATGATCGGAGTGTTCATTGCACGTTGAGCGTCGGTGGAGGGATTCGCAATTGCCTCAAGACCTTGATCCGTTGCAGAGAAAGGACGGAAAGAAATGACGATCGTCGCAGAACATCAAACGGGCCTGGAAGAGATTCACCTCGGAGATTTGGCCGAGCGCACGGATCTCGTCCCGATTTTCATTATGGGCAAAAAGTATGATGTTCCCAGCACATTGACCATTCAGAAAGCCCTGGAGTTCGCCGGGTATCAGTTGATCCGCGGGTGTGGATGCAGAGGCGGCATCTGCGGGGCGTGCGCCACGGTGTACAGACTGCCGTCAAGTCCCAAGATCCACGTTGGGCTGGCCTGCCAGACGGTGGTCCAACCGAGCATGTACCTGACTATGGTTCCTTTTTTCCCGGCGAATCGTGCGATTTATTCCATCGACGAGATGAAGCCCGACGTGCAATCGCTTCTCAAAACCTATCCTGAGCTGGCAAAGTGCATGGGATGCAACACCTGCACCAAGTCCTGCCCTATGAACATTCCGGTGATGGAATACATCAGCTCGGCATTGAGAGGGGATCTGGAACGCACCGCGGAACTTTCCATGTCCTGCGTGATGTGCGGAATATGCACGTCTCGCTGTCCTGCGGAACTTGCTCAGTACAACATCGCGATTCTCTGTAGAAGGCTCACCGGAAGACACCTCAGGCCAAAGGCCCGGCATGTGCACGAAATGGTGGCAAGAATCGCCGCGGGCACATACGATGAGTCGCTCAAGAAACTCATGACTGCGGATCTCGAAACTCTGCGGAAGCTCTACGTGGAGCGGGAAATGGAACCCCACACCGCTGAAGAGATGTGGGAACCGCAGGACAAAACCTTTCTCTGATACTGGGCTGCCGGAGGACACTATGGCATATACCTCGGAATTGATGGAACTGATAAAGAGAGTCGAAAGAACCCGGCCGCAACGAGTTGCCCGGAAAAAGGCCGGTGAGGAATTTCCCGCTTTAACGCTTGAGGAACGCGCTGTTCGCCTGGAAAAATATCATCCCGATTATCGAGAAGGCGGGCTGCGCGAACTCAAGATAGGGCCGTCGAAAGGGTACGCGCTCGCGTCGGAGATTGCCGATCTGTTCGAGTCCCGCAGCAGAGTGGATCCGGACAAGATCGACCTCAATGAAATTCATTACGATACCGACGTCCTGGTTATCGGCGGAGGCGGCGCGGGCACTGCAGCCGCTCTCACGGCCCAAGAGCAGGGAGCGCGTGTGATCATCGCCACCAAGCTCAGGCACGGCGACGCAAACACCATGATGGCCGAAGGAGGTATCCAGGCGGCAACCAAGGGCTGGAAGGACTCGCCATACTATCATTACCTCGACGTCATGGGCGGCGGTCATTTCGAGAACGACCCGGAACTTGTCAAGACCATGGTCACCGAGGCCCCGAAGGTCATTGCATGGCTGGAAGGTCTCGGCTGCATGCTCAGCAAGATGCCGGACGGGAAGCTGTTCACGCTGCACGGAGCAGGCACGTGCAGAAAACGGATGCACTACGCGGGCGACATGACCGGCGCGGAGATCATGCGCACTCTGAGGGACGAGTCACGCAACAGAATCAGGGATATCGGGGTGTTGGAGTTCTCTCCTGCGGTGGAGCTTCTCATGGACGAGAAGGGTTGTTGCTCCGGCGCGGTCCTGTACAACCTGGAAACCGAGGAATACTTCCTGGTCAAGGCCAAGGCTGTGGTCATGGCAACGGGCGGTTCGGGAAGGCTCCACATACAGGGGTTCATGACCACCAATCATTACGGCGCGACGGGCGACGGCCTTGTCATGGGTTATAGGCTAGGCGTGGGCGTCCGTTTCCTCCATGCGACCCAGTATCATCCTACGGGTGCGGTTTTTCCTGAGCAGGCCGAGGGATTGCTCATTACTGAAAAGGTGCGGGGCGCGGGTGCGAATCTCGTCAATATCGACGGGGATCAGTTCGTGTTCGAGCGCGAGCCCAGAGACGTCGAGTCGGCAAGCATCATCCGGGAGTGCACATCCCAGGGCAAAGGGGCGCCTGTTCCGGGTCAGCCCGGCAAGTTCGGCGTATGGCTGGATTCACCCATGATAGATCTTCTCGAAGGTGCCGGCACGGTGGAAAGAGAGTTTCCCGCCAAGTACATCCTGTTCAAGCGCTATGACATAGACATTTCGAGACTGCCCATGCTTATCTATCCGACGCTGCATTATCAGAACGGAGGCCTCGAGTATAAACCGGACGGCTCAACCAAAGTACCCGGCTTCTACTCCGCAGGCGAGGTGGGGGGCGGAGTCCACGGCGCGAACCGCCTGATGGGCAATTCGCTGCTTGACATAACCGTGTTTGGAAGACTGGCGGGCACGGCTGCGGGAAAGTTCGTCAAGGAGCGGGGACCAGTGGGAAAACTCAGTGTGGAACATGTGCGCAAGTACCATAAGGAACTGGAGGACGCGGGCATAGATACGGATCGGGTTTCGCCCATA
>DYLG01000099.1 GCA_020722215.1 Desulfomonile tiedjei
GGCCCACTTCCCCGTCCACCATGAGGTTGTCGGAGTCGTACCCCATCTGAGTGGGCAGGTCGAAGGCCACGTTCAAGCCGGTCTGGCCATGAGAGATGAGCAGCTTGAACCGCTCATTGGTCTCGGCAGGAGTTCCGAACCCTGAATACTGCCGGGTGGTCCATGCCCGGGACCGGTACCCAAGAGGATGAATACCTCGGGTGAAGGGATAATCGCCTGGTTCCGCCAGGTCCTTATCATAATCGAAACCGATCTCCTCGAGATCCTTCGGACCGTACGAAGGCTTGACCTTGATCCCCGACTGAAGGATCACTTCTTCGATGCCGTCTTTCTTGTCCTTTACATATTTGGCTACACCCATTTTTGTTCACCCGTTTGCTCAGATAACGCCTTCCGTCTTCAGGCCCGCTATCTCCTCGGAGGACATTCCCAGCTCCTTGCCGAGAATCGCCTCATTATGTTCGCCGAACCTTGGGGGAAAAGACAGTTTGAATCCCTGCTCCTCCAGAAAGGGCGTGGAAAAGGGCGGCGGAGCCAGGGTCAACTCGAACCCCGTCTTGGGATCGACCGCCTTGAGCAGTTTTCCTGCAACAGCGGGGTCTTTTGCCACTTCCGCGATGCTGTTTATCTTGGAAGCAGGGACCTGAATGGATCTCATGAGTTCCAAAAGTTTCTCCGTGGACATCTTTTTCGTCGCGTCGGATATGGTGGAGTTGAGATTCTTCACCTTGGCGATCCGGCCCGCGTTCTTGGCGTACTCTTCCTTCTTGAGGGCCGCGAATTCTGGGAGATTTGACAGTGCCTGGAATTGCTTGTCGTTGCCTACCGCAATGTACACGTATCCATCGGATGTGGGATAGACCGACACGGGAGCGAAGAACTCATGGGTGTTGCCCCTCCGGGTAATGTGCTTGCCGAAGGAGACGGTCATGGGAATCGGCTGAGTCAGCCAGGATGTGGTGCTGTCGAACATGGACATGTCCAGGCGGCAGCCTTGACCGGTCATGGCCCGTACGAAGAGGGCTTTCATCAGCCGGCCGTAGCAATGTTCACTTGTGCCCATGTCCGGGAGCGGAATCCCCACCACTTCCGGAGTGCCGTCGGCCTCCCCGGTAAGTTCCATAAGCCCTCCCCTGGCCTGCAGGATCGGATCGTATGCCGCTTCGTTGCTCTGAGGGCCGAATCCGGTAATTCCCAGCCAAATCAGGTCTGGCTTCACGGATTTCAGGGTCTCATAGTCGATGCCGAGCTTGTCATAGTTCTTGGGCAATTGATTCGTGGCAAAGATGTCCGCGTCGAGTTGCTTGATCAGCCGTAGAAGTAGTTCCTTGCCTCTCGGATCGCCCAGGTTGAGGGTCATGGCCAGCTTGCCGGCGTTGATGCCCACATAATAGCTGTTCATGCGTTGTTCGCCCTCGAGGAACGAATCACCGACGAGGCGGTTGGGATCTCCGTAAACCGGGTGTTCCAGGCGAATCACCCGGCAGCCTTCCATGGCCAGCCGATAGGTGAGGTAAGGCAGGACAGTCGCCTGCTCCAGAGAAAGGACCGTAATCTTCTTGAACAGATCCATCCGGCGTGCTCTCCTTCCGTTAGGACAATGATGTTGACAGCGGCTTGCCGAGCGCCTATTATTTTGGCTAGAAAAGGACGGAAACTTCCGGCATCAGTTAATCTTACAAAGACGATCGTGTCAAGCCCGTTGAGCGATCCGTGCAGGAGATCGCAAGGCGCGGCTGAGACCGGCTGATGAGTCCGGCTCGTCTGCCGGGAAACTTCAGGAGAACTCATGCGACTCCCCCAGTTCGAGTACTTTGCGCCGGTTTCTCTGGAAGATGCCCTGAAGCTCAAGGACCAAATGCGCACCAGTGCCTGGATTCTGGCAGGCGGCACCGATCTGGTTGTCAATCTCAAACACCGCCTGCTAGCGCCCGCTGCGTTGATAAGCATCAGGAACATCCGTAACTTGACAGGCATAGACCTGACTCCGGACACCTTGGTCATCCGCGCGGGCACTGCACTGGCCCAGGTGGCCTCCCACCCTGCGGTGAAAGAGCACTTCCCCATCCTTGTCAAGGCGATCAATTCCATCGGCGCAATGGCAATACAGCATTTCCGAGGGACAATCGGAGGCAACCTGTGCCTCACGCCCCGGTGTCTGTTCTACAACCAATCCCTTTTCTGGAGGAAAGGCAAAGGGAGCTGTCACCGTACCGGAGCCAAGGACTGCCTTGCGCTTAAAGGGTCGGAATCTTGCCAGTCAATCTGTTCCGGGGACACGGTTCCGGTGCTCTTGGCCCTGTCTGCATCGGTCAGGCTCGTTGGACTCGGCGGAAGCCGGGTGGTCCCCTTGACAGAGTTCTTTTCCGGACTCGGGGAATCCCCGTACCACATCCTTCCCGAAGAGATTCTTACCGAAATCAGAATTCCGCTCCCTTGGGCTCCGATCTCCTGGTCCTACCAGCGCCTGGGAATGCGGTCCGCAGTAGATTTCCCGCTGGTCAATGCCGCAGCAGTGGCGGTCCTGGATAAGGGCAAGGTGGAGCATCTCAGACTGGTGATTTCGGCAGTGGGACCTGCACCTGTGATACTCAGAGAGGCTGAAAAGGAAATCAAGGGAGCCCAGCCTGAGCCCCGGATGGCCGATAGGGCGGCGGAAATCGCTCTTAGGGCAGCCGGAGGGGTGGTTGTGGAAAACGCAATTCAGTCGAGGGACTACAGGGTGAAAATGGCCGGAGTTATGGCCCGGAGAGCGGTCAAAGAAGCTCTCCGACTGTGAGGGGCGTTCAGATCGACTACGATGCGCAATTCCTATGAATCTTAACTCGAACAGAGGCCAAGCCATGAGAAAGCAGTTACTGAGTCTGACCGTGAACGGCGATCCGGTGGAACTCGCCGTTCCGCCAAATTACACCCTCCAGGAGGCCCTGAGGAATGACCTCGGACTCAAGGGCGTTAAAGAAGGATGCTCCGAAGGAGTATGCGGCGCATGCACGGTTCTCATGAACGGCGCGCCCGTCAGAGCGTGCCTCACTTTGGCCCTCGAGGCCGAGGGTGCGGACATAGTCACCATTGAAGGCCTGAGCAAAGAGGGATGGCTTCACCCCATCCAGGAGGCGTTTGTCAATCTGGGAGCGGTTCAGTGCGGATTCTGCACACCGGGGATGATAATGGCATCCAAAGCTCTTCTCGATCGTATCCCTAATCCTACGGATGATGACATTGAGGCGGCACTGACGGGTAACTTCTGCAGATGCACCGGATATGCAAAGATGCGCGTGGCAGTGCGAACGGCCGCCCGGGAATTACAGGAAAAAGCTCAGGATTAACTGCGTGTCCCCCAATCCGCCTGCGCTTCGCAGATGGTGCAGCGTCAGCCCTCAATCAGTGGGAGGTCGGAATCTTGCCCCAACAGGAATACAAACTCGTCGGAAAAAGCATCCCCCGTGTGGATTCGAAGGCCAAGGTGACAGGCGAAGCCGTGTTCACGGCAGATCTCGAATTGCCAAGAATGCTCGTTGCCAAGATTCTTCGCAGTCCCTATCCTCACGCTCGCATCCTGAACATAGACGTGTCGAAGGCAAAGAAGCTCCGGGGAGTCCATGCTGTGGTCA
Organism: Desulfomonile tiedjei; assembly: GCA_020722215.1. GTDB lineage: Bacteria > Desulfobacterota > Desulfomonilia > Desulfomonilales > Desulfomonilaceae > DYLG01. Next base: position 3,615 of record DYLG01000099.1, read on the forward strand.
CCGGAAAGGACACTGCCGGAGAAAAATGGGGCGTGTTCAGGTACACCCGAGACCAGCAACTGCTATGCGTTGACAAGGTCCGCTACGTGGGCGACGAAGTGGCAGCGGTGGCAGCGGTTGACGAAGATACCGCTCTGGAGGCCCTGGAACTTATCACGGTCGAATACGAAGAGCTGCCCGCGGTCTTTGACGCATGGTCCGCCATCGCGCCGGGCGCAGCCCTCGTTCACGAGGACAAGCCACGAAACATCAACGTGGAAGTGAAAATCGACGTAGGAGATGTGGACGAGGCCTTCGCAAGGTGTCACCTTGTCCGTGAGGACACGTTCGTTGCCGAGGAGGAATCCTACTTCATGACCGAACCTTACGCTGTCGTTGCAAACAGCCATTCGGACGGTTCGGTGGAGGTGTGGATGCCCAATGCTTCGCCGCACACCAAGGCCAAGGCGCTCTCCAACGCCCTTAGAATTCCCCTCTCCCAGGTAAACGTCCGCAAGATCACCATAGGAGGAGCGTTTGGCGGGCGGTCGGATGTCTTCCCAGCGGAGTTCATAACGTGTCTGCTCAGCCTGAAAACCCGGAGGCCGGTCAAGCTGGTTTACAGCCGTGAGGAGAATACTATCGCGACCCGCAAGGGCCACGCGATGATCACGACTCATAAGACCGGGGTGGACAAGGAAGGCCGCGTGCTCGCGCGCGAATCAGTCGCGTATCTCGACGGAGGGGCATACTCGAGCACCGGTCCCATTGCCACATCGGTTCCTTTCTTATGCCACGAGCAGGCGTACAACGTGCCCAATGTCCGTTTCACCGGGTACCGAATCTACACCAATAAACCCATTGGCGGTATGATCCGGGTTCACGGACGGTCTTTTGCCTGCGGCATAGATACTCAGCTTGATATGATCGGCAAAGAGCTGGGAATCGATCCGGTAACCATGCACCTGCGCAACGCGCGCAAGGCTGGAGAAACCACTCCCACGGGGTCATACGTGGCGAGCTGCGGCATGACGGAGTGCATCGAAAAGACCGCTGCGGAGAGCAACTTCCTGGACAAATTCAACAATCCGCAGCCGTTGCGCGGTATCGGAATGGGGGTGAACTCTGTTCAGACCGGCTTTCCGCTGGGCATCCGCGGCGGTTCCCAGGCTTTTGTGAAGTTCCATGAGGACGGCGGCGCAACAGTTGTCTCCGGCGTTGTGGACAACGGGCAGGGAAACGACCACATGCTCGTCCTGATCGCAGCAGAAGAGCTGGGGCTGGCGCCTGACGACATCCGTCTCATTTCTGCCGATACTGAGGTCACCCCCACGGACGCGGGTTCGTACTCCATGATATCGACCTTCGGCGGAGGCAACGCTGTAAAGAGAGCAGCAGAAGACGCGAAGGCGCAGATTTTTGAGGTCGCGTCCCACATGCTGGAAGCCGATCCCCAGGATCTGGTGGCGGCAAACAGGAAGGTCTTCGTCCGAGGGGCGCCTGATGTGGGCGTCTCCATCGCGAAAATTGTCCGGCAGGCCCTTTTAATGGGGCGGCCGATTATGGGACGGGGCTCATTTGCACCCGAGGTGGATCAGCGAAGAGAATGGATAACAAATCCCCGCGGACAGCTTTCTCAGGCCTTTTCGTTCGGCGCGACAGTGACCGAAGTCGAGGTGGATCCCGAAACGGGCATGGTCAAGGCCCTTGATGTGACTTGCGCGCAGGATTGCGGGTTTGCCCTCAACCCGATGGTGGTCGAGGGGCAATTCGAGGGTTCAGTTGCCTTCGGAGGGCACGGCGGAATGCTCTCCGAGGAGCATCGGTGGCACGGAGGGCATTGCCTAAATCCCACGATGCTCGAATACAAGATCCCCGTAATGAAGGACATGCCGCGAATTAAGCCCATTATAGTGGAAACCATAGATCCCGCAGGACCCTACGGGGCAAAGGAAGCAGGCATGTCCGTGGCCATGTCCGCAGCCCAGGCCTACTGCAACGCGGTGGGCAACGCACTGGGGATCTATTTCAATCATTTCCCTCTGACCCCGGAGAGGATTCTGGACGCAATAGAGAAAAGGAAGGAAGGCCAAGGGATACGAACCGCTTGGGAATTTCAACCGGCCCGCGTCATAAAGACTGATGACGGGACGTAGGGGCCGGCGGAACATGGACGCTCCAGCCGGCTGCCTGCGGTTCGCCCCTCTCGGGCGTTGTAGGACGTCCGGTCGGGCAGGCTCTGCACGCCAACCAAGTGCTTCAGTGCGGAAATACGGTGCCATATTGGGCGGCGATGCGGCACTTCCGGAAAATTATACCATCGGGCTCATGATTTGGCGGGACGGGCATCTTGTCCGTCATAGGCGGACTCATAATGACCGGCAAGACGCCGGTCCTACTGTCAGAGGCCGTTGGCCGGATACCCTACTCATCAGAATACTCGACCGCATTTGCGCTACAGCGCAAAGATATTTTTCACGGAGGACGTCATGACAATCAGCAAATGGGTGGACATGGGAAAGGTGCTCTCGATGATGGCGAGGAAGTACCCGGACAAGCTCGGTTGCCAGGACAAGAGCAAGGATTTTACCTTTTCCCAATGGAATGAGCGCAGTTGCCGCGTTGGGAACGCCCTGTCTCTTGTGGGCTGCGGCTACGGAGACAGGGTTGCGATTATTGCCTTCAACCGAGTCGAATGGATGGATATATACGCAGGCTGCGCCAAGGGCGGACAGATCGCTGTGCCGCTCATGTTCAGACTTGCTGCACCGGAAATCCAATACATCGTAAATGATTCCGGCTCAAAGGCCATGATTGTCGAAAAGCCCTTTGTGGAGACTATCAACAAGATCAGAGACAACCTGCCTGTGCCTGCCAGTGCCTTCGTGTATCTAGGCGCCCCTGGCGACGCTGTTCCGGACGGGTACGTCGGGTACGAAGACTGGCTCGCCGCGGCCTCACCAGATGAACCGGGCGTAATGATCGATTCGGAAGATCCCTGGACGTTCATGTACACCTCCGGCACAACCGGCCGTCCCAAGGGCGTGGTGCGAAGCCACGAGAGCTACCTGGCCGAGTACTATCTGAACAACATCAACACGGGCGTGCGGCCTACGGACAAGCCGCTCATGGTAATGCCCATGTGCCATGTGAACTCAATATTCTATTCGTTCCCTTACACTCTGGTCTCCGCGCCCGTATGCGTTTACAACGAGTCGAGCTTCAATGCAGAAGACTTCCTCGCCACCGTTGACAAATACAAGGTCACGTTCACTTCCCTGGTTCCCACCCACTACATTATGATTCTGAGCCTGCCCGACGCAGTGAAGAAGAAATACGACGTGTCAAGCGTCCGTCAATTGCTCATTTCGTCCGCTCCTGCTCGCAAGGACACCAAGCTGGCAATACTCGATTTTTTCAAGAACGCGGAACTTTGGGAGGCCTACGGGTCCACCGAGGCCGGTCTGGTGACCCTTTGCAGGCCCGAGGACCAGTTGCGCAAACTCGGCACCATTGGCCAGGAAATCTTCGGCATCGACCGTATCAAGGTGCTGGACGAAGAAGGAAACGAGGTCCCCGACGGCCAGGTGGGCGAACTTTATTCCAGGACCCCCATGGTGTTCAAGGAATATTGGAACCTCCCCCAGAAGACCAAGGATGTCTTTCAAGGAGAATGGTTCACTGCCGGGGACATGTGCTACCGCGATCCCGACGGTTTCTATGTGCTCGTTGATCGCAAGGCGAACATGATCATCTCCGGAGGCGAGAACGTCTATCCTTCGGAGGTTGAAAACGTAGTGGGATCTCATCCCGCGGTGAAAGACGTGGCGGTCATCGGCATTCCCCATGAGAAATGGGGAGAATCCGTGCACGCTGTGGTGATACTCAGAGAGGGGACCGAGGCCACAGAAACGCTCAAAGACGAAATCAGACGCCATTGCAGAACTCAGATAGCCGGATTCAAGGTGCCCAAGAGCATAGTGTTTATTGAGGAAGAGGACATGCCTCGCACAGGAACGGGCAAGATTCTCCACAGGGTGCTCAGGGAGAGATATGGCAAATGGAGTGATTCAAGATAGTTATTTCGCTCTTGCTATCCAGAGCATTCCGAATCTGCTCAATGCAATTGATTTGACAACGGTTTTATGTTATCAGTTACCCGTTAGGCCTTGCCTGCCGACCGCCGGCTCTCAGAGGAGACAAGCCGGCGGTTGCAGATGCCCAATTCTTGATCAGGAAACGAACACATGAAATACACCTGCTACCTGATACCGTTGCTTATTGGTACGCTTCTCTGCTCCGTGGCGTTCGCTCAGGACCAGCTTGCCAACCGACCGCGCAGTGGCTCGTCCAATCAGTGGATGAGTCACCAGATGTTCCAGCCTCCGCCTGAGCCGCACAGGAAGGGCGAGGTTTCCCCGGACCCCTTGGAGGAGATCAAGCAATTGTATGTCCTTGCCAAAAAGGAACACGATGCCAAGGTCCTGAAAGGACCCGCATCACCCGCGGCCCCGGACCCTGTGGAAAATCCCCCCGGACGGTAGAGTGGGGCGGCCTGTATGGGCGATCGGCGATCGCCCTCTTGATTCTTCACCACCAAGACGCAAAGGCGCCAAGAAGACAATTCGTTAGGATTCCTTGGGGTCTCGGTACCTTGGTGGTTGGATTTCTTCTTCCCCGGCCAATGCACAGAAGAAGGGCTTCACCCTGCTTCCTTCAAACCGAACTTCCTGATTTTGCTGTAAAGTGTGCTGCGGCTGATTCCCATGATCTTGGCGGCCTTGTACTTGTTCCAGCCGCATCTGTCCAGGACTGCAAGGACGTGATCCTTCTCCAGGCGTTTGAGGTCCGATGCCCGGTCCTCGGGTTCAGAACAGCCGACGGAAGCCTCCAGCTCGGCGGGGAGGTTCTCGGCGGAAATGATGTCTCCCTTGACAAGAACCATGGCGCGTTCCACCACGTTTTCCAGTTCTCTCACATTGCCCGGCCAATGGTGTCCGAACATGCGATCCAAGGCGTCGTTCGAGACTCCCCTGATGTTCTTGCCCAGGAGTTGGTTGTACTTGTCAACGAAGTTCATCACAAGCTGAGGAATGTCCTCTTTTCTCTCCCTGAGCGGAGGCACATGAATGGAGATGACGTTGAGCCGCCAGTACAGGTCTTCCCTGAACTTGCCTTCGGTCATGGCCTTCTTGAGGTCTCTGTTTGTTGCTGCAATGATCCGGGCATCCGTGCTGAGGGTTTTTTCACCCCCTACTCTCTCGAATTTGCGCTCCTGTATCACTCTGAGCAGGATGACCTGCGTGGGAAGGCTGATCTCGCCCACTTCGTCGAGAAAGATGGTTCCGCCGTCGGCCTGCTCGAACCTGCCCGGCTTGGTCCTGATAGCGCCCGTGAATGCACCCTTCTCGTGACCGAACAGCTCGGAATGGAGCAGGGTCTCGGCATAGGCCGCACAATTCACCACTATGAAAGAGCCTGAAGTTCGCCTGCTCTCTTGCCAAATGGCTTTGGCCAGGACTTCCTTACCCGTTCCGGACTCACCCTGGATCAGGACGTGGGAGTCGCTGTCGGAAATGTCCAGAACGAGTTCTGCAATCTCGCGCATCTTATGCGATCTCCCCAACAGCTTGGCCAGTCCCTCCGAGCGGTCCAGGGTATGGGTGAGCTTACGGTTGATTTGCCGCTCGTGCCTCAAGCTGCAGTAAAGCCTGCGAATCCGCAGCATTGAGTTGACCCGGGCAATCAGCTCGTCCGGATCGAAGGGCTTGGCAAGGTATCCGTCGGCGCCGCTGTTGAGTCCTTCAATCTTGCTTTCCAGGGAATCGTTTACCGTGAACAGCATGACCGGAATGTACTGAAACTCGGCGTGAGCTTTGAGTTTCGCCGTCATTTCAAGGCCGCTTATTCCGGGGAGATTAACATCGAGCAGGATCATGTCCGGGCCGTCGCCTTCGTGCCGATCAAGGAAATCCAGGCCGTCCTCTGCTGATACGGACAGGTCGGCCCGGAAACCCGCGGCAGTCAAGAGTTCCTTGGTGAAAGGCCCATTGTACGGGTCATCTTCCACGACGAGCACGTGTCCTGAGTGGTTAACATGATTCATGGCAGCAGTTTTCTCAGACAAGATGGTAGGCCATGCCGTGGGCTAACGCGACTCTCTCGCCGGTTTGTTTCCTCAGTTCAACGCTCCACAGGCTGAATCTCTTCCGAATATCAATCGGCGTGGCTTCAGCGAGAACCACATCTCCCGGCAGGGCCGGCTCGAAATAGTTTATCTTTACTTCCACGCCAAATGCCTTGTGACCGCGCGAATGCAGCCCTACGGCAAAGGCCTGGTCTGCAAGGCTGAAGAGGACCCCGCCATGCGTTCTCACCTCCGCGTTGCAGAACTCGTCTTTGATGTGGAGACTGAGCAGCGCGTACGAATCGCGCACCTGCTCCACCCTGATACCCAGCAGCGTGGCAAAGGGATCCTTTCCTATGACTTCCGTAGCGTATTGTATGGGCTCTTTTTGTATGTCTATCATCCGTAGTCAGCTCCTGACAGGGATCCTCTGCGCCAATAAGCCGGGCCGGCAAGTCGTCGGCGTAGAACGGCTCACCGGAATCCGGTCATGCCGCACAAAGAATCCCTGTCTCTTCATCAGAACAGTTGCTCGCTCTTGACCTGGCCCTTCTTGGTCATGGCGGCGCCGCGAGTCCATTGCAGTCCTTTCCTGACAAACTGATTGTGGGTTTCGGCTATTCGGAGGAAATTTCTTAGCAGCATGCCGCCATCAGGTCTTGACCTGAAATAGTATTCGCAATGTGCCTGAACTCCGTACGCCGGTCTTTCCGGATGCCTGATGATTTGGTACGGGCACAACTTGTTTTTCGCCAGACACACGAAACCCGGTGGGAGCCGTTTCACTTCGTCGTAGTGATTCTGAACCATATTCAGCTTCCCGGCCATTCCGGCAAAGATCGGGTCGTTCTCCACCACGTCCACGTCGTGTCTGCCTCTCTCGGTGGGGTTCTTTCCATAAGGCAGGCAATCGTCCTCGCCTCCGCGGATAGGGCCGACTTTTCCGCCAAAGGCCAGGGCGAGGGCCTGATGGCCTCCACAAATGCCCACCACCGGAATGTTCAGTTCTTCCACGATCACTCTTAGAGCGTGCAGGAACTCCTTCAAAGCCGCGCCGTTCTTTCCTTTGTACTTGCACCAAGGTATGCCGTTCGGGCTCAATGCGAGAAAACCAGGTCTGATTCGTTTCATATTCTCTACGGTTATGTCCGAGTACGGCATGACGATGCCTTTGCCTTCGGCTCCCAACGCTGCAAGGGTGTCCCGAACAATAACCGCCTGTTTGGACGTTTGACCGGTGAAGAGATTCACCACTATCCAGACTCGTGCCGGCTCCAGGGTTGCTTCACGATCTGAAGGTAATTGCTTGCCAATTTCCGGGTCGCGGTCGAGAGCGGCAGCCGATGCTATCATTACGTTGAAGGCCACAAGAAACGCCAAGATTTGAGCACACCGCCGAAACTTCATGCCTGTCCGCCTAATGGTAGTCATTTTTCCCCTCGCAAGGGAAATTGGCACAGAACCAAGGCTTAAGTAAAGAGGAATCTCCCGATATCGCTCAAGATACCGATAGATCAGCTCACTTACGTGGCAGACAGGTGAACCGTTGACGATGGAAGCACATTCTGGTTTACTTCATTCACTGGTGTCTTGTGGAAACGTCTTCCGGCAACGAAACGTGGCTCGACTAAACGAACCGTAAGCTGCCAAGTGAGGTTCGTCGTGCTTGCAAGAGTGCACTCGGGATCCCTTCTCGGAATTGATGCCCACCCGGTGGAAGTGGAGGTGGACATATATCCCGGAACGCCATTCATAGCCGTTGTGGGGCTTCCGGACAACGCCGTGAAGGAGAGCATTGCCCGAGTGAAGTCTGCCATTGTCAACAGCGGCTATCCCTTTCCCGCGCGGCGAATGACGGTGAATCTTGCTCCTGCTGCCTTGAAGAAAGAAGGGTCGGGCTTCGACCTTCCTATAGCTCTGGGGACTCTGGCCGCGTTGGACCTGCTTCCGGCCGAAAAGGTCGAAGACTACATGGTCGTGGGGGAACTATCTCTGGATGGCCGGGTCAAGCCTGTCCGAGGGGCTTTATCCATTGCCTTGGCTGCTCGTGAACTGAAGTTCAAAGGGTTGATACTGCCCGAAGCAAATGTTGGGGAGGCTGCGGTTGTCGAGGGAGTTGACATCATAGGTGTTTCGAGTCTCCTCACCACAACGGGCTTCTTGATGGGCCGAGTCGCGCTGGAGCCGGCCAAGCTTTCCAAAGAGGAGCATGAGGCGGCACTCGGCGAGTATCCCATCGATTTCAGCGAGATCAAGGGGCAGGAATTCGCTAAGAGAGCCGTTGAAGTAGCGGCGTCAGGCGGGCATAACATACTAATGATCGGCCCGCCCGGCGCGGGCAAGACGATGATGTCCCAGCGACTGCCAACCATTCTTCCCGCACCGGTGTTCGAAGAGGCGGTGGAAACAACCAAGATCTACTCTTCCGCAGGACTGTTGGGTCAGAATGGTTCGCTCATTACGGTTCGGCCGTTCCGGTCTCCTCATCATACCGTATCGGACGCGGGCCTCATCGGAGGAGGAAGAATTCCCAGGCCGGGCGAGGTCTCACTCGCTCACAATGGCGTCTTGTTTCTCGATGAGCTTCCTGAGTTCCGCAAGAATGTGCTTGAGGTGCTTCGACAACCGCTCGAGGACGGCGTTGTGACCATTTCCAGGTCCCAAATGGCTGTGACGTTTCCCGCACGGTTCATGCTCGTTGCGGCCATGAACCCCTGCCCTTGCGGTTACAGGGGGGATCCGAAACATCAGTGCAACTGCCACATTCAAGCCGTGCAGCGTTACTGGAGTAAGATCTCGGGCCCGCTTCTGGACAGAATAGACATCCACGTGGAGGTCCCGTCCGTCGATTGGAAGGACATGACCGGCAGAGCAGAAGGAGAATCATCCAAGTCAATACGCCAACGGGTCAACGAAGCTAGACGCATTCAGCTCCAGCGTCTCAAGGGAACCGGCATATACTCCAACGCCCAGATGAACAATCGTCATTTGAAGAAATTCTGTCCGCTGGATTCGGAATCCGCTGTAGTTCTGCAAAGGGCGGTGGACATGCTGGGGCTTTCAGCGCGCGCGTACCATCGCGTGCTCAAGATTGCTCGCTCCATCGCAGACCTCGAGGGTGCGCCGGACATCAAAGCGCCACACGTTGCCGAGGCAATCCAGTACAGAACCCTGGACCGCAAATGGGAATGACACGCACCCGCATAGAAATGCCAGCGGGAGGTGCGCGTCTCGGTCCGGCATTGTCGGCCGGGGCGAAGTTGTCGTCAACTGAACGGCTTCGGCGGTGAGCAACCTGTCCGGGTTGTTCCGGGGGGGCGTCTAATCAGGCCATACTCTGTTAAGCTCAGCCAGAATCTTCGGTCTTGTGTCCTGAAGCTCCCTTCGCCACCGTTCGTTTTTCCGGATAGCCTCCTTTTCCCATGGGAGCCATTCAGCGCTGGGCTTGCTCTTGATGGACATCTCCAGATCAGCGGGGACCGGGGGGGTCAGGATCTTGCGGAAGCGTTTGAGCACATTTGTAATAAGGCGATTCCTGTTCTGACACTCCTTCTTGCCAAGAGTGACAGGCCCGTTCTCAGGCAGATCTTTGGGAACCAAGTTCAGGCTCTCCAAATCCCATCGGTTCTTTCGAGCGATGCGAACGATTTCCTTGAGGCAGTCGTAATTGGCTTCGGAACTTGACTGAGCAGTAGAGCGGTCGCCGGGACGAAGAGATTCTGCTTTGACCATCACGTTACCCCCGATTTCATGCGAAAGTATCCATTGGAACAACCACTTAAAACCACACCCTCATGAGCTGCAAATCCGGACGCAACGGAGGGGATAGACGGGTTCCACGTGTCATCACCCAAGGTTACGGGCAACGAGCTGCAGGCACCGGGGAGCTTGTAGACAGGTTCTTTCTCGTTGTCAAGCTTTTTCCAGGCTAACCGGGCGAATTATCAGAAGAAGACGGCACAGCTATTTGAGGTGTCCGAATCAGCATATTGATATTACAATCTTTATTAACCGTAATGCCCTGCCGGAACAACAATCCTTTGAAGTTCGGACCCGTGTTGAATTAACATGCTAAGCACAGCGTGGCGCGACTTCAGTGATGTATTTGGGCGCCACTTTCCGTCATTCCCGCGCAAGCCGGAATCCAGCTCTTCTCGCATTTCCCGGCCCCCGGCTTTCGCCGGGGTGACGGTCCGGAATGCGAGACCGCATTTAGGAAACGGAGCACTAAGCAACGCTATTCCGACGCGCCACCGAGTCCCCCCCCGGAGGTCCGAACCGTGGAACGCCCCCCCCAGAAAAGCCAGAGATTT
>DYLG01000100.1 GCA_020722215.1 Desulfomonile tiedjei
TCGGGCTACGGCTTGTCTGCCGAGCCGATGCAAGGGCTTCCCATCCAGGGTCACCGTTCCGCTAGAGGGACGGAGAATCCCACTGAGAATGCGCACCAAGGTAGACTTGCCGGACCCGTTAGGGCCGATCACGCCAGTGATGGCGCCTTCCTGAATAGCCAAATTAACCCCTTTGAGGACCGGTTCTTTCTTATCCTTGTAAGCAAACCAGACATCTCGGCATTCCAGCACTGATGAATCAACTTTTCGCGAGGGCTTCGAAGCTCGATTGCCTTCATCTTGCCCGGCGTATTGCTCGCGCATTGATCACTTTCGTATGAGAAGATACAGAAAAAAGGGTGCTCCGGTCAGTGCAGTGACAACGCCCACCGGCAGTTCCAACGGGTAGGCAGCGGTGCGGGCGATGCAATCCGCCGCAGCGAGAAACGATGCCCCGCCCAGGAAACAAGCAGGCAAGAGAACTCTGTTGTCAGGGCCGAACAAGAGCCTCATGACGTGAGGGATCACAAGCCCCACAAAACCAACCGTTCCGGCAACGCTGACGACCGCTCCGGTAACCAGCGAACCGGCAATGATTAACAGTGTTCGGGTCCGGGCCACATGGACCCCAAGGTACGCAGCGGTTTCGTCTCCTGCTATGAGCAGGTTCAAACGATTCGCTTGAGCGTAGATAAATATCGAGCCTCCAGCCACGAATAAGCCGGCGACTTGAACCTCTTGATAATCTGCCAGGCTGAAATCTCCCATCAACCAAAAGAGGATCCTTTGCAGCTCGTGCGAGCTGGAGACCGACATGACGAGCAGCATCAAGGCATTCATCAAGGCGGCAACTATGACGCCCGCCAGGATGACCGTGTTCACGTAATCGCCTTTCTTCCTCACGGAAACAAGACCGTACACCAGAGCGACGGATACCAGTCCTCCCAAGAATGCTGCCACGGACGTGCCAAAGAATTGATACTCCCCGGACAGAGTGATCGAAATTACCGCGCCCAAGGCTGCCCCGGCGGAAATGCCCATCAAATATGGCTCTGCCAGGGGATTTCGCGTCACCCCTTGAAACACGACGCCAGAAACGGCAAGTCCGGCGCCGACCACGACTGCGAGGAGCGTCCGCGGAAGCCGGTATTCCAGCAGTATCATCCAGGTCCTTCCGGCCTGCTCAGTCTCAGCGCCTGAAAACAGCAGCGCTATAATGTCCTGAGAGGTTGTCCCTACCATCACGGCAACTGCCGTGGTGACGGTCAAGAGGCCCAGGAACATCATGCTGACAACCATCGTTCGAGAGAGCACGTTCAGTCTCATTACGCCGACCTCCTGTAGTCCCCAGACCTGCCTCAGACTTTTTCAGGCCTTCCTGCAATTGCCCGGATTCACAGTCTATTCATCCCGCGGAAATGCGCTGGGATGAAAGATCCTCGCCAGTTGGCGCAAGCCATCCACAATGCGGGGAGAAGGACGGGCCAGAAGATCCGCGTTCATCACATGGATTCTTCCTTCTCTCACCGCCTTGAGGCTGCGATGACGGCTCCAGGTCTCAATGCACCTTTCCTTCGGGAGTTCTTTGTCGAGGACGAGAATGATGTCCGGGTCTTTGGTGATCACCTCCTCGATGCTCAATTTGGGAAAGGGAATGCGTTCGTTTTCCGCTACGTTGATCCCCCCGGCCTCACGGATGAGGCAGCCCAAGAAGCTCTTGCCTCCTACAACCACCAGAGGCGAGCTACCTACTGCAAAAAGAACCGACGGTTTCTTCCGAGCCTGAATTCGCTCCCGAACCAGTTTCCTCTGTTGGTCGAACTGCTCGATGGTCCTCGCCGCTTCTCTCTCTCGATCAAGGATGCGTCCCAACCTTTGAATCAGGTCACTAATGTCGTCCAGGTTACGGCAGTCCTCGACAAAGACCGGAATGCCGAGGTCGGTGAGACGAGTTACCATCCTCTTCTTGGTCCCGTCTTTTGGCGCCAGGACCAAATCAGGCTTCAAATCTATGATTCGTTCCGGATCGGGACTCATGTACGGTCCGACTGCCGGTACATGAGAAGCCTCAAGTGGGTGATTACAGCGCGCTGTCCGCCCCACCAACAAGTTCCCTCCACTGAGAGCGAAAACGATCTCCGTCAAACTGGGGGCCAGGGATACCACGCGGCCCGCGGGCCGTGACAAACAAATTTCACGCGAGAGATGGTCCACTGTACAGACGCGCACAGGCTCTCGTGTTTCAGCTTCCGCAACGGGGAAAAGCAATGCGACCAGCGCTGACAAAATCAGCACACTGAATCTGTCAGCTCCCCCCTGCAACTCTGGCTTTGAAAACAATCGGAACCACATAGCTCACGCTTTCTTCCGCAACGTGCTTCGGGAATGGAGGAAATTTCCTCGACGCCTTTTCGATAATCTGCAGCGCGGCTTGATCGAGTTCGTTTGAACCCGAACTGCTGACGCAACAAAGACCCGTAATCGATCCGTCTCTGCAAATCGTAAACCGGACAAGGGATTGCCCAAAAAGGCCTTTCGTCAAGGCCCCGCGGGGAAAGAAAACCGATTGCTCTATGGCCGACAGTACTCCGGTTCTAAAATCGACCATTTCTGATCCTGCCGAAAGCAGCATGCGACGCTGCGAATTCGCCGTCGATGGAATGCTGTTGACGGAATCGGCCTTGCTCGGGCTGTCCAGGTTCTCTTGGTCATGCCCCGCGGTCCTGTGGAGGAGAGGACGGGTCTGAAGAATCTCTTCGATTTTCCGAGCGCGGTTAAGAGAATCCGACATTGCTTCCCTCAGAGTTGCGGTGGTCGCCGGGCGCTCAGGCGCTTTCCAGCGAGACGGCTTCACGATATCCGTTGAGACCTGCTGGCGCCGCTCAGCCACGGATGCCGCGGAAGCGGCTGAATCCATCGTGCTGGGGCTTTCTTCTTGAGGGACTGAAAGATCACCATCTATAAGGCGCACAGAGACGATCCTCTCTCTGAGATCTCCCGGTCCCCCTGTGGAAGTGTTTATGGACAGACATAGAAGTGCTGCAAGTGCAACGGCATGGGCCACAGTGGAGAGAATCAACCCTGCCTTGTGCCGAAAGAATTCGCAGTGCGTATCAGTCCAAGCTTCTTCAGCGGGCGTCTCCGGCAAATCACCGCCGCACACGAGGTCCACCGGAGCCGTGTCTGCGATCCAATGCCCATTCAGGATCGGTTCTTCCAGCAAATCGAAATCTTCAGGACATTCAGTTTCCTCGGGCAAGGATTCGTCCGGAATAGGGAGGTCCAGGAAGAGGTCGCTAGGGGTCGCCTGACTCCAACCCATGTCGGTAACCTTTCATCCAAGAAAAGTAAAATCAGATCTCTCCAAAAACAAAAAACCCGAGCCTCAATGAGGTCTCGGGAATGTACCCAGCTTACTTCTCCCCGAAAAGAGCCGTGCCTCGCAGCTACCACAGGACAGGCAGGTCTTCTGGCTCCCGGATCATCCTCCGTCTCTCGCCTTCCCACCCTGATGGTTCAGGGCAGTGGCATGAGGAAAGACTTGTCCCCGGTTACAGCGGCGGGACCGCGCCGGAATTCAACCGGCTTTCCTATTAAGCTTGAAAAGCACCTGTTCATTTATCATTACCCGACCGAACCCTATATGTCAAGCTTCCTGCAGAGCAGCAAGCAACCGTTGACTTGAGCCAAGGCTCTTTCGCGCAAACATGGCATTTTCTTCTTGACTGATCCGGCTGTTTTGTGGCAGCTATCTAACTTCCCTTTGGCCACGTACCCGGGTCGGACAAGTTCTGTTGATTCGGATTTTCTTGCAGGGAAAACAACGTGAATTGTAACACGTTGGGATCGTTGGTTTGCTGGGGTTGACGAAAAGCGTTCGTATCCCTTGCTTTTGTTCAGATTTTTGTGTATAGTCATTTCGTGTTCGCAACATACGCGGGCCGATTTTTTTTGATTGGAGCGGTTGAGGAGGTAGAAGACGCATGAGATTGCCGGCGGGCCATGCGAAAAGACTCTTTCTTGGGTTCACATGTTCTATTGTGTTTCTGGCGGCTTTCACCGTTTTGGTGGCTCACAACACCAAGGCCGAATCAGCCGGCCGTATTGAACAGGGTGTCGATGAGCATTCTCTGACCATTGCCGTTCCGACATCCAAACCGGAAGACACGATTAGTTTCTACAAAAAACTTGGGTTCAGGGCTATCCCCAGCCTGTCCGGCGGACTGGACAGCGTCCGGATGGAGCGGAAAGGGACCCCTTACAAGCTGGAAATCTGCCACGACAGATTTTCCGAGGCAGGTCCCACGAAGGGGGGCGTCTCGGGGCTGAGTTTCCCAGTGGCGGATCTGACGGTTGAACTGAGAAAACTGGAGGCGCAGGGCTTGTCCTTATCCGAGCCTCTCACCATCCGCAACGGAACGTGCTGCGCCGCCCTTAGAGACCCCAACGGCATCGTTATCAGCTTGTTTCAACAATAGAGGGCTTTGCCCGTAATAAACCTTGCAGCCTGGGCGAGCACGGCTGGGTTTGACACCCGCCCGCAGCAAAACGCCCAGGCTGTTTCACGTTTAGGGATCGTTCCGGGAGCCCGCAGCGAAATCGTATCACGATGGGAATCGTAGAATCAATCCTCGAAGGTATTGCCGAACGAATTCTCCGACGGCTCCTCTCGCCAGCCTCCCCCTCGAAGAAATCGATCCCATCTGAGCTTCTCGTGCTGATCGGCCTCTTCCTGACATCGCACACAGTATCTTGCCGCTGGAAACAGCCGCAACCTCTGATCGGGAATGGTCTCGCCGCACTCCTCGCACAGGCCGTATTCTCCGCTTTTCAGCCTTTCCAGAGCATCTTCGATTTCTTTCATTTGCCTCTGTTGACGCATAGAGATTCTGGCCTCGAGTTCCCTCGAGATTTCATTGGTTGCCAGATCGATCTCGTCCCCTTTCTCGATGGCGTCGATGCTTCTCTCGATCTTGAGTGAAGCCAACTCTTCAAGAAGCACGGACTTGGGGTCGAAAACCGCGGATTTGCGGACTGCTGTCGCTTGTGTAGCCTCCTTTGGGGTTTCTTGTGTGGCTTGTTGGAATGACTCATCCGGCTCTTCGTTGTCTTGATCCGAAGGATCTCGGCCGGCGGAGTCCCCGCTCCTGGGCAGGGTTTTCTCAAAATCGACTATTCGATAGTAGTTCTTGCCGTCTACTACTTTCCTCTCGATCTGGCCCTTTTGGACCTTGCCTCTGACGCTGTTGACAACGATCCCCAACTCGCTCGCGATCTCTTGGCGGGTCATCCACATGATTACGCTCTCCTCGCCGTTGTTAACCATTTGCGCCTTCATCCGAGGCGAACTTGTCGCCGGAATCTTCGACGATGGATCCTTGAAGCTCCGCACCGCGAATCCGGCTAAACCGGAATTCCAGCCAACCCTCGTCCCCTCCCCTTTCCGTTTGGGAAGTTACGGTTAGAGGACTGCCCTCGCTTCTCAACCTTCGAAAGTCCGTCGGCAGCATCGGGTCGGGAAATATGTGAGCTTTTTTGGCGCAGTGCAAGGCGCGCGTCCCGACCGGGTTCACCCTGGAGTTTTCCTCTCCTGCAAAGCCGACCGGATAGGCCCTTGACTCCCGTGACAGTAAGGCGCCTTATCGCGGAGCGCGACTGATACACGCTTTTGCATAGTTTGTCAAGTTTTTTTTGGAGGTCTGATGGCTATGGGCTAGAAGGCTGTTGCGTATCCTCTTCAATGGCCAAGAAGCGTGCCACGCGGGTAGCCCGGACGCTACTGCGTCCCGGTTCCGAAGGAACAGGAGGTTTGGGCCGGCAATCGAGTTCCTTCGCCAAATCGGCTCTGGCACATGGTCTCGGAGAATATGCCTCCTGCCGCTTCGCCGCCTGGACGTGTAACATCCAGGCAACCCGGACCTCTTTGATTGCCGGCGTGCTGCGATTGGGGACCTTTCCATGGGTCGCGACAGGCTTCTAGGAGGCAGTCAGGAACCCACGGAGGGCGGACATGCGGTTCCGCCCCTGCCCCCGAATCCCGACGGCATTTACTGACAATCCCTCAGCACTTGCCCCTGAGCCTCTGTCCAACGAGGAGAAAAAGAGGAATGGGACAAAAAAACATGTTGAAGTCCTGCGCGGTTCGGGCTAAGTCTCCCCCAGCAAAAATCCTCTCTACGGAGGGAAGCATGGCCGCCAAGAACCTTCTCGTCATATTCTTCTTCCTGATAGCACCGACATCCGTGACCTGGGCGTGGCAGCAAGGGACTGTTCCCCGGCAACCGGCCGGCCCCCCGAGGGGACCGGAAGCCGGTCCGCCAGGCCAATCGTACGTGGGAATTCCGCCCAGCGGCCCCGTAAGCGTCCCGCCCGCTTATGACCAGACTTATGGGCCGCGGGACGTTCAATCGTCCGACGCTCAGCCCACGTATCCGCATTACCCGTACGGCGCCCACCACAATCCTTATTACGACGGGTCTGCACCAGGGAATTTTCTGTCTAACACTATTGATTGGGTCTTGAGTATTCCGGCCAATATCATGACCCGGGTTTCCGACCTGGTGGACGGAGCGTTCTTTCCACCTGTGCCGGCCACAAGCGGCCAAGATTACGCTCAGGATCCAGGCCCGATGCAGGATGTGGCGCCTCAAGCACCACTTCCGCCCGCGTCTCCTTACGCTCCTCCTTCGAGATGACGCGGTTGCAGAAACCTTTGACTCGCAGCAATTTGCCGGATTGTTCGCAAGGACTTCCTTGCTGGACAACCGGCCTTTTTTATCCAATAATTGGGATGTCAGGCAGATGTGAAGACATCTTCGGCACACGGGGTCGTAACCGACCCCGGAGTATCGATTTGACGGCGCGGGCGCGGCTTCCCGCTTGGCGAGCGAGTAACTGCGGTTCCGTCTAAATGTCCAGGGAACAGGAAAGCCCTCGATCTCTTTTTCCAGGGCCCTTTTCTTTTTTTCCAGGGCTTATGACAGGGAACTATCAATGAAGGACATCGAAGCAGCCAGGCAAAGAATGATTGATCGCCAGATCATCGCCCGAGGAATCCGCGACAATCGAGTCCTGGAAGCAATCAGGGAAGTCCCCAGGCATCTCTTCGTTGACGAAAGCCTTTTGGATGAAGCATACGACGATAATCCTCTCCCGATAGGAGAGGGCCAGACCATCAGCCAGCCGTACATGGCGGCACTGATGACTCATTTGCTGGAACTCGGAGAGGATCAGCAGGTCCTCGAGATCGGAACCGGGTCCGGCTATCAGGCTGCCATACTCGCGCGGCTATGCAGATGGGTTTATACCATAGAGAGAATCAAGGTCTTGTCCGAGAAGGCCCACGATCTGCTCGAACGCATAGGGTATGCCAACGTGACCTTCATTGTGGGAGACGGCAGCGCGGGATGGCCTTCACATGCACCTTATGACGGAATTATTGTTACCGCGGGAGCGCCCAAGGTCCCTGAAATCCTTGTGGATCAGCTTCGTATGGGCGGAAGGCTCGTCATCCCGGTTGGAGACCGCTTCTCGCAGACACTCAAAAGGGTGATACGGACAAGGACCGGCATCAAGCTCGAGAACTACACTGGGTGCAGGTTTGTTGACCTTATCGGCAAGCACGGATGGACTGCTCTTTGAACGCCTGGACGGCTGACCAACGTGAAAGACTTTTCCTGGTGCTTTATGGAGCGCTGTCGATGGAGTGGGAATGAGCACCTTCTTGAAGTCGGTTTCGGACGCGCTTGCAAAGACTCCTCTTGCACCCCTGGGGATACGGGCTCCGTTCACCGTACCGTCCGGCATCGTTACTACCGTACCGTCGGTAATCGCACGGGTGGCCCGTGACGTGCCCCAAATTGGGTTCCTCACCACGAAGACCATCAGCCTTGAACCGAGACAAGGATATAGAGAGCCTGTCCTTCACGAGTACCATCCCGGGTGTTTCGTGAATGCGGTGGGTCTTGCCAATCCCGGAGCACGCGCATTTCGCGCTGCCATGGAACCCCTGCTGCCTCTGTACGACGACAAGCCGCTCGTGGTCTCAATAATGGGCGGCAGTCCGGAGGAGTTTCTCGAAACCGCGCGCCTGCTCGAACCTATTGCCGATGCATTTGAGCTGAATCTCTCTTGTCCACATGTGAAAGGCGCCGGACAGAGCGTGGGGTCTGACCCGGGTGCGGTTCGCGGCACTCTCAGGCTTCTCAAGAAGAATATCGGGAAGCCCATAATACCCAAGCTTTCTCCGAATCTCGCGGACTTGCCCGGCATGGCAGGCCTTTGTGAGCGTGAAGGAGCCGACGGATTGACTTTGATCAACACGGTCGGCCCGGGACTTGTTTGCGATTGCGACGGTAATCCGGTCCTATCCAACGTTGTAGGCGGGCTGTCGGGTTCCGGAGTGTTGCCCATAGGACTGAAGGCGGTTCAAGAGGCGGCTGCTCACGTGAGCATCCCCATAATCGCGGCCGGCGGCATTGGATCACCCGGTCATGTGAAAGCCTACCGGAACGCCGGAGCAACCCTGTTCAGCGTGGGGTCCGCGCTGGCAGGCATGACTACGCTTCAATTGGCCGAGTTCTTCGAAAGACTCGTTGCAGGCCTCGAATACGGGGACAGCCCGTCGCAATCCCCCAACCTTTCGCGTCCCATCACCATGACAACCTATTTCAAGACACGAGTCACCCGCAACGAGGCCCTTGGCCGCGACCTGTTCAGACTGGAATTGGCCGATAGTCCCCCGTGTGAGCCCGGCCGCTTTTTCTTCCTTCGTCTGCCCGGTGTCGGAGAAAAGCCGTTTTCACCAGCCCGAGACGAGCCGCCGGTCTTTTTCGTTCGTGCAATAGGCCTATTCACGCGAGCGCTGGCCGCTCTTGCCCCGAGCGACATAGTTTTCCTGAGAGGCCCCCATGGAACAGGCTTTCCACGACCACAAACAGGCCAACCTCTGGTACTTATAGGGGGCGGCACCGGAACCGCACCGCTGATGATGGCCGCGTCGAAAGTCCTGGGAAATATTGCCGACGCGTTTTTCGGCTTTTCAGGGGAAATCTCGGCGGGCTTCAGGGAGGAAATCCTGACGACCGTTCCGGGATCGAGAATCCTAATCGATCCACCGGGCCGGCCTGGGGAAGTTGTCCGGGCGGTGGAGCAGTGGGTCAAAGCATGTCCAACGTCGCTGGAACGGCCTCTGGTATTCATCTGCGGGCCTGCGCCCATGATGAGCGCTGCCGCCACGGTTGTCGGAAGGATAGTCCCCACTGAGCGAATCTTCACCGCACGGGAAGACATCATGCGTTGCGGAATCGGCATCTGCGGCATCTGCGGAACGCCCGACGGATTGAGATCCTGCGTGGATGGGCCGGTCATGAATCCCGTCACGACATGATCCCGCTTTGAGCAGGTGATCGCTTCCGATACGGGTTGCCCTGAAAACGACTCCCATATGCTATTATTGAGTGAAAACGACATAAGCATGCAATGGAGTCCGGTACCGATATGGCCTATGAACACCGTCCCTGCTCTTCCCGCCATTGGAATCCTGCCGGTTCCGCCTCGTTTCCCGAAGACCTCTTGCTGCGGGTGGAAAAGCCGGCTCGCTATATTGGCGGCGAGGTCAACGCGGTCCGCAAGGACCCTGCGAGCGTGAAGCTCCGAATTGCCCTGGCATTTCCCGATGTGTACGAAATGGGCATGTCCCACCTGGGTCTCAAGGTGATCTATTCGGTTGTCAACCGACGCCCTGACCTTGCCGCTGAACGCGCGTATGCGGTCTGGCCTGATGCGGAGGAGATCCTCAGACGAGAAGGCCGGCCTCTGCGGAGTCTTGAAACCGGCACTTGCCTGGCGGATTTTGACATAGTGGGGTTTTCCCTTCAGTATGAGCTGTGTGCCACCAATGTGCTCCAGATGCTCGATCTCGGGCACATCCCCCTTCGGTCCAATGATCGCATTAAATCTGATCCTTTTGTTATCGCCGGCGGCCCGGTAGCATTGAACCCTGTCCCTTTGTCGCCGTTTGTTGATGCCTTTGCTATTGGTGAAGCGGAAGACCTGATCCTGGAAATGGCCGATGCATTCCTGAGCTGGAAAGAAGCCGGAGGCGACAGGCTGGACCTGCTTCGGGCTTGGAAGCGCATAGAGGGTGTGTTCGTGCCTGTGCTCCACCAGGACGGCGAGTCCGTATCAAGACGAATTGTTGCCGATCTGAACACCGCTGAACTTCCCATCGCCGTGCCGGTGCCCTTTTGCGAGATTGTCCACGACCGAGTGGGAGTGGAAATCGCCAGGGGTTGCACGCGAGGTTGTCGGTTCTGCCAGGCCGGAATGATCTACCGTCCGGTCAGGGAGCGAGAAACTTCCACGATCATCGACGCTGCACGCAGGAGCCTGGAGCTGACCGGGTTCGAGGAAGTGGCTCTCTTGTCGCTCTCATCCGGGGATTACTCGGAGATAGGCGGACTCGTGAAGCTGATGGCTGAGGAGTTCACTCGGAACACCATTGCGCTTTCCCTGCCCTCCTTGAGGACCGAGACTCTGGACCAGTCCATAGCTGAGCAGATCAGGAAGGTTCGCAAGACAGGGTTCACGCTCGCTCCCGAGGCAGGCACGGACCGGCTTCGCAGGATCATTAACAAGGGCAACACCGAAGACGACTTGGAGCGCGCGGTCTCCACTGCATTCAATGCCGGATGGCAGTCGGTCAAGCTCTACTTCATGATCGGCCTGCCTTTTGAAACGGATGAAGACTTGGACGGGATCGCGGACCTGGTGAGAAAGGCTTCCAGGTGGGCCCGCGGCGGCAAGATAACCGTTTCGGTTTCCACATTCGTGCCGAAGAGTCATACTCCGTTCCAATGGGCGGAACAGATCTCCCTCGACGAGACCCTGCGCAGACAGCACTACATCAGGCGGTTCTTCGGAAAAGGCCGCGTCAAAGTGAAGTTCCACGATCCGAGAGTTTCGTTCCTGGAGGGGGTGTTGGCCCGGGGAGACGGGGCTCTTTCGGATGTCATCGAACACGCGTATAAGAAAGGCGCGCGATTCGACGGCTGGGATGAGCGTCTCAGCATGGAACTATGGATGAAGGCCTTTGAGGAATGCGGGATCGAACCGGGCCAGTACCTCAAGGCAAGGCCTGTCTCGGATCGTCTGCCTTGGGATTTCATCTCCACGGGTATTAGCAAGGACTATCTGGTTCGAGAGTGGCAAAAGGCCCACTCCGGGGATGCCACTGGCGACTGCCGATTCGGAGATTGTGAGGGTTGCGGCGTATGTGACTTCGAGCGCATCCGGCCCAGGAAGGCGGCTCCGATCAATGCAAGCCTGAGCGGAAGCGAGGGCCGCCTTGCCGAACCTGGCCGGGAAGGTGAAATCAGACGGTTTCGTTTGCGGTATGGCAAGCTGGGACTGATGAGGTTTCTGGGCCACCGGGATCTTGTTCGGACCATTTACCGTGCTTTTCGCCGGGCCGGATTGAGGCTTGCCTATTCTAAGGGCTTTCATCCACATCCCAAGCTGAGATTCAGCTTGCCTTTGAGTGTGGGAATAGAGAGTTACGCCGAGTATCTCGAGTTTGATCTGATAGATCCCTATGCGGAGGCCGAGACCATCCTGTCGGTACTGAGCCGCAATTTGCCTGACGGGATAAGGCTTGACCACATCGAAGAAATCTTTTTGAATGATCCTTCGGTTTCTGCTAGAATTCAGCAGGTTACGTATGAGATCAGATCTTTTGGTTCGCTTTCTCCCGATGAGATTCGCTTTCTGGTCAAGGCGTTCAAGTCGGCGAGTTCCTTCGCTATCCGCAGCGATCGCAAGGGCAAGGTAAGGAACAGGGATCTGAAAGAACATGTTCTCGATCTTGCGTACGATGGCTCAGTGCTGAGCCTGAGCCTCGCAGTTACAGCCTCGGGGGCTGTAACCTCGATAGATGCCTTGGCAGCCATTCTGGGGATGGGCAAGCAGGACGTGAAATCCCTGAAGATTGTCAAGACCAGTGTAGCATTATAAGTTGGACGGCTGAAACGATGGTACCCATGAACAATGCGATAATCATGAATATCACCGACCGGGAAAGCAGGCTCGCGCTGGTGGAAAACGGGCAGGTCGTAGAGATTCATGTGGAGCGCAGGGGAGAGCGAGGCATTGTGGGAAACATCTACAAGGGCCGTGTCATTAAGGTTCTTCCCGGAATGCAGGCGGCGTTCGTTGACATAGGCCTCCCTCGGGCTGCCTTTCTGTATGTAGGCGACATTCACCGCCATATCCATGATCTCAATTTGATGGAAGACGAGGAGGAGAACGAAGAGCACGAGGACGAGCAGGATCCGCTGGAAAAAGCAATGGATGAGCAGGCCGCCACAGGCCTGCCGATTGAGGAACTCATAGAGGAAGGCGAGGAAATCCTCGTACAAATATCCAAGGAGCCTCTTGGAAGCAAGGGAGCCCGAGTTACGTCGCACATATCCTTACCGGGCAGGCACCTGGTGTTCATGCCCACCGTGGACCATGTGGGAATCTCCCGACGAATAGAAAAGGAACAGGAACGCCAGCGGCTCAGGCAGATCATATCCGACATAAAACCTGCTTCCTGCGGGGTCATTGTCCGCACGGTGAGCGAGAACGAGAGCCAAGCCAAACTTCAAGCGGATTTGAGCTTCCTGAAAGAAACGTGGCAGCAAATACTTGAAAAGGAAAGGAAGAGTCCCGCTCCCTCACTTATCTACGAGGATCTGGACCTCTGTCTGCGAGGTGTGCGAGATCTGTTCACTGAGGACGTGGACAACCTGATGGTAGACAAGGACGCTGCATATGAGCGAATTCTGGAGTTCATGGACACGTTCATGCCGTCACTCAAACCCAGTGTCGAACTCTACACGGGGGACGAACCCATCTTCGACCATTTCGGCATTGAGATGGAGCTTAACAAGGCTCTCGGACGAAAAGTCTGGCTCAAGTCAGGCGGTTACATAAACATTGATTTCACCGAGGCGCTTGTGGCTATTGACGTTAATACGGGCCGATATGTGGGCAAGCGCAACCTGCAGGAAACCATACTGAAAACCAACCTCGAAGCTGCCAAGGAGATCGCCTATCAACTTCGACTGAGAAATATCGGCGGCATCATCATCGTTGATTTCATTGACATGGACAAGGCGGTGGACAGGGAAAAGGTTACCAATGCGCTGCAAGAGGCGCTCAGAAAGGACAAGCAGAAAACCAACATCCTGAAGATCTCGGAATTGGGGCTGGTCCAGATGACTCGCAAGCGCACCAGAGAAAGCTTGACCCGGACCCTTTGCGAACAATGCCCGTACTGCGACGGCAAAGGGTTCATAAAATCGCGGATGACCATGGGCTATGAAATCCTCAGAGCCATCGCCAGAGAGATGGCGGACGGCCACTCCGAGAAAATCACTGTCACTGCACATCCGGAGGTCGTTCAACTGCTGCTCGAGGAGGGAAGCGATCAACTGGAAAAGATCCAGAGGGATTACCATACCACCATCCAACTCAACCCCGACACCAACCTGTACCAGGAACAATTCGAGATTGTCAGCAGTTAGTCTATTATTCCATACATCTTGAACCATTAACCATAAGCTATTAATATCGGTGGAGTTATTTGTGCAGATTCGTGCTTGACTTCTTCAGGATCTCCTACTATCGTGCTTTCTCAATTCTCTTCCCACCCCGACGAACGAAAGGGGTTCACATATGCCTGAAAATACCGGAGAAGACGCAACCAGGAAAATCCTGGAGCAGATCCTGGAAGAGATGCGCGCTATGCGCGTCTCCTTCGAAGCCCGATTCAACCGCATCGAAGCCCGCCTGGACGCCATCGAAGCCCGTATGGACGCACTCGAAGCCCGTATGGACGCACTCGAAGCCCGTATGGACGCACTCGAAGCCCGTATGGACGCACTCGAAGCCCGTATGGACGCACTCGAAGCCCGTAT
>DYLG01000101.1 GCA_020722215.1 Desulfomonile tiedjei
GCAGAGAGTATTACCAGAACGATCAAAATGGGAGCGAGCCAGAATTTCTTGCGCACTTTCATGAAATCCCAGAATTCCTTCACTATTGACATCCGTAAATCCTCCTCGTACGGCAGCCTGTATCGGATCCGTCAGAACTGTCTCTCATAGCGTTCGATGCTCGTGTCCTGCTCCTGTTCCTTGGGCGCCCAATAACTTGGAGCATCCGGGTCCCATTTTCTTTCCATGGGGTCTTTTCCCAGCAAACGCATGATCAGTCCCGTGGGCAGGATCAGCAAAAAGAAAATGATCGTCATCAGGATTCTCGAAACGAAATACCCGAGAATCACGGCAAAAACGAACCAGCCCTTATATATTCCGCGAAAGAGCGGCGGTATCAGTCTGAGAAGGCACAGGACAATGCCTGCAGCCACCCAATACCATCCTGCCTCGGAGCCCTTCCAGAAAACCAAGTACTTTCCGATGGCCACCGGGAAAAGGAGAAACAGCAAGGCCAGGATGGTCAGATCACGAGAGGTGGGCGGTTTGTAAGACGCCTTCACCTCTTCTGCTATGTTTTGGATAATGCTCATTGGTACAACGTCTTAATTTCGTTCATTTACCCTTTTTCGTCAAGAGTTACTTTCTTCCAGCCGCGAGAAACGCTCTGACCCCCCCCGTCAATCCAGCTCGAATTGCTTGCGCCAGTCCACATCGTCTTTCAGAGGCGGCTGCTTCTTTTTGTCCAGAAGAAACGGCCCCAGAACCAGGTAGTCCATCTCGGTGCGCATGAAACACAGGTACGCGTCCTGGGGGCTTTGGACTATCGGTTCGCCCCGTACGTTAAAGGACGTGTTCACTATCACGCCGCATCCGGTCTTGTTCTTGAACTCCCGGATCATATCGTAATACAGCGGATTGGTTTCCTTGTGCACGGTCTGGATACGAGCAGAATAGTCAACATGCGTGATCGCCGGGATGTCTGAGCGGACCACATTGAGCTTGTCGATTCCCCAGAGCCTCTGCTCTTCGTCGGTCATCTTCCGCCTTATTTTCCGGTCCACGTAGGCCACAAGGAGCATATAAGGAGAAGGCCGGTCCAGCTCGAAGTACCTGTCCGCGTCCTCCATGAGGACCGAAGGAGCGAAGGGCCGGAAGCTCTCCCTGTACTTGATCTTCAAGTTCATCTGCGACTGCATCTTGGGGCTGCGCGCATCACCTATGATAGACCTGGAGCCCAATGCCCTGGGACCGAACTCCATCCTGCCCTCGAACCACCCGATGACTTTTTCGTCGGCAATGATGTCTGCCACACGACCAGTGAGGCGGCCGTCGCCGATGTACTCATAGGGATAGCCGTTGGAATCGAGGAACTGCTTGATTTCGGCCTCGCCGTAGGCTGGGCCCAGGTAGGAACCGTGCTGGAGATCAGTGCAGCCGTCAACCACTCTCTCATTGTTCAGCAATTGATGCCAGACGAAAAGAGCCGCGCCCAATGCGCCGCCGGCATCGCCCGCGGCAGGCTGGATCCAGATGTCCTCAAAGGGCCCTTCTCTCAGGATTCGTCCGTTGCCCACGCAGTTAAGCGCTACACCGCCTGCCAGACACAGGTACTTCTCGCCCGTGACTTTGTGAATGTGTCGCGCGGTGCGCATCATAACTTCTTCGGTAACCACCTGGATGGACCTGGCCAGGTCCATTTCTCGCTGGGTGAGTTTGGCCTCCGGTTTGCGGTTGGGGCCGCCGAACAGCTTCTCGAATGCCCTGCCCGTCATTGTCAGGCCGTAGGGGTATGTGAAGTAATCCAGATTGAGTTTGAAGGAGCCGTCCTCCTTGATGTCTATGAGTTCCTTCCTGATTACGTCCACATACTTGGGCTCACCGTAAGGGGCCAGGCCCATGACCTTATATTCACCCGAGTTCACCTTGAACCCGGTGAAATAAGTGAAGGCCGAATACAACAGGCCCAGGGAGTGCGGAAACTTGATCTCATAGTCGATACGGATTTTGTTGCCGTCGCCTACACCCCAACTGGTGGTGGTCCATTCACCCACCCCGTCCATGGTCAGAAAAGCCGCCCTCTTGAACGGAGACGGGAAAAAGGCGCTTGCAGCATGGGACTCGTGGTGTTCGGGGAACAGGATCTTGCCCTCGTAATTGAGACTCTTGCGGATCAACGTGGGCATGTGGAGTTTCCGCTTGAGCCACAACGGCATTGCCATCAGGAAGGATGCCCACCCTTTGGGAACAAAGGAAAGATACGTCTCAAGAATTCTCTCGAATTTGATGAAAGGTTTATCGTAGAAGACCACATAATCCAGATCCGCGGCCTGAAGCTTTCCTTCTTTCATACAGTACTGAATTGCATCTTCGGGGAACTTGTAGTCATGCTTGATCCTCGAGAAACGCTCCTCCTGGGCTGCTGCCACGATCTTCCCGTCCCTTACCAGGCAGGCGGCGCTGTCATGGTAGAATGCGGAAATTCCAAGTATATTCATAAGTTGCTCACCAACAATGACAATCCAGTCAGCAAATAGCCGGTCCTAAGATTTGTCTCCGAACGGCTCCATCGCAGAAGCGGGTGTGAAACCTGCTCCTACCGACCGATCGGAGATTTCCGTTGCCGACTTTCATAGCATAATCAAAGCCGCGGCTCCCTCCGCGAACTCATGCCCTCTCTTTACATCAAAGCCGGCCGGAGGGCAAGGGCAACAGAATGGGATATCGATCGGATCGAGGGGATCACCGGTCTCGGGACGCCGTGGTCTCGGAGGACCCTCTAGCAGGAACCGGCAGCCTTTCCTTGAGGGCTTTTGCCGCCACTTCGTGACCGAACATGGTGTAGTGGTCGCCAAACACGAGTTTTCCCGTCTTCTTCGACGCTTCAACCAGGGGGTCTAGAAGCGATATGAACCTTATGTCCTGCGTGGCGCAGAAATCGCGAAGCCGCCGCACCGTTCTGCGGACATCCCATGCAAAGTCGGTTTCAATGCCGGGTATGTGTCGAAGAGAAGCCAGAGCGCCTCCAGGATTGAGTTCATACTGCAATTCGAACTCCGATCCCACGTAGATCAGCACGAAATCAACGCCTCTTGAGCGGCAATAATCCTTGGACGCCCGAACCGCGTCGAGGGTCTCGTTCCAGGCGGCCTCGACCCTGGGGACCTCAGCCGCGGACCACTGAAGGATTTCCGGCGAGACTCGGACCCGGTTCATCTGCCATTCATTGAACTTGCGCAAAGCAAAAGCCATGGCAAGAAGGCCGTGGCGGCCCAGTTCCCGCAATTGAGGAGTGACCGCACCGGTGGCCAGGGTGCGTTCCCTGGTCAACTCAGGGCTGTCATCGCAGAAATCGTTACCGCAGAGCATTACCGCAACCATATCCGGGTCGTAGAGCATCGCCTGGTTCCTGAGGAGTTCCAGGTGGTGCTTCTGGCCCGTGCCCGAATGGCCGAGCGCGATGACCTGGATCCTCGGGCGGGCTTGATCCCCACGCGCGCTTCCCTCATTGAAAAGTCGCTCCAGAACCTTGTGAAACGTTTGGCGCAGCGGAACCTGGCACGATTCAACGTACGAATCGCCTACGAAGACGATTCGGTATGTTCCGGGCGGCTTTTCCTGACTGTAGTCGTTGTCGAAATACCCTCGGGAATTCCATCGGACGATGTTCAGGTAACTAAACTTCCCGTTGGGATCGTACCCGTAGTATTCGCCCTGTTCGCCGGGCACGTTCCATGCGCGGTTCGAGGCGGCTTCGTCACCTGAAAAGGCCGCCGGTCTCACCGCTGGGTCCGCGCCGTTGTCGTAAACGACCCGAAACACTCGCAGGTCATCCCTGGAAGCGGACTTGAGGCCCTTGGCAAGATCACGGATTTGAGCATACTGGCCGGGCATGACCGACGGGAAAAGTACTTCCAGGATGAGAAGCGCCGCGAGAACCGCCGCACTGCAAGCCGACCCGAACTTGAGGTCGGGCAGGATTTGGCCCATTGCCGGCCGCCCGAACGGAACAAAACTCACGCAGCCATTGACTATCAGCAGAACCAGAAGGATCAGCCGCCCCTGATTGAGATTGTTGTAAAGGACAAGCAGCAACGCGAGGGTACCCAGGGGTGCAATGAGCCAGAGGCCCACTCTCGAGACCATGTGAAAGACCTGTGCGAAAAAAGACCTTGCCATTTACGTGGCTTTCGCTGATATGATAATATTTTACATTAAAGTAGTCGTATTGAATCATAAGGCCGTGCAACTGTCAAGAAATACAATGCCTTGTGTGTAAGTAGGGGCGACCGGCCGGTCGCCCCTACCTCAACCGGGGCGGGCGCCCGCATTTGAACCTGCTGGAAGCGTATAATAAGTGGTTCGCTGTAGGCCGTGCGGCAGAGCCGGAGGCGCCGCTATAGCACGGACGAAAGCCGGTCAGGCGGTTTATTCTCCTCTGTCGCCTTGGAGGCCTCGGCTTGCTTACCCATGGTTTTCTCCAGGCTTTCGATCAGCTTCTCATACGAAATCCCGACCTGCTCGGCTCTTCGCCTGCATCGGGCTCTCTGAGCATAGTACGCGGCCACGTATCCGACCACGGCGGAAACGACGGTCAGCAATACGGCCGCGACCAACCAGGCTGTCAGGAACTGCCGGCTAAGCCCAAGGAATGTTTGCATTGACTCCCAGAAATAACCTCCGTTCGTGAGAGGAGCCATCATTTGCTGAAAGGCTTCGCGAGTTATGCACGAGGGCCGGCCGAGCAGAAAGCACCCGAGCCTGTAATATCCGTAGTACATGGGGACGAAGTTGAAGGGGTTGCTTACCAGGGTGAAGGCGACTGCCAGCATCGAATTGAATCTGAACAGAACCCGCAGCAGGGCCACGGTGATCACTTGGGCGCCCACCGGCATGCCGAAGCCCACGGCCAGACCCACCGCGACCCCGCGCGCATCGAACCATGGCGGATTGCGCGAGGTTACAAACGGTTCGACGAAATGCTTGTAGAAAAGCCCGCCACGTTTTTGCTCGGACCGGGCCTGGTCCGTGCCGGCCTCCGCCCGGCCTGGTGGCTCCCCTATGTTTGTGCCTTCCGGCGTCTCGTTCAATAAGGCCTCCCCCACGCTGATCCGATCCGGCATAGCGGGGTATGGATTACGGGGCTTCATCTGTCCGACAGAACGTCAAATCATAGCACTGTTGCACGGTTGATGTCAAAAGGTAATGCGGTTCGAGGGTTATAAGTGCCCCCATGCCACGATTCGAGCATCCTCGAAGGTGCGATACCAACTTGCTTTCAGACGGGTAACATTGGAAAGCCCCCTCCCCAACCTTCCCCGTGGACGGGCAGCGAACTCTTGTCCCCCTGTTCACTGGGGGACAACAGGGCGGGCTCTCTTGGCGACTGTGAACCGGCATTACCCGTTTGATCGCTCATCGGTATGAGACAATCTCCTATAATCCGGTCGGTAGCCCGTCCAAGGGCTTGCCTTCCGCCTGTCCCTTGGAAAAGTCTGCGTCTTTACCCTTGGTTTTCTCCATGCTTTCAATGAGTTTCTTGTACGAGATTCCCATGCGTTCGGCTCTGCGTCTGCATCGGGCTTTCTGTGCACGAAATGCGGCCATGTATCCTATTACGGCGGAAGGTACGGTTATCACCGCGGCCCCCACCGTCCAGGCTGTTAGGAATTGCCAGCCAAGGCCTGCAAATGATTGCATGGTGTCCCAGAAATAGCCTCCGTTCATCAGAGGGGCAATCATTTGGTAAAAGGCTTCGGAAGTCATACTGGAGGACCTCGCCAGCAGAAAGGACCCCAGCTTGTAGTATCCGTAGTACATTGGTACGAGGCTGAAGGGATTGGCCACCCAGGTGAAGGCAAATGCCAGTACCGAATTGAATCTAAAGAGAATTCGGAGCAGGACCAACGTGATTACCTGAGTCCCTATCGGCATCCCGAACCCCACAGCCAAGCCCACCGCGACTCCCCGCGCATCGAACCAGGGAGGATTGTGCGAGGTTACCAACGGTTCGACAAAATGCCTGTAAAAAAGCCGGCCGCGTTTGTGCTCGGGCCGGTTCGCAGTACCTGTCCCCCCCCGGCCAGCAGCCGTCCCTGTGTCTGTGCCTTCCGGTTTCCGGTTCAATAAGACCTCTACTATGCCAAAGTGTCTGATGGAGCCGTGCATAGGATAGGGGGCTTCATCCAGTCCGGCGAAAGAGTAACGAATAGCACCGTTGAGGAGTAGCTGTCAAAAGGTAATCGGGTTTGCCGGTAATCGTTCAGCCTTCACGGGCACAGTCGCGTTGGATGCGTTGAGCGAAGCGGCCGAGAACAGGCCTCGATCCCGCGTTCCGCGGGACGGTTCCCGTCGGTCACCGCACCCGACGGGACCTCTAATTGTGGCCTGCCGGCAACCAAACAGGTCTGGGTAGCCCGGACGTCATACGTCCGGGCCACCCGCGTGGCGCGATTTGGCACATTGGGGACGTTTCGCAAGAGCCTCCTAGGGGCGTTGTCGATTCGTTCCTGAGTGCCTCTTGCCTTCGCGTTTTCCGTAGCCCTTGAAACCGATCCACGTCCTCTCACAGAGAGCGAAAAAGTCCGCATCGTTCCACCGGGCAGTCATCATCTTCCGCTTTGACAGAGCGTGCGCCATGATCCCGCCATAACGGCCCCTGACCTCGGCCTCATACTGCCTCAAGGGACGCGAATCCGCCGATGCTGCGGCCAAGGCCGTCGCCCTGCCGGCTTCGATGCCGGAAAAGACCGCCTGGGGAATGCCTGCCCCGGTTACAGGATGAGTGAGACCCGCAGCGTCGCCGCAGAGGATTACGTTGTCTCGCGCGAGTTCTCTCCGAATACCCGAAACGGGGATCAGCCCTGAATAGGAAGCAAGCACCCCCGGTCGGATGACGCCCATATTGAGCAGCAATTGCAGCACGGCGCCCAACAGGCGGCGAGGCGCGGGGCATTCGCTAGACACGCCGATCCCCGCGTTCGCTACTTTGCCTTTGGGAAAGAGCCAGCCGTAACCGCCCATGAGTTCCGGCCCCAGCAAGACCAACGTCCGGTCCATCGGCTCGGACAGGGGGACTTCCACCTGGACGCCCTTGAGAAAAATGGGGCGGCTCATGCCCACGCTCGCGGCCACCGTCGAGACTGCTCCATCCGCGCCCACCACAAAGCGCGGCCGGATTGCGCGCTCTTCCGAACCGTGTCGGACAACCCACCAATCACCTTCCTTGCAGATCAACCGGGTTGACGACATGATCGTTGCGCCCAGCCGTGCCGCTTCCCGTGCAAGCTCCCTGTCGAAGCGAACCCTGTCGATCAGATAACCGGGAGATGCAGAACGAACCCTTTTCAGTACATCGCTGTGTTGGTCTTCACCGCCCGGCGTCGCCTGAAATCCCGGAAGGAACAGGTCGTCCGAAGAATTATCGGAGCCTGCGTCCATTTCGCACCGCGGGTCCTGCAACCGGACAATGCAAGTCTCCATGGCCGACACCTTCTGGACAATGCACCCTCGATTCAGAGGAAATTCCCCAAAAAGTTGAGCGGGGACGAATTCGCCGCAATGGGGGCGCTCTCCGATTCTTGTCTTGGCGTCGACGAGCAAAACGCGGGCCCCCTGTTTCGCGGCCGCAATAGCGGCGCACGAGCCCGCGGGCCCCGCTCCTACGATAAGAACGTCGCAATCAACAGGTTTGGCCATTGAGGAGTTTCAGGGTCTTTTCAATGAGCCCCATGTTCAGAGAGGTCTTGTTGTCGAAATGGCCCTTGTACGCCTGAGATCCCTTTCCAAGATCATAGCAGGTAGTGGAATCCAGGTTCACCAAGATTCCACGAGCGCCCACTTCTTTCATCTCCTTCTGGTGTTTAGCGTAGAATGCTTCGCAACAGGAGCCTACATAGATCCCGCTTCCGTGGCAACATTCCTTCCGAAGTACTTCCATAAGGTGCTCAAAGCTCTGGATCGTAATGGGTTTGATGCCCATTGATCGCGCCATCAGGCAACAGTCCCCAATTTCGCAGTCCCCACACTCTGCGCAGCCGGGCACTGTGCGGTAACCGCATTCGAGGCTCTTTGAGCAATAGGGTAACAGCAGCCACTCGGGCCTGTGCATCCGCAATTCGTCAGGCCTGAGGTTAATGAAGAAAAGGTCATTGATCTCAGTCAGGGTAAACTCCCGGCCCGTTAGAGTGAGTCGTTCAGCAGCCGCGGCTACGGCGTCACCGATCATGTCCGGGGAAATGCCCAGTACCTGGCCATCGTACCCGTTGAAGAACGACCGGACTGCCTGCTGCAACGGCTCCTTTGCCATAGGCAGCCCGATCAGTGCCGCCTCCAGGTCGTGCACCAAACGCCGGGGCACAGAGAAGAAGTCCCCGGCGATCAATGCCTGTCGGACTCGGCGCCCTCCGGGAGCCGGCCATAGATGGACTCTCAGGGTTCCGGCTTCCGTCTGAGTGATCGATCTCGCGGGCTCCCCTTCGTGAGCAGGGCGAGAACGAGCCATTATCCATTCAGGGCTCTCATGGAATTTCGTTTCCTGTGGGAGACGCCGTTGCTCCTCAGCGGTAAGGCCGCCCGGAAGCAGGGTTACTCCGAGACGATCTGAGAACTCCGCAGCCATTGCCTCCTTTATGTCGGACAACTGTACCGCTGGACGAACAAGATCGGACAGGAAACAGATCCGCTCCATGAGGGATTCCAGTTCCCTTTTCTTCAATTTTTCCACCGGGGCCCGGAGTGCTTTGAGAAAGAGTTCAACCTCGTTTTCCACGAGCACCGTGCCCTGAAACATGAATCCGCCGGATACGGTGACTCCGCCTGTGCCTGAGATTTTTCGGCCATCCACCTCGATGTCGTTCCTTGGCCTGAACTCCGCGTTGATTCCCAGCCTAGAGAGCCCTGCTGCGGCCGTGGTGCACACGCTGTACAGGATATTCTCATAAGACCCGCGAAACGGCGGTTCACCGAGCAGGCCGAAGATTTCCCACCCCAAAGCGGACTCCTGAAAAAAGATGCTCCCTCCGCCTGTGTGGCGGCGGTTCACGTCGATTCCGTGGTCTCTGCAATAGGCCAGGCGTACCTCGAGTGCCGCGTCCTGATGGTAGCCGACCAGCGCGGCAGCCGGCCTGAATTGAAGGAATCGAAACGTTGGGGGACTGGCTCCGTCGGCAACGCAGTCGAGGATTATCTTGTCCAGCGCCATATTGGCAGCGGCAGGCAGCCGTCCCGTGTCGAGGAGTCGGAACTGTGTCATGGCGGGGGTCATCCGCTATCGAAGAGGCGGGTTCGCCCCAGGGAATAGATGGGACCGTCCAGAAAGCCCAAAGCAGCCTCTCTTAGGGCTTCGGAAATGGTAGGGTGCGCGTGAATCGTGTCCGCGATGTCCGAAGCGCTCATCTGTTTTCGTATGGCCAGCGTCAACTCACCAAGGAGTTCGGAAACATGAGGTCCCATCATGTGCGCGCCCACCAGGCGACGCGTTTGGATGTCTTCGATCAGCTTGATCCATCCCCTTGTGTCACCCATGGCCATGGCTTTGCCGCTTGCCGAAAGCGAGAACATGCTTGTCCGGAAAGGCCGCTGTTTGTCCCGGGCCTGCTCCTCGGTAAGGCCGACCCAGGCAATCTGCGGAATAGTGAAGACCGCGCATGGGACCGGATCCCCGTCCCAAGGCCGCAGGCTGCCCGCTACGTTCTCGGCGACTACTTCACCCTCGTACGATGCCGCGTGGGCGAGCATGGGCGGCCCGATAACGTCGCCTATGGCGTAGATCCCTTCTACCGAGGTTTTCAGGAACCGATCCACGTGGATGGCTCCGTTCTCCACATGGATGCCCAGTTCTTCTATGCCGACGCCGGACCACGCGGGTCTTCTGCCGGTTGCCACAAGTACTGCATCGGCTTCAACGGTTTTTTCGTCGGTTTTCTTTTCGTACACAACCCGAAATCGATCACGGTTCTTCTCGATGCGATGAATGGTAACGCCCAACTCGGTGGTGATGCCTCGGGCGGGAAGAAGGCTGGAGTATCTGCGAGCTATCTCCGAGTCCGCTTCGGCAAGTATTCGATTCATCGCTTCCAGAATAGTTACCCGGCAACCGACCGTGGAGAATATTGAGGCAAACTCCTGACCGATTATCCCTGCTCCGATGATGAGCAGGTGTTCGGGCAGCCTTTCCAACGCGAGGATGTCCGTTGTTCCCATCACTCCGGGCAAATCTATTCCCGGAATCGGCGGGGCCCAAGGGGTTGCTCCCGTAGCAACCACGATGTTCCCGGTTCGTACTGTCTCACCGGAATCAGTGGTTACAAGCCCAGGTTCCCGAATCGTCCCTGCGGCCCGGATGATCTTCACCCCAAGACCGTCCAGGTGCTTTTCAAGATTCGAGACCAGATTCTCCACAACCTGATTCTTCCGGTGCATCAGGCGCGCGAAGTCGATTTCCGGAAGGCTGCGAAGGATCCCGTCCTTGGTGGCACGAAGCGCCCACCGGACCCCTTCCATGTCAGACAACAGGGTTTTTGTGGGAATGCACCCGCGATTAAGACACACGCCGCCTATGCGATCTCTCTCGATCAGGGCAACGCTGAGTCCGAGTTGTCGGGCCCTCACAGCGGCGACGTACCCCCCCGGCCCGCCGCCGATGATAACCATGTCATGTTGCTCAGGCATATGGTCGAATCCGACAAAATATCGCGGTCACTTTGTCGCGGGTTTTTCACCTGTGGGCTTTTTCTCATCCGGAGTCCCGGGGGGCGGCTGTGAGGCCGGTTGCTCCGCGGCCGGACGGGAATCCAGTTCTTCGATAAGCTTGTCTGTGAGGTCGGGAATGCCTTCGTGATAAAGCAGTACCCGGTCGGAGATTATCGCTTTCAGTTTCCGTTCTTGCGCGATTTTCTTGATAGCCTCGTTGAGCAGCACATTTATCTTGGTCTGGGCCGATTTCTTCTCGAATCCCAACTTCACTCTGGCGGCCTGACGTTCCGCTTCCAGGTGTTCCTGTTTGGCTTTGAGTTCTCCCATCAGTTTCTTCTTGTCGGCTTCCCCGAGAGTTTTCTCCCCTTCCTTCAGTTTTTTCTCAAGAACCCTGACATCGTGCGAGATCTTCTCCAGTTGAACCCGTGCTTCCCCTTCGATTCTCTTAATGTTTTCGACTTCTCGTTGAATCGTCTTGGACAGCCTGTAAACATCCGTGATGCGCACGACGCCCAGGGTCGCCTCGTCAGCGCAGCATGTTCCCGACCACCCTGTAGCAATAACCATACACGCCACTGCAACCCCGATCGGCATCATTGCGAGTCTTAATCTCATGTGTTGCTCCCTTCCTGTTTTAGGCGCCTTCCAGACTCTTCTCTATATGTGAAAGGCGGTTTTCGATGGCATCGAGTTTGTTCATTATCAAATCGAGCAGAGGCCTCAGGTCCGCATGCTCGTCAGCCCCGCGCTCGGTGGGAATCTTTTCTGCCACGCGAACGGGCTCCGGCCGCGGGGCTTCGGCAACCGGTTCGATGTCCGGCGCCGGCGCTTGAGCAACCTCAGGCTGCTGAGGCCTCTCTTCATGAGGCGGGGCTTCTTCGGGAACAGGTGCGGCTTTGGCCGGTTCGGTCCGATCCGCCGCTTTGAGGATCACCGGCGGTCGCTCTTCCTCAACTTTCTCAAGTTCCTGTGCATTTACGTTCAGCAATTCCACGGAGTCCGCCGTTATTTCCCCGGTTTCCAGAGCCTTCTGAGCACCGGAAGCCGGGGCCGCGATTACCGCAGGAGACTTCTCCGCCTCCTGCGGGACAGGGCCGGCGGCTTTCTTGGACAGAAGGGAACTCAGGTATCTTCTTGCCTGGGTTGCGGTTTCCGGCTCGGATTCCTCAGCTACGGGAGACGGCGCCTGATAAGCGGTTTCCGGCGCTTCGGCAGTCTTCGGTTTGAGCGAAATGCCTTTGAAGAAATCATTGAACTCATCCCTGGTCATTGCTCCGGATCGGTACAGGGGAAGGAGCAGCATGGCCAGTTCCTGATCCGATGTCTTGTATTGTTTGATGATTTCGCTCTTGAGAACTCCGGCTTTGATCTCGGCCAGGAGTTCCTCTGGTGTGATCTGGGACGCGAGCTTAGCCATGAGATTTTCTCCGGAGAGTATTGAAGAATTTCACTTATATAGTACGGAATAATCGAAATCAAGTCGAGAGAATCCTGAGCTATACGCATTCACTTTTGTGGGGCAGCCTTTCCAGCCTGCCCCACATTGGCATGACGGCCTCTCCGCGTACGCGACCGGTTACGCGATTCGGCAAAAACATATTGCGTCCGATCAGAATTTTATATAAATCCGTTGTCCTCACACCGGATCGTCGAGAGCCTGCGAAGTGAAAGGAGAAGGAGAAACATGAATGAACCAACATGGAAATACGCTGGTATGGTGTCATCGGATTGGAGTGAGTGCCTTTCCCCGAACGGTCCGTTCGATCCCATTTCGTACAATTACCCTCATTTGAAATCCGACCTGAGCGCCATTTTCAGGGACTACACCGGGAACAAGATCTCGCTGGCCGATGCCGTCCGGAGGATTTCCGCGCTCTTGGGCAATTCCTTGACCGTTGAACAGATGGATTCCTATCTGAGCGCGTCTTTTCGTACATATACGGGCGTTCCGGAACTCATCGAATGGTGTCTCGAAAAAAACATTCTCTTCATGATCAACACAACGGGAACTCAAGGGTATTTTCAGCGCGCATTGGATCTTGGTCTCCTGCCGCCGGTTCAGGTGATATCGGCCAATCCCTTGATAAGGTTCCCCGGCATTGATGACAAGGTGCGATTCGCCCATCAGGTCTTGGAAATCGAGGACAAGCCCCGGAACACCGAGGCTGTCGTGCGCCGGTTTGGGATTGAGCCCGATCGCGTGGTCATCATGGGCGACAGTGGAGGAGACGGGCCGCACTTCGCTTGGGGCGCGGATCATGGCGCGCATCTTGTGGGATGTATGCCCAAGCACTCATTGGAGAGCTACTGCCGATCAGCGCGTGCAACCATACACAAGCGCTTCGGAATATCGTACGGCCCCGGAGAAAGCCGCAGACACGATGAGGAAATGAAGTTCGACTTCCTGGAGTTGCGTAGCGTAATCCAGGCCAGGCTTGGTTGAACTTTCACGGATCGGAATCATTCCATGAAAGGCAAATTATTGGTCGCTGTTTCAGCAGCGGGAATCGCGTTCGGATCCGGGATCGTACTCGCCGGGAAGTTCGGTCTCGCAGAGCATGCTTTGAACGGGTTCAGGTCGGTTGAATACGAAAACACCTACACCGTGGTTCCTTCTTCCGGGAAGTTGGTAGCAATAAAAGTCACGGATAGCGGAAAAGTCTTTTATATCTGCAAGGAAGAAACGGGATACGTCATATATCACCTGGAAATCCGCGCTTCACCTGGAATGAAGGAAAAGATCGACGCGGAACTGGCAGAACTGGGGCGCAAATGGGAGACCGTCCAGCAGGACGAGCTGCTCTTGACCAAGGAGCGACTGACCGAGGAGTTCCGGAAGCGCATCAACCGATATTGCGATGCGGTTTGGGTGAGGAATGCCGTTATATTGGAGGGTCCGAGAGCAGAGCGTGAATCTACGGCCGGGAGATGAAAAGGGGTCCGCAGAAGAAGTCGGACCACCAAGGCACAAAGAAATCCCACTAGAATTTCTTCTTGGTGTCTTGGTGGTGATAGATTCTTGTTGGATTCCAAAAGCGGCGAGCCGGCACTGTGGCCGGCTCGGTAAGGGTGTTTCAATTGTGTCGTTCACGGGTTCTTTGGTGCGCTCACCGTGGATGCAAACCGCGACATCTGCGACTCATTCCACCGGGCAAACTTCTTTGTCGGCGCCATCGGGCAATCTCCAATCTCAGGCTTGGTCGGCGCAGCGT
>DYLG01000102.1 GCA_020722215.1 Desulfomonile tiedjei
TGGGTAGAGCCATCAGGGCCCTGCCGATGGCCAACATCTGTTGCTCGCCTCCGGACAAGGTCTTGGCCTTCTGTTGGAGACGGTTCTGCAAACGCGGGAAGAGTTGAAACACCCATTGCTGAGTGGTCTGGCGGTGCTTGCGGGCCGCTGCGGTAAATGCTCCCAGTTCCAGGTTTTCCACTACGCTCATATCAGGAAACAGCATGCGAGATTCCGGCACGAGAACTAGACCGCGGGCGACAACATGGTGTGAGGCCAGATCGTGAACGTTTTTCCCCATGAAGCTGACAGTCCCTTGGGAGGGCCTCAGCAATCCTTGGGCGGTTTTCATGGTAGTTGTCTTGCCCGCGCCGTTGGCCCCGAGCAGTACCACGATTTCACCATCATCAACGTGAAGGGAGACGTCCCACAGAACGTTGAGGTGTCGGTAAGCGACTCGAATATCCGTTATCTCAAGCACTGTTTTCCTCTGAACCTTGCCTGTCGCCCAGGTATGCCTTGATCACCTCGGGATCATGGACCACTTCGGACGGAGACCCCTCAGCTATTTTCAACCCGTAGTGGAGTACCATCACGCTCTTGCAGAGTTCCATGACCACTTTCAATACATGCTCGATCATGATCACCGTGATGCCTCTGGCCTGGATCTCTCGTATTTTGTCTATCAAGGTTGCGGTCTCGGTTGGGGTCAATCCTGAGACCACCTCATCGAGCAACAGGATCTTGGGCTCTGTTGCCATGGCCCGCGCGATTTCCAAGCTCTTTTTCTGGACCAAGGTAAGATCTTCGGCAGGTTCATGGGCCTTGTCCCCGAGCCCAACGAACTCCAGCTCGGCCATTGCCAGGTGCGCTCGTTCTTTGCGCGGAGGGTGCCGGGAGCGGCCAAAGCATACACCCATGAGTACATTTTCCAGAGCGGTCAGCGAGGCAAAGGGTCGTACCAACTGGTAGGTTCTTGCTATTCCCCACGTGCAAATGCGATGAGGGCCGTAGCCTGAAATCCTCCGACCTTGGAAAATCACGCGGCCTGAAGAAGGTCTTATGGCGCCGGAGATTACGTTGAACAGCGTGGTCTTGCCGGCTCCGTTGGGGCCGATGACCCCAACGATGTCGCCTTGTTCAACGCTGAAATCGATTGCTTGGAGAGCCTGCAACCCGCCGAAAAAGCGGTATATGCCCTGACATTCAAGTACGGTGCTCATGCACTCTCCCGACCCAACCAAACGGTTTCAGGAAACATTCGCGTAATGCGTTTTCTCTCCGAGACCCACACGGTCTATCAGTGGCTTGAGCCACCTGGATCTTACCAAACCTCCAGGCATAAACAGTCCTATGAGAACCATCATGACCCCGTAGGTGGTCAGGTGAAAATAAGGGAGCTTCGTCCAAAGGATTTCCTGGACGGACGTGAGGGAAATAGCCCCGATAAAGGGTCCCATCAATGTCCCAGTGCCCCCGAGCATAGCCATCACAACGGGACTCAAAGCGATTTCAAGCCCGAATACGGCCGGCGGGCTGATATAGGTCACGTTCCAAACGTAGATGCCGCCGATAAGGCTTGCGGGTATGGAAGCAATAACCAGGGCAAGCGATTTGTACAGAGCCGTAGGGGTGCCGAAGGCCCGAGCCACCTCCTCGTCCTCCCGGATGGCGAAGAGAGCAAGGCCGAACGTGGACCGCGCCAAAAGGTAGCTCATGACAAGCGTGGCAATTGCCGTTATCACTGCCAGATAATATGATTCCAGACTATGGTCCCCCGTGGGAGTAGAGATACCGCCGGATCCGCCGGTCAAACCACGGAGATTGTTGCTAAGGACCTCCA
Organism: Desulfomonile tiedjei; assembly: GCA_020722215.1. Lineage (GTDB taxonomy): Bacteria > Desulfobacterota > Desulfomonilia > Desulfomonilales > Desulfomonilaceae > DYLG01. The sequence goes on from DYLG01000102.1 coordinate 1,823, forward strand.
TGAGACTGATCAATCCGAAGGTGCCCAGGGCAAAGTATGCCCCTCGTAGTCGAAAGAGCGGATAGCTCACCAACCCTGCGAATACAGCCGATATCGCGACACCCGCTATGAGCGCCATGCCGAGAGGATATCCCATATTGAGAGTGATTGCGGTCGCGTACGCACCCAAGCCGAAAAACGTGGAGTGCCCAAGGTTCATGTATCCCATGTAACCGCCCACGATATCGTAACTGGCCGCCAGGGTGAGGTAAACCGCCAGGAGAAAAATCCACACCAACACGTAGGACCCCACGAACCGGGGCAATGCGCAAAGAATGCCCGCAACGCATAATACTGCAATCGGCGGAAGCACTGTACGTGATCCGGTGTTCATTCCCGCACTCCAAAAAGTCCGGACGGTCTGATAATGAGGATCGCAATCAGCAAGACGAACGCGATGCACGGAGACCATTCGGTTCCCAAGTAATATGCGGTAAACGCTTCGGCCAGCCCGAGTATCAGGCCTCCGACGACAGACCCTACCAGACTCCCCAGGCCGCCGAGGACCACCACGCAGAGGTACTTCACAGTGAGGGGAATTCCTATGACGGGTGTCACCGTGAAGAGGGTCACGTAGAAGATTCCTGCAGAGGCTGCCAGAGCGACGCCGAGGCCAAAGGTGAGGGCAGAGATGCGCGATATGGGGACCCCCACAATCTTAGCTCCTTCCCGAGACTGGGTGATGGCCCGTATGGCTCGGCCTACAAAGGTTTTCTTCAAATACACTTGGAGCACGATTGCAAGGATACAAATGAACAGCAACACCAGCAGCCGCAAGGAAGAGATAACAACCTCCCCAACCTGGAGAGGAGCCAACGTGTAATCAATTCCCGTGACAGGACGTTTCCAGAAGAACGACGTCAGGTCCTCAATTGCCAAAGACGCTCCCAATGTGATGAGAATCGAAGCCACAAGGAGTTCGTGAAGAGGCTTGTCCGTTACGGGCCGAATTAGTAGAAGGTAGAATCCCACGCCGATCATGACGAATAACGGTATGACGAGCACCGCGGAGACAAACGGGTTCATATTCAAATGCACGAATGCCGCGTACCCGGCCAATGATCCGATCATGAGGAATTCGCCGTGGGCAAGATTGAGCACGTTCAGAACGCCGAAACTCACCGACAAACCGAACGCGGCCAATCCGTATATGCCGCCCAGCAAAATGCCTCCGACGAGAAGTTGTATGATGTCTGAAGACATCGTTCGTCTTTCACACTCTTAGGAAGGTGTCTCGCAACCGCTGAAGATGCTCCAATCGCGGCAGGCCGGCAATCAAAGAGGTCCGGGTAGCCCGGACGTTATACGTCCAGGCCGCGAAGCGGCAGGAGGCATGTTGTCCAGGACCATGTGTCAGAGCCAATTTGCCGAAGCAACTCGATTGTCGCCTCAGACCTCATGTTCCTTCGGAAGCCGGACGCAGTAGCGTCCGGGCTACCCGCGTGGCACGATCTCTGCACTGAGCAGGTTTCGCAACAGGCTCCTAGCTTTTCAATGAATAGTCTTGCCTCAGCTAAAGACGGCACAGCCCGTACGGGCATAGTGCCGCCTTTATTCTGAGTTCGGCACGCATTGGTATCAGGTCTCTGCTACTTCCATTCCGGCCGCGGGTATACATGCTTGCCGGTAGAAACGGCGCCGGGCCATATCACTACATATTTCCCTTCCTGGATCTGAGACGGATACGTGTTGATGGTTCCATATCCGGTTTCGTGGAATTCCGCTTTCCCAAGAACCGTATCGAGCTTCAAGGCTTTCAATGCCTTCATCACGGCTTCGTTTTCCAGGGCGCCGGCTTGCTCAAGCGCGGCACGAATAATCTGAAACGCCGCCACGTATGCCGGTGACCAGGGATACATCGGTTCCGAGACGTCGGCCTTCTTCAGGACGTCGGCAATCAACTTCGGGTCGCCCAGCTTCATGCCTTCAACCCAGTAGGACTGGCCGACCACGTACTCAGCGTCCTTGCCCAATGGCTCACGAAATACTCCGCTGTGGTGAATGCAATGATACTCTTTGGGGTTGAGCTTCATCTCCTTGGCTTGCTTCATGAAGTTGATGGCAAAGGGAATATTCGATGATACGTACACTATGTCGGGATTACCGGTCTTGAGTTTGGTAATTACGGGCGTGAAATCCTTGGTGTCTGCAGGTATGATGTCTTCAGACAGTACTTTCAATCCGGCTTGTTCCGCCAATTGCTTGGACCCCTTGAACACATCCAGAGGATGGAGGGTGTCTTCAACTACGAACGAAACGCTCTTGGCTTTTCCTTCCGCCTTGATCATCTCCCAGTAACGATACGTATATCGAGGCCCCAGATCGATCACTCCAACCAGCCACTTGAACCCCCGGTCGTAGATCTTGGATGAATTGGCACAAATCGCCACAAACGGTATCTTATGGTTCTCGCTCGCCGTGCTCGCCGCAATGGTCAACGGACTGCTGTATGGTCCAAGCATGAGATGAACCTTATCTACCGTTGCAAGCCGTTCGTAGTACTTCTTCACCGTAGCCTGATCGCTCTTGTCATCGTAGATGATAAACTTGACCGGCAGGCTTTTTCCGTACTTGCTAAGTTTGATACCTCCCTGAGCGTTCACGATGTCGGCCCACGCTTCCAAAAGGCGTTTGAACGGCCCCACCTCCGAAGAAAAGTGACCCGACTGGGAAACAGTAACGCCGATAAGGATCTTGTCCGGCACATCGGCTGCATGGATGGGTAATGCAGTAAGGCATGCCGCCAGACACAGGACCAGCGCTACGACCATTCCGCCCCACGTGTGTTTCATGTTCGCCTCCTTGGTTGGTGTTGTAGGCTTACGGACGGACGCACAGATTTTCCTTCCGTGTGCATTTTGTTACCGGGGCCTATGATGAGCGTGTACGGAAGGATTTGACGCGTTCGTCCGAACCTTCCCCACCCGTCTCTCCTTGAACGTCAATCCTCGCGGATCACCCGCCTGGCTTTGCCCTCAAAGCGTGGAAGTTCTCCCGCTTGAACCACTTCCACATCAGGAGTTACCGAAATGCGGAACTTGACCGTTTCAATCAGTCTCTTAGCGGCAAGGTCGATCCGGTCTTTTGCCATGGCGGGATCACTCGGCTCGACGCGAATCTTAAGCCGCTTTCCGGACCCCATGGAAGGCACAACCAGTTGATATTCAGTGGACAGCTCTTGTATTTCCCGAACCAGGTTTTCTATTGCCGACGGAAAGATGTTCACTCCGGCAAACTGAAACATATCGTCCGCGCGACCAATTACCCCGCCGTCGAGTCTGAGGAATGTTCTTCCGCAACCGCACGTTTGCTTGTTGAAGCGTACAAGATCCATAATTCTATATCGCAAGAGCGGCATGCTTTCCGTGCAAAGATTGGACAGCACCAGTTCTCCCACTTCACCCTCTTGCACCGGCTTGAGGGTTTCCATGTCCAGGCATTCAGCGTAGAACATGGACTCTATGACGTGAGTTCCCTTCTGGCAAGTGCATTCAAATCCGAAATTGGTGATCTCCGTTGAGCCTATGTCATCGTAGCACTTTGCTCTCCAAAGTTCTTCAATCGTCTTCTTGGTGGAAGCCACAGCCGCTCCCGGTTCACCTGCGGTCACCACGGTTCTAACCTTTGACTCCGTGAGAGGGGTGCCCATCTTCTTGGCAGTTTGGCCAAGGTGGACCATGTAAGTGGGTGTGCCGCATACTGCGGTTGCGCCCCATTCGAAAATATTTCTCACCCTGTCCTGTGAAGATTGGCCTCCGCCCGGGACAATCATCACTCCTTCCTGTCCCAGGGCCGTAGAAAACCCCCACCAGGCAATGTGTAAACCGAAATGGAACGGGACGAAAAGCACGTCCTTCCTGGTAAGCCCATATCCGTACATGAAATGCATGAACTGATGATAAAAGTGCACTGTCCAATCTTTGTGATTCACCAAGACCTTGACCGGAATCCCGGTGGTTCCGGAAGTCTGAAACACCCGTACCCCGTCTTCGGGCGGCACGCAAAGAAAGTCACCCCACGGTGGGTGTTCGGCCTGACTTTGCCGCAATTCGTCCTTTTCCGTAAAAGGAACATGCCGGATGTCATCGAGAGTGCGCACATCATCAGGTTTGATCCCTGCGGCATCGAATTTTCTGCGGTAAAACGGGCTGCGTTCGTATACGTAGCGCATTTGAGCCCGAAAGCGTTGCAACTGCAGCTCCTCCAGTTTTTCGCGCGGGAGCGTCTCGATTTCCTTCTGCCAGTAGAGCACGGTTTCCATCTGCGTTTCTTCCAAGAGCAAGGGTGTTGGTAATGACTCTGTCCCCAGAGTTGAGGACGGCCAAGCGCCCAATAGATTTATATGATCGGCTTGAGCCTTTCCATGCGTTCCAAGCCGCTCGGCAACTCTCCATCTTAATGAATCATTTGAGTTTCCCCAGTGCCTGGAGGATCTTCTCCGGTGAAAAGGGAGTCGAGAACAGGCGGACTCCTACGGCGTCGTAAACCGCGTTGGCTATCGCAGCGAGAATAGCCGAAACATAGCCTTCCCCAACTTCTTTTGTCCTGTACGGTCGGCCCACTTCATACGATTCCGTTACCACGTCAAGGTGTTCAGACACGGCCATATTGTGAATGGAGGGCATCTTGTATTCCAGCCAGTTGGGGTTGAGCGTCCTTCCGTCCTTCATCAGGACCTCTTCCAGAAAGGCGTGCCCCAAGGCCATGGACACCTGGCCGTCCACTTGCCCCTCAACCAGAAGCGGATTGATAGGGAAGCCGCAATCGTGTGCGGTAACCGCCCGGAGCAGCCTGGCCTTGCCTGTCTCCGTATCCACTTCTACCTCCGCGACCTGGGCATCAAACGCATAGTTCTCACTCCAGCGTCCTTTGGTAGTCGCCAGACTGGGGTGGTGCGGCTCGTCTCTCATGGTGCGCCAGTGGCCGTTGCCGATGATGGAGTCTCCCCTGCGTTTCCTTACGCTTGCCGCCACCAGTTCCGAGTACGGTATCCTTCGATCAGGAGAGCCTTTCACGTACGCGGTCTTGTTCTCCAGGACTATGTCTTCCTGACGAGCTTCCATCTCGTCAGCCGCGATCTCGATAAGTTTGGCTCTCACTTCGGCCCCCGCGACCCTGGCCGCGTTCCCCGAAACATAAGCATTGCCGCTGATCCAGGAACCGATATCAATGGGAGTGCTTTCCGTGTCGGCTGCTATGACCTGGATTTCCTCGACCGGCACTTTGATCTCTTCAGCTACTATTTGGGTGAGGATAGTTTCCGCACCCTGGCCGATGTCCATAGCCCCGGTCAACAGGATGGCGGTTCCGTCATCGTTCATTTTGACTACGACCGACGAGCTGTTGGGATAAATCAGCGAGCCCCCGAAATACGAGCTTACGCCGATTCCTATTCCGCGTCTATAGCGTCCGGCGGATTCGGGAGTCTGTCGTGATTTTCCGTACTTCTGCTTGAACTCGGTGTGTTCGGCAGCCTTCCTGATACAATCGGCAAGCCCGCAGTTGTGCACATTGTCGCCATTGGGGAGTTCTTCTCCCGGCTGCCGGGCGTTCTTCAATCTGATCTCAATGGGATCGATTCCCAACTGTTCCGCGATCATGTCAAGTTGAGATTCGACCGCGAACCTCATTTGCGGCGCTCCGTGTCCCCTTTGGGGTGCCCTGACCGGATTGTTTGTATAAACGGCGTAGCCTTCGTACTCGAGGTTCGGGATGCGATACGGCAGCATCGCAAAACCCCAGGCCAGGAAGATGACGACAACTCCGCTTCCCCTGTATGCGCCGCAGTTATTGATTACCCGAAACCTTTGTGCGACGAGAGTTCCGTCCTTTTTCACCCCCGTCTTGACATGTACTATAAGCGGCTGCCCATGGCGATAAGCCGTGAACACCTCTTCCCTGGTTGCCACGATTTTTACGGGCCTGCCCGCTTTCATGGAGAGTAACGACGCACAGTATTCGTGTCCGAACAGATCGATTTTCCCCCCGAATGCTCCTCCCACATATGCCTTATGGATGCGTACTGCGGACATTGGCAAACCGAGTGTCTTGGCCAGCTTTGACCTCTTGATGAAAGGGCCCTGGGAAGAGGTCCAGACATTGAGCTTCCCTGCAGGTTCAAAGCTTGCCAGGGTTGCCTGGGGCTCCAGATATCCGTGGGTGCGGAGGTGGCTGTCAAAACGGTTTTCCAAGACCAGGTACGAATCGTCAAAACCTTTCTCTACGTCACCCCAGGACGATTCGGTCTTGCCGGCGATGTTCCGGAACGGTTCACGAACCTTGGGGTGCGATGGATGGATCTCCGGAGCGTCGCGCTCCATTGCCTCCTCCGGGTCGAACACCGCCCGCAAAGGCTCGTATTCCACATGAATGAGTTCCAGGGCCTCTTCTGCCGCGTATTCATCCACAGCAGCCACCGCTGCTATCTCTTCTCCGACGAACCGGACCTTGTCCTCTGCGAGACAGTTTTGATCGGCCGGATATCGTCGGGTTTCCACGAAACCGTGTTTGACGCCAAGGCTGTCCTTGTGCGTTACCACCGCCTTCACCCCGGGGGCACGCTCGGCCCTTGAGGCATCGATGTTTACAATCCGAGCATGAGTGTGCGGACTTCGGAGGATACGGCCGACAAGTGTTCCCGGCAGACGCATATCCACCGTATATAGGGCCCGGCCGGTAACCTTTTCCGGACCGTCTTTTCTTAGGACGGGTTTGCCCACGTAATCCAGTTCGCTCATTGTCCGCTGCTCCCGCTCGCCTCTTGCGACATCTTCTCACCCGCTGCGCGAACAGCTTCAAGAATCTTGTTGTATCCGGTGCAACGGCAGAGGTTTCCTTCAAGGGCTTTTCTTATTTGATCCAGCGTGGGCGCAGGGTTCTTCTTGAGAAGAGCGGTAGCCGAGAGCACCATTCCGGGCGTGCAAAAACCGCATTGAACCGCGCCTTTTTCGAGAAACGACTCTTGCACCGGCGTTAGGGTGGAACCGGCTTGCAGACCTTCTATGGTGGTGATCTCGCAATCCTGGTAATCCGCTGCCAGTGCCAGACAGGCGAGGATCGGCCTGCCGTCGGCCAGAACCGTGCACGAACCGCATTCACCGGTGCCGCACGCTTCTTTGGCGCCGGTCAGCCCCAGTTGATTTCTCAGAACCTCAAGCAGGGTGGCATGGGGATTCGTAGCTATTTCAAATCGCTCACCGTTAACGGACAATTCGACAAGTATCTTCATGGGGTCTCCAATCAATCCGGCTTAACGCCATCGCCCGATGAGGCACGCTGGTACGCGGTTTCCAATGCCGCCTGCGTCAAGGATTCGATGCATTTCCTCAAATAGGAAATGGAACAATCACAGCGCATCGACGGACGTATTTCCGAGGCGGTCCGACCGGCTGCTTCGTGAATGACGTCGGGGGCTATCTTCCGGCCCAGCAAGTTTTTTTCCGCCTGCCCCGCCCTCATGGGTTTGCCCGACACAGCGCCGATAGCAATGATAGCATCTTCACAGGCTTCTCGGTCTTCCGACAGTTTGAGCATTACCGCACAATTCACCGTGGCAAAATCAATCCCTCCCCGAGGACTCAGCTTTCGGAATACCACGGCGGTTCGTGGCCTGGCCGCCGGCACGACGATGTCGGTTATCAAATCCGTCTCACCCAGACAAAGAGGTCGAACCGGATCGCCGGTAAACAGCTCCTCTACAGGGATTGTATATTCCCTGTCGCCACTTTGAACCACCGCTGCGGCTCTGAGGCCAATCAAAGCCGGAACGGTATCCGAGCAGGCCAAGGCCCAGCATCTATTCCCTTTGGGCACTAGATAGCAGAGATTTCCTCCTCTCTTGAAACAGGGGTCCATGAACTGATACGCATGGCTTTGGTTGTAGTAATGGCAACGAGGTTCCAGGCACACATTTCCTCCCAGGGTCCCCATGTTCCGAATCTGCTCCGATCCCACGGCAAGAGCCGCATCGGCAAGCGCCGGCGCATTTGTGCGGACGAGGTTCGATGACGCTGCGTCGGAGAGACGGACTAACGCGTGCACATGCAGATTGCCTTCGGAATCCTGAAACGGCTCACTGACAGGAATGCGCTTCAGGCTGATCACCGTTGCAGGAGCTGCAATTCGATATTTCATCCTCGGCAACAGATCGGTTCCGCCCGCTGAAATCTTAGCGGCGTTTCCGTACTCGACCAACAGACGCACGGCTTCGTGAAAAGAGGAAGGTCTCTTGAGATCAAACCTCGGAAGCTGCATCGAGGTCTCCTTCTGAGGAATTTACCGGTTGTCGTTAAACTCGTTTGACTCGTACTATGGGGCAAGAAATATGCCAATGAGGTGCATAAGAAAAGCCGAATCAAATTAGGTACAAGCATGGGAGGCTGGAGCGGGGATTGCAAGAACTGCCTCATTAGTGAGGCATGTAAATCAAGTTAGCCGTTGATATGATGCAAGATATTTGACCTTCATCCACAAAGAGGCCTGCCGCAGCAGGGAGGCATGTCTCACCGAAATCCATCGGCGCTCAAGCCGATCTTCCTCAAGAGACGCTGCAACGACGTGCGCCTCAAGCCCAAAGCTTTTGCGGCCTGGGTCACATTCCCGCGGCACCGGCGCAGGCATTCTTGCACGTACCCGTACGTGAAATCCTGCACCACCTGGTTTCGCATTTCTTGGAAACTTCCTGATTGCGGCATGGATGTGCTGCGGTTGTCCGGTTGGGACAGGTCTTGCACGGGAATGAGGTGTTGGAGCGATATTCGACCGTCTTCCGCCAGAACCAGGGCTCTCTGCACCGCATTTTCCAGTTCCCGAACATTCCCCGGCCAATGATACCGAACAAGGGATTGAATCAGTCCATCGTCAATTCTCGGGGTCTTGGCTATGCCCAATTGCGCGGCGTACCGATTGATGAAGTGCTGGAGAAGCAGAGGCAGGTCCTGGAGTCTTTCTCGTAATGGAGGCACCCGGAGGCTTACCACATTGAGCCGATAGAAGAGATCTTCTCGAAACGCCTTCCTCTTGACCGATTCCTCCAGGTTTCTGTTTGTGGCGGCAATTATCCGAACATCCACGTGAAGTTGCTTACTTGAACCGATCTTGTAAATGACGTTGTCCTCCACTGCCCGCAGGAGTACCCCTTGAAGATCCAAGGGCAATTCCCCAATTTCATCGAGGAAGATGGTCCCCTTGTCCGCAGTCTGAAAGTACCCCTTTCGATCGGTATAAGCCCCGGTGAAAGCCCCCTTGACATGTCCGAACAACTCGCTTTCCAATAGAGGGCCGGAGAGGGCAGCGCAATCGGCCACCACGAACGCGTTGTCTTTACGGGGGCTTCGTGCATGGATGCTTTTTGCCACAAGCTCTTTTCCGGTCCCGCTTTCACCCATCAAGAGGATATTGCAGCCGACCGGCGCAACTTTTTCGATGAACCGGTACACCTCATTCATGACGGGCGAGCTTCCCACAAGAAACGGTCCACCCGACTGGTCCCGCAAGAGGCCTTTCAGTTCTTCCACTTCTCGCTGGAGTTGTTTCTTTTCCGCGACGTTCTTCACCACATGGAGTAATTCATCCACTTCAAAAGGCTTTGTGAGATAGTCGTACGCTCCCGATTTCATGGCCTTCACTGCGGTTTCCACCGTTGCGTAACCCGTCATGACGATGACCTCGGCGGAAGCATCGAATTCCTTAATCCTCTTGAGTAATTCAATACCATCCATGCCGGGCATGCGGATATCCGCCAGCACCACGTCACAGGGAGTTGCACGAATGATGTCCAGAGCAGCCATGCCGTCCGCAGCACCTATGACTTCGTACCCCTGCCGCGCAAGCAGACGGACGCATCGTTTTCTCACCGAGTCTTCATCATCTACCACGAGAATTCGCATGGGTTCATCCATGAGGCGCTCCTAAAGCAATCTCTTGTGCCGCGGGCAGTATCACTTGAAATACAGCGCCACAGGGATAATTGTTCGTGAATGCGATGCTTCCCCCGTGTTCCTTTACGATTCTCCTGCTGACCGCGAGCCCCAACCCGGTTCCTTTCCCTTTCTTTTTCGTAGTGAAGAAGGATTCAAAGACGCGATCGGCAATCTGAGGTGAAATCCCGTGGCCGGTATCAGCCACTGTCAACGAAATCCACTTTTCGTCGCCTTTGCTCAAGAGATCCGTTTGTATAGTTATGTTGCCTCCGTTCGGCATCGCGTCGCGAGCATTCTTGATGAGGTTCATGATCACTTGCTGGAGTTCGTTGGAATTGCCGAAGACCAATGGGAGATTATCGGCATACGATTTGGTGAACCATATGGCATCAAGCTCGGCTTGTCGCTGCACGAGCTGCATGGCTTCTTCAGCAACATGGTTCATATCCAGCGGTATTCTGTCTTCCGGAACCTGACGGGAGAATTCCAATAATTTCTTTACGATGCTCCTGCACCTCCGGGCATCGCTCTCGATTTCGCGCAATTCTCGAAGGAATACTTCCGGCTGAATATTCCCTTTTTGAACGTCTTCGATCAGCATTTGAACAGCCATAATAAGCCCTGCCAGCGGGTTGTTCATCTCGTGGGCCGTTTCACTGGCCAGAGTACCGATCAACGACATCTTCTCCGACTGGAACAGTTCCTCCTTAAGTCGCCGAATTTCAGACACGTCGGTCACGGCAATAAGGATTCCGCGCACGTCGTCGTCTTGAACAAAGGGGGAGCTGCCAACAAGCACGGGGATTTTCTTCCCGGATTGCGTCACGAATCGTGTCTCGAACGATGAAGAAACAGGCCTGCGTCCTTTCGACTCGATCAGCTCGTGAAAGAGAGGCAGCGCTTCCTTGCACACAATCTCGGAATAGTGGACCCCTGTCAGTTCCCCGGGCCCTGTTTCGAGAAGTTCCTCCATCCGCCTGTTGGCAAAGGTAATTATGCCGGAAGAGTTAAGCATCTGGATTCCGTCATTAAGCGATGCGATGAGGTTCTCATTAAAGGCTTGCAGCCGGGCCATCTCCCAATCGATTCTCTCCTTTTCCTTCTCACGGGTCAAATCTCTCGCCACACCGACCATGGCAATCGGCTGATCGGTCTCATCGGTAATCGGAACGCAACGGACATAGGCCGGAAACCGGGCGCCGGCTTTGGTCTTGAGGGTAATTTCTCCATGGAAGGGTCTGTTTTGCCTGATGTGTCCGAGGACATCCGGCTCAGTGGCTCCGAGTATCGCTATGTGACGATTGAGCACTTCGTGGGCTTCATAGCCGAACATCTCCTCGGAGAAGGTGTTGAAATACACCAGCCGACCCTCTAAATTGGCCACTACGATCGACTCGATGATGTTTTCAAGGACATTTTCGATGAATTCCTTGGTGGTTTTCCTCAGTCCGAGAATGAAGCCGTCCCAATTCAGCGATCCGGCCGGCCCTTTGAAAGGCTTCCTGCCCCTATTCGATCTTGAATCGAGAGTCTTCTTCCTCATGGTCGGTCCTCTTCACCGGCCCGCGTTGCCCATATCGCCGATGTTCACCAGGCGCCCTACAAGGCATCCCGCCTGTCGCAAACGCTTTGCCAAGATGCGCGCCGGAAGCCGTCGTTGTCAAGAAGGGGCGGGGAGGCTGGCGATTGCCTCTCTGTGTTCGGTGATGAGCATTAGCATTTTGGCCGGGAAATCGTTCCATACATGCGGTTTGTGCCGGCCACCGGCCGCCCGGCCCTGCGTCGGGTTGGGGTCAAGGCCATTCCGCTCTTGATTTCATGGCGTGAAGGAATTGGACCATTCACCGCGGCAGTACCACGATCGACCTGCCTTCACCGGATGCCGGAGGCTCGATATGGGATGTCCTTTTCCTGTCTCCGCGATGTCCTCAGGGCTCGCAAGGCTGGTATCCTCAACGCGGTGCCACTCGTCCGCCCGACCTTCCTGTATGGTAAAAATCTGGTCTTCCCAGTAAGCGACCGTCCCAAAATAAGTGTTGCATTTTGACTTCGCGTCTTCTATAGACT
>DYLG01000103.1 GCA_020722215.1 Desulfomonile tiedjei
TAGACCGTCGCCAGCCCCAGGCCCGTCCCCCTGCCGGTTTCCTTGGTGGTGAAAAAGGGTTCAAAGATATGAGCAAGCGTTTCCTTATCCATCCCATAGCCGGTATCTGAAATGGAGAGTAACACATGTCGTCCGGCACGCGATCCCAGATGATTCCTGCTGTAATCTTCGTCCAATGTCACGTTGCGCGTTTCAATGGTGAGTTTCCCGCCGTCGGGCATGGCATCCCGGGCGTTGACCGCCAGATTCATTAGAATTTGTTCCACCTGGTTGGAATCAGCCTGTACAACCGCGAGATCGCGAGCCAACCGCAGTTCGATCGCGATCATCTTGGGGATTGTTCTTTGAAGCATTTTGGTAACTTGCTCGATCCTGCAGTTCAGATCCAGCGGCTGAGGTCTGGTTTCCGCCTTTCTGCTGAACGCGAGAAGCCCATGGACAAGTTCGGCGCCACGCACACCTGCGGAGTGGATTTTCGCCAAATCTTCGTAGTCCGGATCGTCAGGGGTTCTGGCGCCAAGCAGCAACTCGGAAACCATCGGTACAGTCCCCAACCGTTTTTCTCGCTAACCCAAGGCCCTCACAGTCCGGGTACATCTGCTCCAATATGCTGGGATTCCCGATAGTTTCCTCTGCGGAGTAGCCTGTGACCCGTTCGCATTCTCTGTTCCAGACAACGATATTACCGTGCTCGTCCAGAGCCTGCATGAGAACCGGCATCTCGCGAAGCACCCTGTGGAGACGGTCTTCGCTCGCCCTCAGGGCCTTCTCGCCCTTTTCTATCTCTGTTACCTTGTGCTTTTCTTCGCTCAGGGACTCGATCAACTGGTTCTTGTCGAACCTTAAGAGCAACGATTCCGAGTTGACGCGGTTCATCCAAGCGCCGGTTCGCAGTATCACGGCGATGAGGCCGAGTAATGCCAACCCCACAACCACGTGTACCTGGTCGGTTTCGTAGATGAAGCGGACGGAAAGCGGCAAGAGCATTGCGAGCGTCGCGGATGCCAACGAAGGGAGACTCGCGACGTAAACAACCGTCATGGCGCAGGCCATCCCGGTCATCAAGAGGGTCAGAACATTTGATGAAGTTGGGAGTCGGCGGGGAACAGGAAGATAGGGACAACGCCCCAAGCGAGTCCGGCAACAAATGTGAGCAATTCGGCGCGCCGCCCCCAGGTGATCAGCTCGTCCGCCGGCGGTCCTGCCTTGCGGAATCCCCAAACGAGTCCCAGCCTAAAGACCTGGATCAGCCCATAGGATGCCAACCATGAAAGCAGGGCCATGTGTGAGACGTGGTTCCGGAGAATGAGCACGAGCATGAAGGCGAGGAATGCTGACCCGACATGTCCGGTTGGGCTCTGAAAATAGAGTTGCCTGACCTGTGCCATGCGAAGCTGGTGCTCAGAGGAACGGCTATCAGCGTTTCCCGCCGACATAATCATACTCCTTCAAGTGCGCAGGATGGTTCCTGGAACCGTCGGCAATGACTCTCGTCCGCCGGCCCCACCGCGCAACTCCTTGAAAAACACGGGTCAGGTCTTATGAAATTGGGTCCGGGCTCGTTCAACCCGTTGGATCGATGTTGTGACGACGCAATCCCATTGGCAGGGCACGCCTTGTCTCATCGCGACTCAATCCAAGGACCGAGCACATCCCCCTATCTTGGTAGTGAAGGGAACCCATCCCACGCCGATTGTCCGGCCCCGTCACAGGTGATTCCAGGGCGCAGGCTTTTCAAGTCACAATGCCCAGGCAATAACAAGAATACCATGGTGCGGGTCACACTTCAACGCCTGTCCCCTTTCTATTGGCCAATTTTACCTCCGTGTTGTCAATAGCTTATCCACAACTGCGCAGAAGAGTGTTGAAATCCGGGTGGTCGCCAGGTACTTGGCGGTGACGAGCTTGCGACGGTTTCGTGACGATTTTGGCCCGAATTATGATATGAGCAAGGGCATGACCTTTCAAGAAGCCTTATGCAGATTCGCTGAGACCGTTCGCACCAAGATGTCCGCCTTGACGCCCGGCGAAGCGGAAGACCAGTTGCGCGGCCCCTTCGAGACCTTCATGGACGATGCGGCACGCACCTTGGGGTGGAACGCGGTCTGCACCGGGGAGACCAACTTACCGGAACGACTCGGCAAACCTGACTACGCGGTTCACCTCAACGGGTTGCTTGCAGGCTACGTTGAACTCAAATCCCCCGGCACCGGCGCGGACCCCAGTCGGTTCACCCACCATAACCGCGATCAATGGCAGCGCTTTCAGTGCATCCCTAATCTGGTCTATAGCGACGGCAACCAGTGGGCACTCTATAGGTACGGCAAACTGGCGGATAAGATAGTCTGCCTTACAGGCGATATTGCGGCAGACGGCAGGAAAGCGGTCGAGCCCGGCGATGCTTACGAAGTCGAACGTTTGTTGCGGGATTTCCTTTGCTGGCAGCCCATCATACCCTTTGACCGTAGAGGCAAGGTCGATCTGAGGGGATTCGCGGAATTGCTTGCCCCTCTCTGCGGGATGCTCCGCCACGACGTCAGCGACACTATCCGGAATCCCAACTCGCCGCTCGTCCAGCTTGCGAAGGACTGGCGGCAACTCCTTTTTCCCGATGCCTCCGATGAGCAGTTTGGGGACGCCTATGCCCAGACCGTCACCTTTGCTCTACTGCTGAGCCGCAGCGAAGGAGCCGACCCGTTGACGCTGGACAAAGCCAAGGACGTGCTCGCGGCACAGCATAGCCTCCTTTCCCGTGCCCTGCAAGTGCTTACTGATCCCACTGCTCGAGCCGAACTGTCCGCGTCGGTCGATCTGCTGCTCCGTGTCATCGGGGCCGTTCCGCCCGTTTCGCTGACCAGCCCCGAGGACCCATGGCTCTACTTCTACGAGGACTTCCTGGCGGTCTATGACCCCAAGTTGCGCAAGGACGCCGGCGCCTATTACACGCCTTTGGAAGTGGTCCGCGCGCAGGTCCGCCTGATCGACGACCTGCTGGTCAACCGCCTCGGAAAGCGTGCAGGTTTTGCCGATCCCGAGGTCGTCACACTTGATCCCGCGGTAGGCACCGGTACTTATCTGCTCGGAGTCATAGAGCACGCTCTGGGCAAGGTCGAGGCAAATCAAGGCCCAGGAGCAG
This sequence comes from Desulfomonile tiedjei, assembly GCA_020722215.1. Taxonomy (GTDB): domain Bacteria; phylum Desulfobacterota; class Desulfomonilia; order Desulfomonilales; family Desulfomonilaceae; genus DYLG01. The sequence goes on from DYLG01000103.1 coordinate 3,137, forward strand.
TTCCTGGGCAGGCCTCCGTTTTGGCAACCAATCTCTACGGTTTCGAATTCATGGTGGGCCCGTATGCTGTGAGCGAACTCAGAGTGACCCGTGCCCTACGTGACCGCGGTGCGACGCTTCCTTCGGAGGGCTCGCACATCTATCTGACCGACACCCTGGAAAGCCCCCACGCGAAGTCGCCGCAGGTCCCGCTATTTCTCCGGCCCATTGCCGAGCAACACGCCAAAGCGCTGAAGGTCAAGAGCAGGGTCCCTGTTATTGTCTGTCTGGGCAATCCACCCTATGACCGACACGAAGCTGCCAAGCGCGACAACAAGGCCCGTACCGGTGGCTGGGTCCGCTGGGGGGATGATGAAAGGGGCGCTCATGCCATTTTCCGGGATTTTCGTGATTCTGCCGTCGAAGCAGGCCACGGCGTGCATTTGAAGAACCTTTACAATCTATACGTGTATTTCTGGCGATGGGCGCTCTGGAAGGTGTTCGAGCATGAGACTTCCGGAGGTTCGGGCGTAGTGAGTTTCATCACCGCGTCCAGTTACCTGGATGGAGACGCGTTCTGCGGAATGCGCGAGCACATGCGCCGCGTATGCGATGAAATATGGATCATTGACCTTGGCGGCGAAGGCCGCGGCCCACGCAAGACCGACAACGTCTTTGCCATCCGGACTCCGGTTGCCATCACGATTGCAGTGAGGTCGGGCCGGGCGGTTCGGGACAAACGCGCCAAGGCTCAATGCTGCCGCATCGAGGGTTCGCGGGACGCCAAACTGGCAGCGCTTGACGCGGTAGCGGATTTCAATTCCCTGGAGTGGCAAGACTGTCCCGCGGACTGGAAAGCTGCCTTTAGACCGGCAGGCAAGGGCCATTACTTTGATTGGCCGCTTCTGACCGATCTTATGCCTTGGCAGCACTCGGGAGCGAAATTTCATCGGACTTGGCCGATCAGCCCCGACCGGAGAACACTCGATGAGCGATGGCGGGCCTTGCTCAAATCGGCCGACAGGGCCCGGCTGTTCAAGGAAACGCGAGACCGCCGAATCTCTTCATCTTATCCGGCTCTGTTCCAAGGCGATCGGCGCCAAGAACCGATTGCCCGCCTCTTGCCGGATGCGCCTGTACCGCCTATGAAACGTTATGCTTACCGCTCTTTTGATCGGCAATGGATTCTAGCCGACAATCGCCTCGGCGACTTTCTTCGGCCTGATATGTGGCGTTCCCACAGCGAAGTGCAGTTGTATCTGACAAGCCTTTTCTCACAGGCCTTGGGTGCCGGGCCGGCGGTGACGGCTGCAGCATTCATTCCCGATCTTGACCATTTTCGCGGGTCTTACGGGGCCAAAGCCACGGTTCCTCTCTACCTCGACGCCGAGGCATCCGAAGCCAACATCTTGAACGGCCTATTGGAACTGCTGGGTGCGGTCTACCGTCGCAAGGTGACACCGGAAGATTTCCTCGCTTACGTGTATGGCGTGCTGGCTCAACCAGCATTTACCGCACGATATGCGAAGGAACTGGAGACGTGCGAAGTGCGCGTACCGATTACCAAGGACCGGGCCCTATTCGCTAAGGTAAGCAACGTCGGAGCCCGACTCCTTTGGCTGCACACGTACGGGGAACGCTTTGTCCCGAAAGGCCGGAAGCGAGGGGAGATCCCCGGCGGGCCGGCCAGATGCGTCAAGGCCGTGCCCGGTGATCCGGACGGCTACCCGCAGTCGTTTGAATACGATGAAGCGACCCTCACTCTGCAGGTCGGCGCCGGCCAATTCCGGCCAGTCAAGGCCGAGGTGTTCGAGTTCGAGGTCTCGGGCCTGAGAGTCGTTCAGTCGTGGCTCAAGTACCGTATGAAAAAAGGCGCCGGGAAGAAATCCTCACCGCTTGACGCAATCCGCCCGGAACGCTGGACCGGCCAATTCACCACGGAACTGCTGGAACTGCTTTGGGTACTGGAAGTCACAATCGAAGGTTATCCCGAACAGGCGAAATTGCTCGACGCTGTAGTTGAAGGTCGTTGTTTTCGAGCGGAAGAGCTTCCACCCGCGCCCCGAGAAACCGCCAAGCCCGTGCCCGCGTCCGAGTGCCAGACGAGTCTATTCGCCAACTTCTGAATTGTCCCCAAGGTGTGAACAGCGCGGCTGAGGCAGGACGAAAAGCCTGCCCCTCAACGGGGAATGGGCGGATGCGCGGGTTCGCCGTGCTTGACGCCCTGCCTCCCTATTTGATAATTATCTGTTAAGTCCGCTCTCGGCGGAACCCCTCGGGAAAATGTGGAAAACCGGGGAGACCTTGCGGCAAAGGGGCGTGCCTGCGCGTTCTCCATCGGGAGGCCGGAGTTCCCGCAGCTTCTCCTCTCAACTGAATGAGAAGCGGCAAGAGCGGCAACTCTCTGTAGCTCCGGGTATCATCCGGACTGCACCGCAATGCTTGGGGATTATGGGCTGGAAATCCCCGGGGCCATTCCGTTAGACCTATACCGTACATGGGTGTTGCACAAAGCGAAATTGCTTCGGCAAGGAGTGTACCAAATGAGTGACGAATACGACGTTGAGCTGACCGAAGAGCACAGGATGCTCCGGGACATGGTCAGAAAATTCGGCGACAATGAGATCCTCCCGAAAGCTGACGAGGACGAGAAAAACCATCGCTTCCAGAGGGAGCTGGTCGATCAGATGGCCGAACTCGGGCTTTTCGGCTGTCCGGTCCCCGAGGAATACGGCGGCAACGGCATGGGCTATCTGGCCCACGCCATAGTCACCGAGGAAATAGGCAGAGTCTCGGGCTCTTTGCGTGTGGCGTTCAACATGCAAACCATGGGCACCGCTCTCTCGATCCTCAAGTGGGGCAGCGAGGACCTCAAGAGAAAATACATTCCGGAACTGATGTCCGCAAAGCTCTTGGGATGCTTCGGAATCACCGAGCCCGACGCCGGTTCCGACACTGCGGGTATGGCCAGCACCGCAGTGCGGGACGGAGAGCAGTACGTTCTAAACGGCAGGAAGATGTGGATCACTTGGGCGCCTGTGGCGGACATGGCGGTGGTCTTTGCCATGACGGACAAGAAAGCCAAGCACAAGGGAATGAGCGCGTTTGTCATGGACATGCACGCACCCGGAGTGAGCACCATCGAGATAAAGGACAAACTGGGGCTCTGGGCTGCTCCCACAGGCGAGATCATCATGGAGGACGTGAGAATCCCCGCGGGCAACCTCCTTGGCGAAGAAGGCCGGGGGTTCGGTTTCCTCATGCAGGAACTCGCCAGCACGCGGCTCACTGCCGCGGCAGGAGCAGTAGGCACGTGCCAGGCAGCGATTGACGAATCGGTGAAATACGCAAATGAGCGCAGCCAGTTCGGCCAGCCGATCGCCAGATTCCAAATGGTTCAGGAGGTCATAGCGCGCATGGTTGCAGAAACGGAGGCTGCACGAGCGCTAGTCTGGCGATGCGCTATCCAAAAGGACCGCGGGTTGCTCAACAACATGCGAGAGACCGTCATCGCGAAGTACTACGCATGCAGAGCAGCCGACGAAGTCCCCAACCTCGGACTGGAAGTGCTCAGCGCTTACGGCTATTCCAACGAGTACCCGATAGCAAGGATTCTTCGTGACGGAAAAGTCTACAAGATCCTCGAAGGCGCTACCAACATCATGAAGATGATCATCGCCACCGACGCCCTGGGAATAAAGAAAGCCAATCGTTGATTTCAACCGCCTGGTCGCCGATGGCTTCAGATGAGCCTTTTGCCTCAAGGAAAGGTCCCCCGAGTCCTGCCGGTTCAAGGCGCGCCGGAATCTCGAATCAGGAAGAGCCTTCCACCCGGGCTGCCTTGTGTTCCACAGCCCGGGCCTCCTCTTCCCGGTATTGTCTGATCTTATCTCTCAGCGCGGGATCGAAAGCCCCGAGAATTTGGACAGCCATCAGCCCGGCGTTTTTTGCCCCGGCCGATCCCAGCCCCATAGCGGCAACAGGGATTCCGCCCGGCATCTGAACCGTGGAGAGCAGTGCATCCAGACCATTGAGCGATGAGGTGTCCATGGGAACCCCGATGACCGGCACCACCGTATGTGCCGCGAGAAAACCGGCCAGATGCGCCGCCATCCCTGCGCCGGCAATAAGGAGCTTCCAGCCCTCCGCTTCGGCCCTGCCGGCAATGGCGGCGACCCTGTCCGGAGTCCTGTGTGCCGAAGCCACGGTCAGGAAGTATCGGACACCGAATCGCTCCAAGACCTCCGCGGCCTTGCGCATCACCGGAAGATCCGAGTCACTGCCCATAACGATTCCCACCTGAACGTCACCCATTGCAATTCCAGAAAGCTGCCGGTGAAATACCTGCAGCGGCTATCATTTGCATTGATCCATATATTGCGCGATTGCCCTGTCATACGCGCTTGTCAGTTTGAAGACTTTTCTTGCCAGACGAAAGTTGGTCGCCTCGGAAACTGACCCGTTTGACCGCCGCATCTCATCCAAGATCTCCGGATAATTCTCGGGGTCGGTAAGCACCGTGACAAATTGGTAGTTCTTTGCAGCAGCCCTAAGGAGCGTCGGGCCTCCTATGTCGATATTCTCTATTGCTTCACTCAATGAGCAGTCCGGGTTCTCAATGGTCTTCTCAAAGGCGTAAAGATTCACCACCACCATGTCTATGGGCTTGATGCCGTACTGGTTCATGGCTGCCACATGTTCCGGCCGGGACCGGATGCCCAAGATGCCCCCATGAACCATCGGGTGCAATGTCTTGACCCGGCCGTCAAGCATTTCCGGAAAACCCGTATGGTCCGACACCTCGGTAACGGGAACCCCCGCCTGGCTAAGAGCCCTCGCAGTTCCGCCCGTTGAAAGAATATGAACTCCAAACCCGGCCAGTGCCAGGCCGAGTTCGCCAATTCCCGACTTGTCCGTCACGCTTATTAGGGCCCTTTGAATATTCGGCATCGATCCCCCTTTTCGCAATGGTTACGACTGCGTCTTCATTGCCTCTATGCAAAATTCCCACACGATTTCGGAATCCTGTACGCTTAAGATGCGTCTCCGAGAGAAGCCCACCTCTTGATGTGAGCTCAATCCATTTCCACCTTGGGAATTCCTTTGAATTTGTCGGCCTTTATCTTGCGGATTTCCTTTCTCGCTTCGTCGCCCAGAGGTCCCTTGGGATCCGCCTTGGCCACGATTTCCAGTTTCTCCAAGCCCTTTGCGGCCTCGCCGTTCTCAACGAGGGCCATCCCCAGATAGTAATGTGCATGCAGGTCGTCCGCGTCTATGCGAAGCACGTTGTTGAAGGCTCTGATGGCTCTGGCATATTCCTTGAGTTGTCTCCGGATTACTCCTATCCGAAGGTACGCCTCTTTCAAGCTCGGGTCCTTTTCCAGGGCCTTGCCATAGAGGTCGAGAGCCTTCAAGGGTTCTTTCTTTTTTTCCCAACACAGCCCGAGACTGTACAGAGCCCTTATGTCATCGCCTTTGATAACGAGGGCGTTCTGATAATGCTGAATGGCCTGGACGATGTCACCCTTTTGGAAGTGAGCGATTCCCAAATTAAATTGAGCTTTTTCGGGGGTGCTGTACGATGGATCCTGGAGACATGCCTTGAATTCCTTGATTGCCTCGTCATACCGCTCAGTTGCCAGATAGGCCGTCCCAAGATTGTTGCGGGCCTCGGTGAGCTTGGGATCCAGTTCCAGCGCTTTCTTGTATTGATCTATTGCCCTGTCGAAGAACCGGCTGCCCTGGTAGGCCAGGCCAAGGGCGTGTTCTACATCGGCGCTTTTCGGCTTGAGTCGTTGGGCTTCCTCCAGCTCCTTGAACGCCTGGGGAAGCTTTCCCTCGGCAAGAAAGGCTACACCCCCGTTGTAGTGGATCTTGAACTTCTCCTCCACCTCTTCAGGCGGGGTGTTTTTCTGGGGTACACAGCCCGCTGAAAGGACGACGACAACAAGAAATCCTATGACACTGCGGGGAATCATGGCAATTGTGCTCCTGACTTGGTCAACGAGGATTCATCCCTTCAGCAATTGGCACATATGGAACCGACGGCCGCATTGGTCCCCGGTCAAGGATTAATGGAAGCGCCGCGAGCTTATTCTTCGGTCATCAGTTCTCTCACGATCGATTGGAGCACAGGATTTGGATCGGTGGTCGAGTCCCATTGCCTGCAATACTGCGACTCATCCCCTTCCGGTTGCTCGAAGCGCTTCTCTTGTTCCCGGTAAATCTCCGGCCGGCCATCCGAGGGATCATCCCCCCTTTTGATCCTTTGACGGAGCCTCGAGAAAATCATGGATTCGGGAGCGGTGCAATACAATATCCTCAGTGTTGCTCCGCATTCCCGGGCCAGATCCATGGCACGAATCCGATCTCTGCGCCGTATGAAAGACGCGTCCAAGACCACCGATTCTCCCTTGGTCAGCGACCGCCGCGCGGATTCCAGGAGAGCATCGTAGGTCCGTTCGGTCGCACTCGACCTATAGAATCCCTCGCCGAACTTGTCAAGACGATGTTCCAGGCTGGGAACACCAAAAATCCTTTTTCGGAGCACGTCCGATCTTAGGGGCTCGATTCCGAGCCGTTTGCCGAGCTTTTCAGCCAGGAAACTCTTTCCGGTTCCCGTTAAACCCGCCATGATGATCAGCGCTGGAGCAGGAGAAGGCCTCAGAAGCGCGCGGGAAAGGGAAAAATAATTCCCTGCGGTCCCTGCGGCAGCCTGCTTCTCTTCGGGGGACACTTCCGGCTCATCCAATGCGAATCCGAGTACTTTCCCTCGAACGAACGCTCTGTAGGATTTGTAGAAACTCAGCAATTGGAGGATGTCACTGTCTGCCGAAGCCTCCGCGTAGTGCCGGGCAATCCGGCGGGAGTACGCCGGATAGCCCTGGAATTCCAAATCCATCAGCAGGAATCCGAGATCCGCAGCGGTGTCTCCGTACCGAAAACGTTCATTGAACTCGATGCAATCGACAAGGATGATATCCTCAAGTATGATCACATGGTCCAAATGCAGGTCGCCGTGGCAGTCTCGAATGAATCCATGGTCCATTCGTTTCCTGAAGAGTTCCCTGTTGCTGTTAAGAAATTCCAGTGACAGATCGTAAACGTGCTGTCTCAACTGGGCATCCAGGGTCCGGCCCACGTATGGCTTGGTCTGTTCGTAGTTCTCTCTCAGATTCTGGCGGATAACTTCCAGCGCCCCGTAGATGGAGATCTGCGGGCCCTTCGGCGCAGTCGAGTGCAAATGGGCTATGCGATCGGCGATGCGATCCAGCAGGTCATTGGTGACCTGATCCGCCTGAAGCATTCGCAGCAGCGAGCGATCTTCAGGAAGTCGCTTCATGAGGACTGCCGCTTCCACCTCCACGCCCTTCCCTTCCAGGTTCAGGCCGTCGGGGTCTTCGCAGATGGGCACAACTCCCAGGTATACCCCATGGGAGAAGCGAGAATTTAGTCTTACCTCTTGGGCACAGAAGTATTTCCGCTTCTCAAGCGTTGTGAAATCAAGAAAGCCGAGATTGAGCGGTTTCTTGATCTTGTAGACCAAATCGCCGGCAATGAAAACCACCGATATGTGAGTCTGCATCATCCGAACCGACCCGGGCCGGTGAGGGTAGATCCGTGGATCGGACATAGATGCCATGATACGATCCAGTGATCCGGTCATTTGCCTTCGATTCTCCGGGCGGCCAACTCCCCACAGGCAGCGCGGATGTCCCGCCCCCTGGAGCGGCGGACCATGGCCATCAAAGAGCGTGACAGGAGAATTTGCTGAAATCGTTCGATTCTGTCCGTCGGCGGGGCCTCCATCCCTTCCATTGCCCCTTCATTGAGCGGTATCAGGTTCACCTTGGACCTGATGGGGTTGAGCAGACGGATCAGGCGCCTTGCGTCCGCTTCGGAGTCGTTGAAGTCGCGAATCAGCACGTACTCGAAAGTGATTCTGTACCGCCTGGGAATAGGATATTCCCTGAGCGCAGCGAGAAGTTCTCCTATAGGATATTTCCGATTGATAGGCATGATCACATCTCGCTGCTCGTCGGTCACCGCGTTGAGACTCACTGCGAGCTTCACACGCACTTCATGACCCAGTTTGCGGATTTCCGGAATAAGACCGCATGTGGAGACAGTGAGACGCCTCCATGAGATCTGAGGCCCGTTGGGATGGGTCATGATTCCAGCGGCCTTAACCGTGTTGGCATAGTTGGCCAGAGGCTCTCCCATCCCCATGAAAACCACGTTAGTGATTTTGCTGTCCTTTTCGTGCCGCCGGATGGCCAACAATTGCGTCGCGATCTCACCGGCAGTCAGGTTGCGCCGAAGACCCATCTTGGCTGTGCGGCACATGAGGCAGCCCATCGCGCACCCAACCTGGGTGGACACGCACAGTGTGTCATGATCTTCCGCAGGTATCAGAACCGCTTCAATGGCCTGTCCATCGGCCAGTCCAAGGAGGTATTTCTTCGTGCCGTCCTCGGAGAGCGCGACCTCAAGGACTTGGGGGAAGCCAATGCGGCATGTCTCGGTAAGTTCCCCGCGTAATCCTTTGGAGAGATTGGTCATGTCATCGAAGGAATCTTTCAGACCCTGATGAATCCATTTCATGACCTGAGCGGCCCTGTAGCGGTCTTTGCCGCGCTCGAGCATGAGGGCTTCCAGTTCCTCAATGGTCATGCCGGACAGATCGGGTAGTTCTTGTTTCCTCGATGTCATGACAGGCCGGTCCGAACTTCTCACTCTTGTAACCGACGGTTCGATTGGGGTCTTGTCCTGCGGATCTCCATGGTGATGGTCGAGCGGGGAGCCGACCATGCAATTGTCTCCACCGTGTGATTCACTGGGCCACATGGTTTCAGCAGATCTCCGTCTCGGAGAAGAAGTAGCCCACCTCGAATCTGGCACTTTCCTCAGAATCGGAACCGTGAACGATGTTGTTCTGCTTGCTGTCGGCCCATTTCGCTCGGATGGTTCCTTCTGCGGCCTGGGCGGGATCCGTAGCCCCCATGATTTCCCTGTTGGCCGCTATGCCGTCTTCCCGTTCCAGTACCATGAGCACCACCGGACCTGAGATCATGAAGTCCACGAGTTCCCCGAAAAACGGGCGCTCTTTGTGAACGTAGTAGAATCCTTCCGCTTCGGTGCGGGTGAGTCTCTTCATTTTCATCGCGGCGATTCGGAACCCCTTGTTTTCAAAAACTTTTATCACTTCGCCGATAAGCTTCTTGCCCACTCCGTCAGGTTTGATTATGGATAGAGTCCTCTGCATTCTTCTTAACTCCTCTTGTACAAGTATCCGAACAAATGCCGGAGGTGCCTTTGTATATAGCAATCGCGGCAAAAAGAAAAGAGCCCGCTCCGTTCGGAAGGCCTTGGAGTCAAAGTGGCTCGCGCAGGCCATACGCTGAAGGACTCGCGCGGATAGTTGAATTTCGCGGCCGAATAGGCTATAGGTCACTGCCAATCCCCAATGAATGTGAGGCCTCCCATGGAACTTGCACGGAAGCTCTTTCTTACCGTAGTGGTCACTCTATTAGCCCTGGCGCCGGTCGTTGCCTCAGCGGAGGGCGACGTTAAACTCCCCGCTCCCGTTTACAAAGGAACGGTGTCGGTGGAGCAAGCCATTGTCAAGCGAAGCAGTCAGAGGATGTTTCAGGCTGCACCCCTAACCTTGCAGCAAGTATCCCAGCTTCTTTGGGCCACTAACGGTGTGCTCCCAATGGACGCCATATCCGGCCCCACGCGGAAATCCACTCCCTCTGCGGGCGGACTTTACCCATTAGAGGTGGTCGTGGTAACAGGCAAGGACACGGTGGAGAATCTTCCCGCCGGAGTGTACGTGTACGACCCGTTCGGAAATAGACTCAAGACTCTTGTGGATGAAGACAGGAGATCGCAACTTGCCAGCGCGGCGCCGGGCAACTCTTTTCTTGCGCGTGCTCCGGTCATCGTCGTAATAGCCGGGGTCTTCGGCCGGACCACGGGCAAATACCAGCAGAGGGGAGTGAACTACGTCTTCATAGAGGCGGGAAACGCCAACCAGAACCTGTGCCTACAAGCCGTAGCCCTGTCCCTGAAATCAGCCACGGTGGGCGCATTTAACGACGCCCAAGTTGCCGCCGTACTGAAACTGCCAAAGGACGTTGTTCCGCTTCTCATTCTGCCGGTGGGCAAGTAGCGGATAAGCCTGCTCGGGTGATCAGGCAATTGCCGGACAGACGTTGACCGCGATGACCCGGCGCCCTGAATACGTAATGGGCGGCAATTTCCATACACTTTCATGACTCAACCGCGAATCGGAGATCCAGTGATTACATGGAGGAACTAGCGGAGCGCTATTTCTTGCGTAAGTGTCCGTCCCAAAATAGCGTTGGCATTACTTGGTAGAGGCGGACCCATGTGTCCGCCCACTTCGGCATTCCATGCCTGGTTTTGGGGCAGACGCGCAGAAACTGTCTCAAAATTCCAAAATCGGTTGAAAGCGTGCTACGGCAAGATTCGCGCCACCATAACCTTGCGACATCGCGACGCATGGTTGATAGAAACCTCCCATATGGTAGGAATCGTAGCACGTTTTCATGCCATCGAAGAATTTTGAGACACTCTCCGCAGGTCCGCCCCTACCGTCGGGTCGGCAGCCGAGTGCATACTCTAGTTTGTGACAGGTCCTAAGTGCTAGGTTAATGACATGACGACAAGTGTGCTTCATTTTCTTGTCGCAGTATGATAA
>DYLG01000104.1 GCA_020722215.1 Desulfomonile tiedjei
GCCCTACCCGCCTTTGTGAAAGTCTACCGAAACCGTCCACTGGGAGAAGGACGCCGACATGGCAGTCCAACGAAGGTCATGTCCAAGAGTCCGGGAAGGAGCCGTCCTCTTCGGAAACACGCATACCCGCCGTGTTTAGGGCACACCCGAATGCTCGCCCTCCTGCCGATCGCGGTGAACGCTTGCGGCCTGCATGTTTCAGGCTATGCAAAACCGCCCTGCCTGTCAAGAAACCTTACCCAAAACAGAATGGACGTGGCAGTGGAGGCCGGCCTTTACCGGGAGCGGCCCACGGAATAAGCGGGAACCGTTTGAAAGAGCCGCTATGAAAAGTTTTGTCACATACCGGACGTCATCCCTACTCATTCGGGCAAGAGGCGATAACGCCGAGGAATCGGCAGTGCGATGCACGCCTGATACGGCGGCCGGCCGACAACGCCGGGCACAGTATGGGGGGACAGGGAAGCCGAGGCACAAAGCCACCTATCATGTGCCCGGCTTCTCTTTTTCCGTGGCCGGAAATCAGGTGGTGCGGCCAGGTCCCTGGGGGGACATTTGCCAAGAGTCCCTCGCAAAATGGCTCCGGGGTCCATCTTGTCGTCGCGTCGTCGATAGGGGCGACCGGCCGGTCGCCCCTACTTCAATTGGCCGGCGGCAACCGCACGCCACGACACAAAGACACGAAGAGAAAGAATCTTAGTGTTCTTGGCGTCTTGGTAATCAATTCTTCTCTTTGGTTGCGGCCGGGTGCACAAAATCCCTCGAATTGGGGTGCTAATACCCCATCAGGCCGCAGCAGCGAGTGCACACGGGCATCAGGCCCTTTTGCGCGATGCTCTGGCGGAACTTGCGGTACGGGTCGGAATTCCACAGCTCGGTGACAAGCTTGTCTTTGATGTTGCCCACCACGTAGTCGTGATAATCGCGGCATGGCGACATGTCGCCATTGGAGTTGATCTCGACCGCGCTGAATATGGACACGCAGCGGTCAAAGCCGAACCTCTCTTCGTGATTCGTATAGTAGGTTTTCAGGTCCTTGGGTTCGGTCAGAGGAGGCATGATTATCACTGCCGGCCCTGAGAGCTTCGCAGCCCTCTCGCTGAGCTTTTTCAGCTCGCCGGCAAGGACCTCGTAATCCGGCGGAGTCCAGTCGCCCACCCATCCGTAGTGCTTTTCGGGCTTGAATCCGAATCGCTCCTCAAAATCCCTGGTGTGCTTCTCAGCGGATTCCTCGTCAATCCACCATGCCAGATAGAAGACGCACACATCCATCCGGTCTCGGAATCCCTCGTAAATGTCCACCAACCGTTTATAATTGAGGTTGTTTATCGTGGTCAGGCTCACCAGCAGAGGAAGTTTCTGCTTTCTCTCCTTCTTCAGCCCCGCGATTCGGTCAACCGCGGCGTTTATTGTGCGAAAGTTGTTCACTGCCGAACTTGCCCCCGGCCGGCTGGAGTTGTGGGTCGGCTCGTCAGGACCGTCGATGGAGATCTGAATAAGGAACATGGGCGCAGAAACGAGCCGTTCGGCATTTTCGGCGACTCCTGTTCCGTTGGTTGCTATGGTCGGGGGCATGCCGAGTCTCGCCGCTTCCTCGATGATCTCCACGGAGCCCTTGTAGAGCATGGGCTCTCCTCCCCACAGGTACACCGAAGGCGAATGCCCGTTCGCCTTCAGGTCGCGCAGCAGCTCGATGTATCGCTCGGGAGTGACTTCCTGGTTCCTCAGGTCCTTAATCGAGCAATCCTTGAGAAAGCCGTGGTCTCCCCATTGACCGCAGGTGTGGCATCTCAGATTGCAGACGTCGGTAATCCTGATGCTGAACTGCCTGATCCTATTGGCAGTGCCGTCGTTTGCCCGGTGGGAAAGGTTCCGCAGGACTTTGTCCACCTGGATCATGGCGATGTTCTTGGCGTATTCAGGCCGCTCCAACAATTTTGGAGCAGTCTTCAGTATCGTTGCTACGGGCACCCGGCTTTGGCTCATCTCGCATCTCGCTTCATGCACTTTGGTCTGTCGCGAAATGACGTCGTCGTTCTCAGGTAGGGGCGGACCTATGTGTCCGCCCTTTTTCCATGTGCAACCCTCGTTTGGGCAGACATGCAGGTCTGCCCCTACAATTCGGTCGTCAGCCGATCACAGGGTTCATATTCGGACAGACCCTATTTGCCGGGCATTCTACAACGGCAGCCTCCTTGGGGCAAGTTGAAGGACAACGAGACTGCAGCCATGCACTCTACAACCCCTCCACTCTGCACGGGACATATCGGTGCAACGGCGTCGCAGCCAACTTGTCCCTGTGCGTGTTCTTGGAAAGGCGGTTGGCGTTTGCCCCGTACTTCTTCCCCTGGAAGACCAGACCGAAGCCGTGGGGTATTACCACGTTTCCTTGCCGGGCTGCATCGGTAATCTCAAGCGTAGTTTCTTCCTCTCCCGCCTCCGTGACGACTTTGACTCTCTGACCGTCGGCCAGGCCCAGAGATTCAGCGTCTGCGGGGTTCATCAGTATCTTTGAATGATCTCGGTAATCGTTCCATGCCGGATCCCGCATGATGGTGTTGGCGTTGTAGTCGAAATGGCGTCCGACAGAAAGGATCAGGGGATACTTCGGATCCGGGGCCAGGTCCTTGTCTTCCGAGGCTGCGTCGATACCGTCGACCCAGGTGGCCAGTTCAGGGATGAACAGGTTTATCTTTCGGTCTTCAGTGCTGATGTACTCAAACAGGTTGTCAGGGTCGCTCTTACCTATCCACATTCCCTGGGGATTGTCGAGGATTGCCTGAAAGAGCTGCTCGCCCATCATCGGCCCCGGATCAAAACCCGCTCTTGCCGCTGCCTTGCGAAAGCTTGCCGGCGCAGTCCGGAGAAGCCCCCACAATGCGGCCAGGTTGGGAGACCCAAGCGCCGGCCCAAGAGTCTTGCCCACCACGTAAGGCATTACCTTCATCGCACGGGGTTCCGATTGCGCGTACTGCATGAGCGCCAGTCCGTACTTCATGCGGTCTCCGCGGGCAGCTTCGTAAAGCGACTCAGGGATGTCAGGCGCCAGGCCCAATTTGTCCGCCAGCGCGGTCATGATCTCGCTTTCCTCGCGGAGGTCTCCATCGGGTTGGACCACGGGCTTTCGCATCTGGAAATAGATTTCGGGAAATGTCCAAGAAAAAAAGGTCGCGTCCCATTTCTCGTACGCGGACTTTGCGGGCAGCACATAGTGAGAAAGCGCGGCGGTCTCGCTCATGACTATGTCGATTGTCACGAGCAGATCCAGCTTGGCGAAAGCCTGTTCATACGCGGACGTATCCGCGTAGGATCTTAGAGGGTTTGCTCCGCTGACCAGTACCGCTCTAAGTCGATCGGGGTTGTCCGAATTGATCTCCTCGGGCATAACGTTGGGAGGAAAAGTTCCCATAATTGCAGGGAAACCGGTGGCGACAGTCTTCCATGTACGGCTGTCGCGCTCATCGGAATGCGCGCCCATGGGCATGAGGTGACCCGGGATCACGTTGCCCCCGCGGACTCCTATGCGGCCGCAGATAGCAAGCAATATCACCGCGAGATAAGAGGTCACGGTGCTGTGGCGGTTCATGAGTATGCCCAGGTCCGTGTGACAGGACCAGTTGCGGGTCGCGAAAAGGCCGCACAAGTCGCGAATCTGGTCGTAGTCGAGTCCGCAGACCTTGATTGCGGAGCGCGCGTCGAAGTCTGCAAACCAGGGAAGGATTTGCTCCAAGCCGCTTGTGTGATTCTCCATGTAGTCTTTTTTGTGCAGGCCTTCCTGAATGAGGATGGCGATGATGGCCTTCAGGAGCAAAGCGTCAGTACCGGGCCGCAACGGGAGGTGAATGTCGGCCTTCTCAGCAGTCTCGGAGCGCCTCGGATCAATGACCACGAGAAGCTTGTCAGGATCGTCGGAAATGCGCTTGAGGCGGCGCCTTGCCTGGGCCATCTGGTGGCTCATCCACCCGTTCCAGCCGATAGCCACGAGCATGTCCGTCTGGTGCTCATCCGGAAGCATAAGCAGGTACTGCCTGCCGAAAACCCTGCCGTGAACCCAGAACATCCCCGTGAGTTCCTGGGCAAGCGCGCTGTAATGATAGTGAGATCCAAGACCGCGCAGCAACCGGACTCCGAACGCGGCCTCAAAATGACATGATTGTCCTCCGCCGCCCATGTATGCGAAGCACTTGGGCCCGTGAGTGTCCACAAGGCCTCTCAGTTTGCCGCCGATCTCGTCGATGGCCTGATCCCAGGACACTTCCAGGAAGCCGTCTCCCACCCTTTTCAGAGGATGTTTCAGCCGGTCGGCATTGTGTTGGTAATGGATAACCTTCAAACCCTTTCGGCAGACGTATCCCTGGCTGCGCGGGTTGTCTTTGTCCGGATTGACCTTAACTATACGGTTGTTCTCGACCGTGACCTCAAGGCCGCAGTTCTGAGCGCAACATACACAGCTTGTCTTGTGCCGGGTTGCCATTGATGATTCCTTTCAGAGGGAAATTTGCGAACCGCATTCTAATTAGACACGCGCCGGGGATCGGGTGTGACGAGTTTTTCGGGTCATCGGAATCTTCCGTCCGATCTGTGCATGCGAGCTTTTTTGGTTCGCTCTGTAAGCCATCCGGAGCGCTCGTCCTGGACGTTGTTGAAATCCGAGACATACGGTTTGATATCCAGCAACGGTGTTCCGTCGAGGATATCCACATTCTCCACGTGGAGAATGCACCCCTCGATTTTGGTCAATTTCACCACGGACACTCCGATGGGATTGGGCCTCATCGGCGCCCGTGTGGCAAAGACCCCACGGACAGTATCGTCTAAAAAGGGCTTCACCAGCAAAGAATAGGGTTTAGACAAGTGAAAATGATAAATCAGCATCAGGTGCGAAAAGCCCTCCACGTCCTTCAGACCGTCGGCAAGCTCCAGGTTGAGTTCAACGCGACCCGCGATGCCCGTTCCGCCCGACGGCTGCACGGGCATGTTTTCCACGTCCGTGAACGGCGTACGGATAACGCCTATGGGTTTGTAGGTGATTGCGTCCATGAGGGTCCTGCACTCAAAGCGTTGAAGATATTACGATCCTCTGGATCTCGTTGGCGCCTTCGTAGATCTGAGTGATCTTGGCGTCGCGCATCATCCGCTCCACAGGATACTCGCTGCTGTACCCAAACCCTCCGAGGACCTGAACCGCCTCGACCGTAGTCCACATTGCCACATCCGAACAAAACGCCTTGGACATGGAAGAGTAACGGAGTATTTCAGGCGGAACCCTGGACAAGTCTTTGGCCACATAACTGTCCAAGAGATCGCACGTCTTATAAAGGAGTTGTCTGGCAGCGGCGATCTTCATAGCCATGTCCGCCAGCTTGAAGGATATTCCCTGGTGCTTGATGATGGGCTTTCCGAACGCGATCCTCTCCTTGGCGTACTGCGTGGCGTACTCAAATGCCCCCGTAGCAATGCCGAGGGCCTGTGCAGCCACGGACGGGCGGCTGAAGTCGAGGGTCTTCATCATGATGTGGAATCCATCGCCCTCTTCGGCCAGGCGGTTCTCCACGGGAATTTCCACGTCGTCGAAGATCAGTTCCCGCGTATCCGAGGATTTTATCCCCATCTTGCTTTCCTTCTTGCCCACGGAGAATCCTGGGAACTCCCTTTCCACAATGAACACGCTGGCTGCCTTGTGTTGAGGCGCGTCCGGATTTGTTACGGCATAGACGGAGTACGTGTCTGCCACGCCTCCGTTGGTTATCCACATCTTTGAGCCGTTGAGAATGTACTTGTCACCCTTGCGAACCGCTCTGGTTTTCAGAGCAGCGACATCAGAACCGCCTTTGGCCTCGGTCAGCCCGAGCGCGGCGATCTTCTCGCCGGTGGCCAGCGGTCTGAGGTACTTGTCCTTCTGCTCATGATTTCCTGCCAGGATGATGGGCAAGCTTCCCAGTTCCTGACACGAAGGTATCAAAGCAACCGACGCGTCGCCCTTTGCAAGCTCCTCGACAACGATGCAATGAGCGAGCACTCCGGCGGCCATGCCGTCGTATTCCTCGGGGAAGTCCACACCCATGAGGCCGTTTTCCTTCATAAGTTCCAACATGTCGTAGGCATATTCGCCCTTCTTGTCGCGCTCTTCAGCGCCGGGCGCCACCTTCTCTTTGGTCAGACGACGCACCATGTCCTGGAGCATCTTTTCTTCTTCGGTCAGTCCGAACCTTTCCTCTCGCATTATATTCTCCTCCGCCATGATTTCAGCAAGTTATGACTGTCCCTGTGAACTGTCGCCAATGGCGATCACCGTTCCGGTTCCTCCCGGCCCGGCTGCACTGTAGGTTGTTTCTTTCGTTTGGCCCACAGAGTCAGCTATAGTCGTAGAAGCCTTTGCCGGTCTTGCGGCCGAGGCGGCCTGCACGGACCATCTTCTTGAGCAGCGCGGGCGGCCTGTACTTGGAATCGCCGAATTCCTCGTAAAGGTGCTGCTGAACGTTGAGCAGCGTATCCAATCCCACAAGGTCGGCCAGAGCAAGCGGGCCCATGGGATGATTTGCGCCCAGCCTCATGCCGTCGTCGATCTCTTTGGGAGTGGCAAGTCCTTCCTGGAGCACGAATATGGCCTCGGTGATCATTGGCACGAGAATCCGATTGACAACGAAGCCGGGGGCTTCCTGAACTTCGATGCCGGTCTTGCCCATTCGCCGTGTGAGGTCCTTAATAACCGCTACCGTATCGTCGGACGTGGCATATCCGCGTATTATCTCCACAAGCTGCATTACCGGCACCGGATTGAAGAAGTGCATGCCTATGAACTTCCCGGGACGACGCGTCATTGAGGCAAGTTCGGTTATGCTCAGACCCGAAGTGTTCGTGGCAAAGATCGTTTCGCTGGGGGAAGCTTCTTCGAGACGTTGCCAGACGTCCTTCTTGAGGTCCATCTTCTCTATGACCGCTTCTATGATCACGTCCGCGGTCTTGGCGGCCTGTTCAATAGAGAGCATTCCGGTGATGCGGGACCGGACGGCCTCGGCTTCGGACGGGTCGATCTTGCCTTTGCTCTTCATCCGTTCAAGGTTCTTCTCTATGTTGGAGATCCCTTTGTCCACGAATTGCTGAGCGATATCCATCAGATTGACTTCAATGCCGCTTTGGGCAGCCACTTGGGCAATGCCCGATCCCATAAGCCCCGCGCCGATGACGGCTATTCTTTTCACTTCCATGAGCCCGCCTCCGTCTCGCCGAATGGAATTCGTATCAAGCAAATCTCGCTGATCATGAGCGGACCGAAGCCCGGTGAACAGACTCCAATGATTACCAGAGACAAAGGCATATATCAAGTCCGTGACGCGTCGCGCATCTCACGACGCGCGTTGATAGTGCAAGGAGGCTGTGTTATTTTACTTGGCAGCTTTTTGGACGGCATCCGTCCGTGTAAGGAGGACCAGATGGCAAAGGTATCGGTAATCGGTGTGGGGCAGAGCGAGTTCGTTCGGTCATATCCGGGATCCATCAGGGAGCTGGCTTTCGAGGCCTACCGCGAAGCCATGAAGGACGCGGGGCTCAAGGCCGGCCAGATCGACGCAACCGTAATCTGCTCAGCGCCCGAGTATGACAAACAGCGAACTCCCGCAGGGCTCATGGCCGAGTACCTGGGGCTGAACCCTCAACCAACCTTCTATGTGGAGAGCGTGTGCTCGTCCAGTTCCAGCGGCCTGAGGACCGCTTATGCACTCATAGCTTCGGGACTGCATGACGTGGTTCTGGTTCTTGGATTCCAGAAGATGTCCGAGATATCGTCAGCGGAATCCCAAGAGAGAATGGGCCGCGGAGCAGACATTCAGTGGGAAGCGCCGTTCGGAACCATGATGCCCGCGTACTACGCAATGTACGCAAGGGGCCATTTCGAGAAGTACGGCACAACCGAGGAAGATCTGGCACTGATTCGCGTCAAGTCTTCGACTTACGGTCAGATCAACGACAAGGCGGTGTTCCGCAAATCGCTGACGTTGGAGAAGATCCTTGAGCCCAAATACATCGCCACTCCGCTGAAGATGTTCGACTGCTGTGCCAATGCCGACGGATCCTCATGCGTAATTCTCGCTTCTGCCGAAAAGGCCAAGGATCTCGTTTCAAAGCCCGTGAATGTCATCGGGCTGGGCATGGCCACCGCGCCGATCAATATGGCCGGCCGAGACACCTTCAGCGGTCTGAAGTGCGCACAGCTCGCCGCGAAGCAGGCATACGAAATGGCCGGGGTCAAGCCGTCGGACATTGACGTGGCCGAGGTGCATGACTGTTTTACCATCGCTGAGATGATGGCCTACGAAGATTTGGGCTTCGCGGAGCCCGGCCAGGGCAAGGAATTGATCCGCAACAAAGAGACGTACAAGGAAGGCAAGATCCCAGTGAACGTTGACGGCGGTCTGCTTTCCAAGGGACATCCCATCGGCGCGACAGGAGGCTCGCAGGTTCGCACCATAGTCCTACAGCTCCGCAAAGAAGCGGGTGAAATGCAGGTCCCTGATCCGAAAAACGGGCTGGTCCATAACATCGGCGGTGTCGGAATATACGGCAACGTCAGCATATTCAGCGTGGACTGAGGAGGTGCACCATGGGATTCGAACAGTTCGGGATCGTGAGTTTTACCGGCTCCACGAAGACGGAGAAGTTTTTGGAGTTCCTGAAAAACAACGAACTCAGAGGAACGGTCTGCACCGAGTGCGGCGCTAAGTTCTTCCCGCCCAGAGCCGACTGCAGTAATTGTCTGAGCGACAAGATGGACTGGTTTCCCATATCGGGCGAGGGCACTTTGCTCACCTATACCAAGGCCGCTTTTGCTCCCAAGGGGTTTGAGAAGGACGTGCCGTACGTGCTCGGCGTGGCTGAGTTCGAAGGCGGGACCAAGGTGTTCGGGAGAATCGACAAATCTGTGTCCGAGGACTCGATCAAGCCTGGAATGAGAATCAAGATCAAGACGGTCGATCTGGGCGAGGACAGACTGAGCTATGAACTGACGGGAGCGTAACGCTCAGCGAAGGATCGCGGGGCAATGCACAAAGGCAGCCGCACTTGTGCTTGCCCCACGTCCTGTGTGGTAAGACCAAATGACCTCGTTCTTGTTCTGGAACCTGAACGGAAAGCCTCTGCAAACCATGGTGGCTAATCTTGCCCTGCGGCATGAGGTTGACGTCATCATGTTGGCCGAGTGCTCTATCCCACCGGCTACAATGCTGCAAACGCTTAATCCCGACGGAACAGCGGACTATCACGATGCCTGCTACGAGGTGCCTACCAAGATAAAGATGTTCAGTCGGTTCTCACGAAAATTCCTGCATCCGTTATATAATGAAGCCGGCTTGACCATACGTCATTTGATCTTGCCGGGACTCACTCCGTTAATCTTGGCGGTGGCCCACCTCCCGAGCAAGCGCAATGCGACGCAGGAGAGCCAAACCCTGAACGCCGCAGCGATTGTGAGGAGCATCGAAGAAACAGAGCAGAAGATTGGCCATCGGAATTCCGTTTTGGTGGGTGATCTCAATATGAACCCGTTTGAACCGGGTGTTGCGGGGGCAAACGCCTTACACGGAGTCATGAGCCGGTCCATCGCTGCCGAGGGGTCACGGAGGGTGCAGAAAATTGATTATCAGTTCTTCTACAACCCCATGTGGGGTCTGTTTGGCGACGCTTCACCCGGCCCCCCCGGCACTTACTATTACCGCAGAGGGGAACATGTAGAGTTCTTTTGGAACATGTTTGACCAGGTCTTGATCAGGCCGGCCTTACTCGACCGTTTTGATTCCCAAGATCTGGCCATTCTTGAGACGGACGGAAGCACGTCGCTCGTGACGAAGAGCGGATTGCCAAACAGGACAATGGCTTCAGACCATTTGCCCATATTCTTCAGACTCAAGCTGTAGCCAAGAATTGGAGGTTCCAGGAAATGGAAGACATGTGGCCCAGTGACATAACTCACTCAGAGCTATTGCCCCCAGTGGCCATGATGAGAGAACAGGCGTCACTCCTGGGGAAAAAGACGCGCAACCTTGTTACTGCTGAGGTCAGCTCCAGAAAGGAGTTCGAATCCGGCAAGGGGGAGGTCCTCATTCATCGTTTCGATCTGGTAGCCCCGGCGTTGGATAACTACACCTATGGCCTGTTCTACATCGTGCAACCGATAACAATATATCCGCTCCGGTTTGGGATGGACTCGGATATCTACGAAGAAATCGCAAGCTCGAAACTTCGTGATCAGGTACAGATGAGCAAGGGCGCGGTGACGGTGGACTCGGAGGAGTTGTTCCGCGAAGTCCTGCGAAGGATTCTCCAGTCCCAGAAAACCAAATGGGTAGTTAGTGCCATGCTCGCTCAGACGACTTCCGAAGTGCCTCCGGCGCAGCTTGGGGATGCTGTTTGACATGGAAGGGCTTTCGAAAAGGTGATCTTTTGCTCGACCCCACGCACTTGCCTATCAGCCTTACGAAGTGAGCCGGGGATCTCAGGGCCCGCCCCGAAGCAAGTACTCCAGGGTTCTCGCTGATTCTCGTGCGGGCGAGCGGCCCATTGAAGCAGGGGCGGCTCGCTGGCCGCCTGCACGCCTGCGACCGTTTTCAATCGGAGAGGGGCAAGTCCTCTCCAAGCAGGCACTCTCCCGCCTGTAACCGCTGGTAGATGCGTCTCCATGAGGCGGGGTGGAGAACAGCCGCTTGTCCCGCCCCCGCAATCGGGGAGGCAATTGATCTCGGAGTCCGAATCCCAGGCAGGGCCCTTACCGCTCAAGCAACGATACTCGTTCGGGCTTGCGGTCTCTCCTGACTGAAGGCTTCGGGGCGACAGGTATGACGATTTTTTCTCCGCTGCGCAATCGTCTGCGAAAATTGACGTCAGGATTCACGCCGGCCAGCTCGGCTCTGCCGACGCGGTATCGCCTGAGGATCTTGCCGATGCTGTCGCCCTTGTTGACCACGTGAACTATCTGTGTCTTGGCGTTCTCAGTAGGGGCTTTTTCCAGGTTTTGGGCAACCACGAGTTTCTTTCCCAAGGGAACCCTTATGGACACGATGCCTTTTGGAGGAGTAATTCTGCGGACAAGTGCGGGGTTCATCTCCGCCAACCGTTCCAGGCTGGTACCGGCCACATTGGCAATGGTCGCCAGAGAATAAGTCCCTTCAACATTCACCACATCATGTTTTTTTTCATAAGGCGCGAGATCCAAAGGCGCGAACCCGAACTTGTCCGGATTCTTGGCGATGTGGGCTATGGCCTGGAATCTGGGCCAGAACTCCCTCGTCTCTTTTCTGAGCCTGCGGCTGGAACAAATCTGATCGTACTCGCTGGCGTCCTCCTGGCACAGCACTCTGTTGAGCTTGTTCTCTCCGGAGTTGTATGCGCTCAGGGCAAGCCTCCAGCATCCGAACATTCCGTAAAGGTCTTTCAGATAGAGCATGGCGGCACGTGTGGAACGCTCCGGGTCCAGTCTCTCGTCCACCCACGAATCCACCCTCAAACCGTAGCTTCTGGCGGTGGCAGGCATGAACTGCCACATTCCGACGGCATTGGCCGGGGAACGCGCATCGGGATTGGCTCCCGACTCAAGCATGAATAGGTATGCGATGTCCTCCGGCAGTCCCTCTTCCTTAGCAATGACGCGGACCATGGGGAGGTATTTCTTGGCCTGAGTCAAATAGCGCCGCATGGTCGGCCGCTGTTCGTACGCATAGTGACGGACGAAGCCTCGAACCCTCGGGCCGTTGCTATCCATGGGAAGGGCAGAGTAGGTACTCTTGGATGAGGCTGCCTTCTTGGGCCGCGGCTCCGCCGGCTGCTCCGAGGCCGGTTTCCGTTCCGGTTCCGGGTTTCGTGCCGGCTCCCTGAGGTGTGCGGCAAGGGATTTGACCGGTGAATCCTTCTTGACCAGGGGCGCGGTTGAGCCGCACCCGCCAAGCATAACGGCGCAAACGGTCAAAAGGACCGCGGAAAAAGCAAGTGGACCGATCCGTGAGCAGCCGACCGCGGCGCCGTTATGATGTGCCTCCACGATCACCGCGGTTACCTCCTTGACAGAGAAATGGAAGAAAACCCAAAAAGCGCCCAGTGGCACGACCTATGATACCACAAGAACGGATGGTGTCAAACATGAACCTTTTCTCTCCGGAGCACTTGCTGTCTTGACGACCGAGCAACAACAAAGGTAATCTTCATGAGACAGATAACTTCCAGGGGCACGAGCCTTGAGCATAGTGATCATCGGGGCAGGCGAGATGGGCTACCATCTTGCCCGCCGCCTGTCATACGAGAAACGCAACGTTGCCGTGATAGATCGTGATCCGGAGCGGGTGAGTTTCATCCAGTCCAACCTTGACGTGAAGGTGATTTGCGGAAGAGGATCGTCCCCCACGGTGCTTGAAGAGGCCGGAATAAGAGCTGCGGCAATCCTCGTTGCCGTAACCGATTCCGATGAAGTGAACCTTGTTGCATGCGCGGTGGCTGGAACTCTCAACCGATTTATGACCAGGGTGGCGCGGCTGAGGGCCGACGATTTTTCAAAAAATCCGCAAATCTTGGACAAGGAGCATCTCGCGGTTGACCTAGTAATCAACCCTGAGAACGAAGCGGTCAAGAAACTTATTGAGGTACTCCAGGTCCCCATCGCTTGCGACATTCTCGGGTTTTCCGACGGGAGAATAAAGCTGTTGGGCATCCAGTTGCCCCCTGAGTCGCCTCTCGTCGGGAGTTCGCTGATCGAACTGGGAGAAAGGTTCCGTGACCAGCGGGTGCTTGTTGCTGCAATTTTCCGAGGGCCCGAGGTTATCATCCCGAAGGGGTCCGACGTTCTTAGAGCCCGTGACACAGTGTATCTGATGGCGGAAAAAGAGTCTGTCCCGGGCGTAATTGAACTGTGCGGCGGCAAAGGGGAGCCGCTGAGGAGAGTGATGATCTGGGGCGGAACATCGGCAGGGTTTAATACGGCGAAGAAGCTGGAAACACTGGGAATTCCCCAAATTCGTCTCGTGGAATCCGACCCTGCCAGATGCGAGGAGATAGCTTCGGAACTTGATCACACCATGGTATTGCGGGCGGATTCCGTGGACGAAGACTTCCTGCTCAGCGAAGGAATTTCGGACATGGACGCGTTCCTGGCAATGACCGGCAATGAGGAGCACAATGCGCTGATCGCTCTTTTGGCCAAGACTATGGGGGCTCGTCGAGTGGCAGCACTCACCAGCAAGATGGAGTACCATCGGCTGGCGTACGCCATCGGCGTAGACGTGGTGGTAAATCCCAGGTTGGCCGGCGCATCCAGGATTCTCCAGTACATCAGACGAGGCAAAGTCCTGTCCGTGACCATGCTTCCCGGAGAGGGTGTCGAAGCCATAGAGTTTGAAGCTATGGCGACGTCCGAGCTGGTGGGAAAGCCGGTCAGGAAGATGCGTTTTCCTTCTGGTGCAATCCTCGGCGCGGTTGAACGAGGCGAAGGATTCTTCATTCCACATGGGGACACTGTAATCGAGCCGGGAGATCGAGTGATTGCGTTTGCCAGGAGGGAGTCCATCCCTGCCATGGAAAAGCTCTTGACAGTGAAACTGGAATTCTTCTGATGAATCCTCGTTTGGTTGCCGCAGCTCTTGGGGCTCTGTTAGCCTTTATGGGCATTTTCATGGCAACGGCGTTGCTATGGGCGGTCTGCTATGGTGAACATACCTGGAAGCATTTCCTGGCAATAGTCCTGGCAGCGGTGCTTATCGGGGGCGGCGTATTCACGCTTTTCAGGGATCCCCACGCTGAGTATGGTCTGAGGGACGGGTTCGCCATCGTTACACT
>DYLG01000105.1 GCA_020722215.1 Desulfomonile tiedjei
AGTCACCCTGATATCCACCTCGGTCGTGGGGTACTTGGCCTACGCCACGGCCCGGTCCAATCTGGAGGAGGCGGCTTTCGACAAGCTGAGTTCATCGAGAGATCTGCGCCGCGGGGAGATCGAGAACTATTTGCAACAGGCCATGACCGACCTGAAGTTCCTCACGTCGCTCCCGTCAGTGCAGAAGGCTTTGGCTGGGCTGGATACGGCAGACGATCCCCAGGGCCGATCTTCCACGGGCGAAAACCGGCCGTTGGACGCGCTGAAATTGCAGATCGACGGTGAATGCGGCCGGTTGTTTACTGGGTGGATAGCCATGTACGAACCTCAGAATTCATACAATGACATCCTGATTGTCAACAGCAAAGGAGACATCCTCTATACGCAGAAGGGCCTCGCCGATCTGGACGCCAACCTGAAGACCGGCCCTTTGAAGGACAGCGGGCCTGCCAGACTCTGGACACAGGTCAGTCAGACAAAACGGCCGGGGATGGTGGACTTCGGCTACTACGAACCCATTGGAGGCGCGGCATGCTTCCTGGGGGTTCCGATTCTCGGCAGATCGGGAGAGGTAGTGAGCGTCGTAGCACTGCGTATCGGCCCGGGACAGATCAACAAGATCTTCGGTCTAAGCGCGGCCATGGGTGAATCAGCCGAAGCCTATCTGGTGGGCGAGGATTTCTTGCTTCGGTCCAATTCCAGGTTCAACCCCGGAGCTTCCATTCTCAGGGTGAACGCTCAGACTTCCGCAGTCCAGGCGGCTCTCCGGAACGAATCGGGGACATTGATCGCACAGGATTACAGAGGCCAACGTGCTCTCACTTCCTATGCACCCATGGGACTGCGGAATCTGGGGAGCCTCGGCGCCGACTTTGACTGGGCCATCATCGCGCAGATAGGAGAAGCGGAGGCTTTCGGGCCGATTTCGGCCATGAGATTGCGAATCGTTTCCGTGGCAGTGTTCGTGGGCATTCTCGCCGGGCTCGTCGCCGCGCTTCTCGGGAGAACCATGACCAAACCCATACTGGCTCTGTCATCCCAGGCCGCCCTCGTCAGCGAAGGAGACCTGACGGTGGATGTGCTCCAGTCAAAGCGGAGTGACGAACTCGGTGCACTCATCAAGGCGTTTCGCCGTATGGTTGATAATTTGAAAGACCAGATCAAGCAAATGCTCGAAGGAGTCAACGTCCTTACTTCATCCACCGAACAGATATCCGTAACCGCGTCTGAGTTAGCGCAAACCGTTTCAAGAACCTCTTCGGCCGTGGCCGAGACAACCGCGACCGTAGAGGAGGTGAAACAGGCAGCCAAGGTTTCGGGAGATAACGCCAGGCGTGTCTCACAAACCTCGCTGCAGGCCGTGGAAATATCGCATGCAGGTAAAGCTGCCACGGAAGAGACGATCAGCAGGATGAACCTGATTAAGGATCAGATGGAACTCATAGGAGACACCGTTGCGCAATTGAGAGACCAAAGCAAGGCCGTAGACGAAATCATGGTCACTGTGCGCGACCTTGCCGACCAGTCCAATCTATTGGCAGTGAATGCGTCCATTGAAGCGGCTAGGGCTGGGGAACAGGGCAAGGGCTTTGCAGTGGTTGCAGGCGAGATCAAGAGTCTTGCAGACCAGTCCAAGGAGGCAGCCAACCAGGTTCACAGAATCCTGGGACAGACGCAGAAAAGGATCCAGGCTGTGGTGAATGCCTCCGAGCAGGGCAGCAAGGCAGTTCAGGCCGGTGTGGCTCAGTCTGTCGTAGCAGGACAGTCCATCGAGGCACTGACGGGAAGCATCATCGAATCGTCCAAGGCTGCCGCGGTAATCGACGCTTCAAGCGACCAGCAATTCGCCGGCGTCGAGCAAGTCTCTACGGCCATGACAAGTATTGAGCAGGCAATGCGCCATAACCTGGAAGGCGCCTCCCAAATCGAGGCCGCCGCCGCGAGCCTCAAGAGGCTCAGCTCCTCATTGAAGGAGCTTGTGGCCAGATACAGAGTGGCTCTAGAAGATTAGTACGGGGGTACGGCGCACGGCTTCAGGGAGTGGTCACGGCAACGGCGTGGCAGGTCAATGCCGGCTCGGCTACGTGTGATCCTTTGACAGAGCTGCATTCGGCAGCTTCACTAGACCCACAAAGGTGGAACCACAATGGCCCCTTTCAGTCAACTTCTCGTCTTTGAACTGGGCAACGATCAGTATGCTTTGGATGTTTCATACGTCACGCGAGCTATCAGAGCTGTTGAGGTGATGCGGCTTCCCAGTGCGCCGGCAGCGGTCATGGGCGTGATCAATATGGAAGGCAAGGTAATCCCTGTAGTGAACTGCCGCAAGCTTCTGGGACTCGAGGAGAGGGACATCCGCATCAGCGATCGTTTCATAATCGCCCGGGGATCACAGCGAACCGTAGCGCTGGTGGCGGACTCGGTCAAACCTGTCGTTGAGGTTCCCGTGGAAATGATCACCTCAGCGGATCAGATTGTCGACGATTTGTGGTTCGTGGAAAAAGTGGCGAGGATCGACAACCAATTGATTCTGGTGCTGGAAGTGGACAAGATCCTTTCAGGTCCGGTGCGCAAAGACCTTGATGCAGCCATAAGGGGCATCGATCGCGGCCAACATGTCTAGACCCTTGTCAACAGAGTGGCTTTCTCGCCTAAGCGATCTGGTTGCGGAGAATCTCGGCCTTCACTTTCCGCCGGAGCGCTATTCCGACCTGGAGCGTGCATTGGCCAAGGCGGCCGTAGAAAGAGGGTACAAAGACGCCGGGTCGTTTGCCGAGCGTGTCTTGAACCGGACTCCGGGGGATGAGGATATTCAACTCCTGGCAAGTCATCTCACCATAGGTGAGACACATTTCTTCCGCGATGAGAAGCTGTTCCAGACCCTTGAGCAGCGCCTGTTGCCGGAGATTGCAAATGCTTCGCGACCCGTTGGGAGCAAGCTCCGAATATGGAGTGCAGGATGCTCCTCGGGCGAGGAACCCTATTCCGTGGCCGTTGCCCTGACGCGGGTTCTTGCCCTTTCCGACACCTCACGCGTAGACATCCTTGCCACGGACATCAACCCATTGAGCCTCCGCAAAGCCGCCCGCGGCATGTACGCACAATGGTCCTTTCGCGGCGTTCCTTCGTGGGTCAAGGAGAGGTACTTCAGAAAGACCGGGAATGGACTGTTCGAGATCCTCCCAAATATTAAGCAAGCTGTGAAGTTCTCGCAACACAACCTGGTCAAGGATGCGTTTCCGCCTGTGGAGTACGGTCCTGAACCAATGGACCTTATCTTCTGTCGCAACGTGTTGATGTATTTCACCGATCAGCAAATTCGGCTGGTAGTCCGCAATCTGTGTCGCTGTTTGAGAGAAGGCGGATGGCTCATAGTGGCCCCGGCCGAGGCTGAGTTGGTCCAGGATCCGCAACTTGTGACCGTCAGCTTTCCGGGTGGAGTGCTTTTCCGGAAACACCGGGACCTGGCCGGGGAAGAGGACGAGTTCGCGCCCTCAACTTCCCTTTTCTTTCCCGATCTCGGAATGGATGCCTTTGGGGAGTTGCACATAGGCGGCCTCGGGGACGCTACGGATCAATCCGATGCAGTGTTTACCCAGATTTTTGGGAGCCCTCTGACTCCCGCTGCCATTGAAGAGGCACTGGCCCCCAGCTCATTAACGATCGAACCTGACGCGGGAACGACCGGGCTTCAGTTGCTTGCCGATGGAGACACGGCTGCCGGGTTCTTGGCCTCCCGTCCACGAGGTGGGCAGACCGGCCCCGATCCGTCCGTTCTTGCCCGAACCGTGGCTGACCAGGGAGATCTCCCCAGGGCACTGGAGTTGTGCCGGGAGGCCATAGCCGCCGACAAGCTCAATCCCGGCTATCATTATCTCCACGGAGAGATTCTGCAGGAACTGGGGCAACTCGATGAGGCGGCGTCATCTCTAAGGAAAGCTCTCTATCTTGACCCCGGAATGGTAATGGCCCATTTTGCCCTTGGAACCCTTGCCAGAAGACTTGGCAGGATCAAGGAATCCGACAGGCATTTCACCACTGCTCTGAAATGCCTGGGGCGCTATGACAGAGAAGAAATCGTGGTTGAGTCAGAAGGCTTGACGGCCGGAAGGCTGGCCGAAATAATCTTAACCATGACAAAGCAGGAGGCGGCGAATGCCGGACAATGACAATCGGATCTCGTCCCGTGATCTCCGCGAAAGCGGCCCGGAAGGCGGTAGACGGGAATTGGGCCCTTCCGACGACTTTGCTGCACATGATTCGAGCGAAGACTCACTACTCGATGGACTTGCCCTACTCGACGAAAAATCCGTCCTGAAGGAGAGGGCGAGAAGACTTGCCACGCCACCGATCTCTGAAAGCCTCGAACGCGCCACCCTGAAAGTGGTACAGTTCGTGCTCGCCCATGAAACTTATGGCATCCCGGTTGAGTATGTCAGCGGCGTGCATTCCCTGACCGAACTGACCCCTGTACCATGCGCCCCGGACTTCGTGCTGGGGATTGTCCGTATTCGAGGCGAAATCATGTCGGTCATGGACGTTAGGCAGTTCTTCGACCTGCCCAACAAGGGGATCACGGACCTCTCCAAGGTCATTGTGCTCAGGAATGATCACATGGAACTCGGCATCCTGGCGGACTCCATCGCAGGTGTACGAAACGTTCCCTTGGAGGGCCTTCATTCGGAGCTGTCCACATTGGCCGGCCTGGGACAAGACTACTTGTTGGGTGTTACTACGGACAGGTTGATTGTGATAAATGCCCAGAAGCTCTTGTCCGACCATCGAATAGTCGTGAACCAAGAGGCCGCCGAGTGAGCGCGGACCAACGCATGAGGCTTGTCCGCGCGACCGGCTAGGGCGAGAGATCTTTCGGGTAGGCACTTCGGGGAGCATCCCGAGAAGGAGACATTGCAGTGATTGGTTCCCGGTTCAAGAGCCTCAAGGCCAAACTGGTGTTCGCTTTTGTGTTGGTTGCCCTCGTCCCGGTAGCCATTGTGGGATACCTTGCCTTTAGTAACGCCGGGTCTGCGTTGCGGAAAGCAGAATTGGACAGGCTGCACGCGGCGCAAGAACTCAGAATAAGGCTTATCCACAGGTACTTCCGCGAAACAATGCAGATGGTGAAATTTCTTGCAGAAACCGGTCCCGTGAAGACCGCCGCTGAGGCGCTGGTTTCCGGTCCTGGATCCGGCAAGGAACCATCAGAAGCCTCTACTGATGTTCGTTCGGATCAATACAAGAAGATGTATGACTCAGCGCTCCCATTCTTCAAGAACTTCCTGGACAATCACCCATCCAAAGACACGGGTTGCGAGGACATACTTATTGTAGGAGCCGAACAGGGAAGCGTGGTCTTCACTGTCCAGAAACGACAGGACCTAGGAAGCAACCTGCGGAAAGGCGATTTGAGAGACAGCGGTCTGGCAAAGCTGTGGCGACAAGTGGTGGAGACCCGGAAGCCGGCGCTCGTGGACTTCCAGCCCTATAGACCCATCGCTCCAGAGGCTGCGTTCATCGGTGCGCCCGTTTTCGGGGACCAGGGAAAGCTGGTCGGCGTCCTTGCCTTTCGACTGAGCGGGCATGCTCTTCAGGAGATAATCCGCCAGGAAACGGGGGACGCTGCGGCGTCAAAGATTTTCCTTGTGGGCCAGGATTTTCGCGTACTGGCTTCTTCCGAAGGGGCAAGCGATGAAGGCGGGGGGCGGCGAATCGAGACGGACTATGTAAGGAAGGCGCTCGAGGACGCGTCCGGGGTCGAATCAGTTATGGATGCTCAGGGGCAGCGAATCCTGCGCTCCTACTCTCATGCCGGCCTCAATGAACAGCCGGGCTTGGGAGCTAGATTCGAGTGGGCAGTCGTAGCCCAAATCGCCGAAAGCGAAGCTTTTGCCCCGGTTCGAACTCTGCGGCGCACCATCCTACTGGCGGCGCTTCTCATCGGCGCAGCCGTGGCAGCCTTCGCACTTCTCCCTGCAGGTGCCATATCAAACCCCATTGCAGCACTTGCTGCTCAAGCAAAGCAAGTCAGCGACGGCGACCTCACCGTGAACGTTGCGGAAGTGAAGAGAAGCGATGAGGTCTCCGACCTGTCGAGATCCTTTCGGATCATGGTGGACAACCTCCGGACCCAGACCGCCCAAGTCCTTGAGGGTGTGAACATACTGGCCGCATCCGCCGGCGAGATCTCAGTCACGACGGCGCAGCTCGCGGCCACTGCCTCCAAGACCTCCGCAGCAGTTACAGAAACGGCCGCCACTGCCGAACAGCTCAAGCAGGCGGCAAGGCTCTCTAAGGAAAAGGCTCAGCATGTCTCGGAGAGTTCCAGACAAGTGGCGCAGGTGTCCGATTCGGGCAAACAGGCAACAGCGGCAACTGTTGAGAAGATGCTGGCAATTAAAGGACACATGAGAACCGTCGGGGATACGGTCCTGGGCCTGAGCGAGAACAGCCAGGCCATCGAAGAGATCATCTCAGCGGTCAATGACCTGGCTGAGCAGTCGAACCTGTTGGCCGTCAACGCAGCGATCGAGGCGGCCAGAGCCGGGGAACACGGAAAGGGCTTCAGCGTTGTGGCCCAAGAAATCAAGGTTCTTGCCGACCAGTCCAAGGACGCAACCGCCCAGATAAGATCCATTCTTGACGAAGTCCGCAGGTCCATAAGCGCTGTGGTTATGGCCACGGAACAGGGAACAAAAGCTGTTGACGCGGGAGTCGAACAGTCCGTTCAGGCGGGTAAATCCATTGAATCCCTAGCAACCAGCGTCACGGAAGCCACCAAGGCCGCCGGGGTTATTGTCGGTTCTAGTGAGCAGCAATTCGTAGGAGTGGGTCAGGTTGCTTCTGCCATGGCAAATGTGGAGTTTGCCCTCAAGCAGAATGTGGAAGGAACATCCCAGCTCGAGACTGAGGCGGCAAGGCTAAAGGAACTGGGATTTGCTCTCAAGGAACTGGTGGGACGATACAAGGTCTAGCTCTGGGGGCTGCCTGCCCACTCTCGTGTTCAAGCGGACCTCTCAACGGGTGACCGATCACCTGACTCTGGTGCTCAAGTGAACTGCTGAGCACGCAACTACTCGGCGAGGATTGGCACATGTCGGCCAAGGACGAGGAATTCCTCAAGAAACTGGTAGCGACTTTTAGGATTGAGGCGGACGAACACGTCAAGGCCATGTTCAGCGGACTGATCGAATTGGAGAAATCCCAATCCGAGCGGGAGCGATCGGAAATTATTGAGCGAGTTTACAGAGAGGCCCACAGCCTCAAGGGCGGCGCCCGCGCGGTAAACATGAAGGCGGTTGAGGCGGTGTGTCAGGCGCTCGAGGGACTTCTTTCAGCATTGAAGGCAGGAAAGATCGGACTTTCCACGTCAATGCTGGACGTACTGCACCAGGCTGCCGGAACCGTGGAAAGGTT
The DNA here is from genome assembly GCA_020722215.1 of Desulfomonile tiedjei. Lineage (GTDB taxonomy): Bacteria > Desulfobacterota > Desulfomonilia > Desulfomonilales > Desulfomonilaceae > DYLG01. Next base: position 7,414 of record DYLG01000105.1, read on the forward strand.
GCTCTCCAACGCGGAAGGGGTGGAGATCACGGGAATCATCCAAGAATTGGGGCGCCTAAAACAATCCGGACCAAGGCCTCCGATCGCTTCGATCACCGAAGCCGGCGACGTCTCCGATACGCCTCCCCCACCGTCCCCCACCGAAGTCCTTTCGCGGGCGCCCGCAGTGGAGCATGGTGAGTCCTCGCCTCCGGCCGACACTCCCACTTTCTCGCCGGAGCCTCCGGCACAAAGCCGAGGAACCAACGCGGTCACAGAGACCTTCGCTTTGGCGGAGCGTGCCCTGCAAACCGAGACAGTGAGAATATCCGTCAAGAAGCTGGACCCCTTGTTGTTTCGCTCGGAAGAGATGCTTGCCGTGAAGTTGACCACAACCCAGCGAGCGGCCGACACGTGGAACATCGTCTCAGACTTGACCGAGTGGAGGCAGCGGTGGACCAGGCTGTCCTCGAACTTAAGGGGGGTGCCTGCGGCCGGCGCCAATGAATCCGGGGGCAATGGACAAGGCATGTCAGGTGCTGACGCAGAAGAAGTGCTAAAATTTCTTGACTGGAACCACACTTACTTGAGGACCATGGAAGACCGGCTCAGAGCCCTTGCCAAGTCAGCCGACAGTGATTCCAGACACCTAGGAGCGATGGTGGACGAACTGCTCGAGGGAGTCAAAGAAGTATTGATGCTGCCGGTTTCCACTCTTCTCGAAGTCTTTCCGAAACTCGTGCGGGATCTCTCTCGGGAACTGCGCAAGGAAGTCAACCTTGTGATCCAAGGCGGAGACCTGGAAATCGACAGGCGGATCCTGGAAGAAATGAAGGATCCCCTGATCCATCTGGTGAGAAACTGCATCGATCACGGCATAGAATCTCCCCAGGAACGGCAACGAAAGGGCAAACCCCCAAGGGGCTCAGTGCGGATAACTGCTTCGAGGATCGGCAGCAATCAGGCGGAGATTGTGGTCTCAGACGACGGAGCGGGAATCGACGTGGAAAAGGTGCGGCTTGTCGCCACAAGCCGGGGGCTGGTAGCTCCATCGGAGGCATCTACTCTGACGGAAGACGATTCCATCTCACTGGCCTTTCGATCGGGACTTTCCACCAGCCCTATAGTGACCGATATTTCCGGTCACGGCTTGGGCCTGGCCATTGTGAGGGAAAACGTGGAAAAGATCGGCGGCCGAGTGACCGTGAGAAACGCGCCCGGCAACGGCGCTTCCTTCGTGCTCTCCCTTCCCGCGACTCTCGCAACCTTCAGAGGTATTCTCGTCACCGCTTCCGATCAGATGTTCGTGGTGCCTACCAACACTGTGGAGAGAGTGGTAAGAATTCACAAAGACACTGTTGGAACCGTGGAAAACAGAGACACGATTCAGTTTGATGGGAGGACCATCTCTCTGGTGCGTCTAAGTGATGTGCTGCAACTGCCGCGGACGTCCCGGAAAATTGAGGTGTCGGACTACCTCCATGTCATGGTGCTGCGGTCCGGTGAGCGTCGCGTGGGCTTTGTGGTGGGAGACGTTCTCCAGGAACAGGAAGTGCTGGTCAAGGGTCTTGGAAGACAGCTTGTGCGCATTCGCAACCTGGCCGGCGCCACAGCTCTGGGATCAGGCCGACTGGTTCCGATTCTCAATGTGAATGATTTGATCCGATCCGCCGCGGGGATGAGCTTCGATCTTCGCGGCCCGCTGGAGCCCACCGAGGAACTCCAGCGCCAAATGAGATCCATACTCGTTGCCGAAGATTCCATTACATCGAGGATGCTGCTCAAGAACATCTTGGAATCGGCCGGGTATCAGGTCAAGGTAACCGTGGATGGGGGTGAGGCCTGGAGAGAGCTGAAGACCGGTCACTATGACCTTGTGGTGTCCGACGTGGAAATGCCCAGGATGACCGGCTTTGATCTTACGGCCAAGATTCGGGCCGACGAGGACCTCGGGCACACACCGGTGGTGCTGGTGACCGCTCTTGGATCGAGAGAGGACCGTGAGAGAGGGATCGACGTCGGTGCAAACGCATACATTGTCAAGAGCAGTTTCGACCAGAGCAACCTTCTGGAAGTAGTCGAACGCCTTATCTGAATCGCTGGGACGAGATGATAAAAGTTCTCATTGTGGAAGATTCCCGGGTTCTCCAGGAGGCACTCAAGTACGTTCTCGCCTCCGACCCCGAAATAAAGGTGATCGGAACAGCGGGCAACGGAGCTGAAGCCTTGGAGTTCATATCCAGGCAAAAGCCCGACGTGATCACCATGGATCTGATCATGCCCGTCATGGACGGGTACGCTGCAACAAGAAAGATTATGGAGACCAACCCCATACCCATAGTAGTTGTGAGCGCAAATCTGGAACCTGATGAAGAAAAGAAGACATGGCTGTGCATAGAGGCCGGAGCTGTAGCAGCTATCGAGAAGCCGAGGTTTGCCGAAGGCGGAATCGCCGGCAGCGACGCGATCAACATTGTTGAGACCGTCAAACTCATGTCCCAGTTGAAGCTGGTTCGGCGCTGGACCGGCAAAGCAGGCCGGCAGGTTCCACGTCCGATCCTCAAGGAGACACCCACTCCAATAGCTTCTCCAACCCATTCCAAGCCCGAGCTAGTGGCAATAGGGGCATCTACGGGCGGGCCGGCAGTGCTTCAGACTATTCTTTCCGGCCTGCCGGCGAGTTTCCCCGTACCCATAATGGTGGTGCAGCACATATCTCCCGGCTTCTGCGACGGCCTGGTCAGGTGGTTGGATGAGTCGTCAAGACTCGAAGTCAGGTCCGCCGCGAACGGAGAGAAACTGCGGCCTGGGGTCGTGTATGTCGCACCGGACGGTTTCCAGATGGGAGTCAAGCCCGGTGGCATCGTGGCCTTGACCGACGACCAAGCCGAAAATGGCCTCAGGCCCTCGGCTTCCTATTTGTTTCGAACCGTTGCGCGTGCCTTTGGCGGACGCGCGGTGGGCGTCTTGGTCACAGGCATGGGCCGGGACGGCGCATATGAGTTGAAAATGATGAGAGACCGCGGAGCCGTGACCATCGCCCAGGATGAAGCCAGTTCGGTCGTCCACGGAATGCCCGGAGAGGCTATCAGACTTGGCGGGGCATCCTATGTCCTTTCCCCCGACGAGATCGCCAAGGCTCTTCTCAGGTTGACGGCTGCAGGCAAGGAGTAGACGAGATTGTACCCGGACGCGTTTTTGTCGGCCACGGGTTTACACCAATGAGGGACATTGAATGATGAACCCTACGGAGGCTGCAAAGGCCAACGCCGCACTGATTCTCATCGTTGAGGACAGCGCGACGCAGGCCCAATTGCTGAGACACGTCCTCGATGAGCATGGGTATAGCACTCTGGTTGCCGGCTCCGGGAGAGAAGCCATGGAGATCCTGGGATCTCACAGGCCAGACCTCATTCTCAGCGATATCGTCATGCCCGAAATGGACGGGTACGAATTAACCCGCAAGATCAAGCGGCATCCTGCTCTCAAGAGCATACCCGTTATTTTGCTCACCGCGCTGACCGATCCCGAGGACATTGTACGCGGCCTGGATGCCCGAGTGGAATCCTATTTGATCAAGCCATGCGACGAGGGTTTTCTCCTTTCCAAGGTAGAATCCTTGCTCGCCGCTCCTCCCACGAACAGAGAAGGCGAAGGCCTTCAGAGGCTTGAAGTCTCTTTCAGGGGGAGGTCCCATACACTTACGCTCGCTCCTGAGCATGCGGTAAACCTGGTGTTCTCGATTTACGAGAACGCGGTACAGATTAACGAAAAGCTCTTGCAGACTCAAATGGAGCTTGAGGCACTCAACTTCGACCTGGAAAACAAGGTTCAAGAGAGAACCGCGCACCTTCAGGCGGAAATCGTTCAACGCAAGAAGGCCGAAGAAGAACTCACCAGAGCAAGAGAACAACTCGAACTCCGAGTTCAGGAACGCACTGCGGAACTGATGGATGTGAACGAGAGCCTCACTCGGGAAATCTCTGAGCGAAAAAAGGCCGAGGAGGAGATAAGAATACTCAACGCCGAACTGGAAGAACGGGTGGCACAGCGCACTTCCGAACTGGAGACCTCCAACAGGGAACTCAAGGAGTTCGCATACGTGGTGTCACACGATCTCAAGGCCCCTCTGCGGGCTGTCAGCCAATTGGCTGGATGGCTGTCTTCCGACTTCGGTGAAGCACTGGGCGAGGAAGGCAGGGCCATGATCGACATGCTGCTGGGAAGGCTGGACCGGATGCACAACCTAATCGAGGGCATTCTCCAATACTCGAGAATCGGAAGGGCAAAGGAAGAGAAAGTCGACGTAGATCTCAACACCGTAGTTCGTGATGTGGTCGACTCCCTTGCGCCGCCGGAGCACGTGAGTATCGAAGTGCTAACCACATTGCCCACGATCAAGTTCGAACGCACCCGTTCCGAGCAGCTTTTCCAGAATCTCATCAGCAACGCTATCAAGTTCATGGATAAGCCCCACGGGTTTGTCAAGATCAATTGTGCCGACGGCGGCTCCCATTGGACACTGAGCGTTTCGGACAACGGACCGGGCATCGAACCGAAATATCACGACAAGATCTTTCAAATCTTTCAGACTCTCTCGCCCAGGGACGAATTCGAGAGCACGGGTATAGGGCTTACATTGGTCAAGAAGATCGTGGAAGTCACCGGAGGTAGAATCTGGGTGGAGTCCCAACCCGGAGAAGGAACCACGTTTCTGTTTACTCTGCCAAAGACTGCATGAACAGATTTTTGTGGGGACAGCGGCGGGTTTGAAACTCGTCCCTACGGACAAATCCGCCATTTTTCCAAGCAACGGCTTTGAAATCCGTAGGCCTTGGTTGGTTCAAGCTCTGATGGAGGTCATCACGTGGAGGCTCAGTACACTGAGTTGGCAAGACGAATAGGCCTGGGGCAGTCGCAAAGAATCCCCATGCTTTTCAAAATGATAGCAAATGCTGATGAAGCCGACCTGCTTCTGGTTCTGCCTGCGGACCCGCCAACAGCGGCCGCCAAATTGGGGCGATCGGAGCATGAAGTTAGATCCATGCTTGACACACTGTTCATCAAGGGCCTCGTGTTTCCGTCCCGAAAGACCGATCCGCCCACGTACCGAATGGGCCGTGACCTGGTCCAGTTCCACGATGCAACGATTCTATGGCTGGACGCGCCAAAGGAGTTCCTCGATCTCTGGCAGGAGTTCATGGAAACTGAGTGGCCTGATGTGGCAAAGGCTTTCGGCCGGATCCTGCCTCGCCCTTTCACCCGCGTCATTCCCGTTGGAATTACCGTTCCGGCCAGGACTCACATTCTGGCTTTCGAGGACGTTAGGGAGATCGTCGAAAAAGCAAGGAAACTCGCGGTGACCAAATGCACTTGTAGGCTCACAGCCCACAAGTGCGACAAGAAACTTGAGGCATGCCTTCAGGTGAACAACGCCGCCGAATATTCTCTGTCCAGGGGAACCGGGAGGGAGCTGTCCAAGCAGGAAGCTCTGGAACTGCTGCGTGAGTGCGAAGAACAGGGTCTGATCCACGTAGTCATGAACAAGCAGGATGTGGACCATTTCATCTGCAACTGCTGCGCTTGTTGTTGTCAGACCATGCCTATTCTTATCCAGCATGGCGTCCGGGTGGTGGAGCCCAGCCGCTTCGCAGCCAGAGTGGACCCGGAGTTGTGCGAGGTTTGCGAAACATGCCTCGACCGGTGTTTCTTCAGCGCGATAACCATGGAGAACGGCGAAACTGCACGTGTGAACGAGGAGAAGTGTCTCGGATGCGGGCTATGCCAGGTGACATGCCCCACCGGTGCAATTTCCATGGTCGAAGTACGGCAGACCGACTATGTTCCTCAGAAGCTCTTCGGATAGCACTGCCCTGCAGGGAATCAACCGGCACTACGCCTCCTCAGAATGGCTAGGCCGAAGATGAATGCCAAGACAAGGGCCAGAAATTCCTGAATACCGAGCAACACCAAGAATGCCCGGGAGCGGGAGATCATTACTCGTCCAGTGAGAAAGAACAGACCCACAATTCCGCACAGCATGACAAGAAACAACAGATGGTGCGGTCCGAATAGAAGGGCTCCGAGCACAAAGGCAGCAACCCAGGCCGCCTAAAGAAGCACGACTGCCATAGGGCTGTTTATCATCAATCGGGCCCAAACGCGCCTCTCCTCCGCTTCCTTGGCCACGCGGTCCTTGGTCGCTCGAAACATGCTCACATCTTGCATGACCGTGCCGTGAAGATTGGCCCCGCTGAGATTTGCCCCCTCAAGCGGATCTTCCGGAAACGGTCGGACCCTCCTGCGGGGCTAACCTATTAAAATTAACAAGTTACTCCCTTTTCCGGCCGCGTTTCTTAC
>DYLG01000106.1 GCA_020722215.1 Desulfomonile tiedjei
CGCGGCGGTCCATCCTGAAGCGCGCAACCGAGTAAGTCGTACAGCCGGCAGCAGACTCTCAAGGGAACCGGCAGCGGCCAATGGGTTTTATGTTTGCGGCTGCAAATACTCGATTGGGGTCCCATCTCAAGCAATAAGGGTAATTGAATGAGAGAAATCATCAGAAGCTTCGTCCGTGACGCGGTGGAGAGCGCAGTTCGGACGGAGGCGATCAAATTGGAATCCTTTGATTACGGCAACATAGAAGTCTCCCGCCCAAAAGAAGTTCGATTCGGTGATTATTCGACGAACGCGGCCATGGTGCTTTCAGGGCCGGCGGGTCTCAAACCAAGGGATCTTGCCCGGATCATCACGGACAATATCCGTAAGGATCCCGGACTGATCGAAAGGACGGAAATCGCCGGCCCGGGCTTCATAAATTTCTTCATGGCCGGAAGCATCTGGCAAGAGGTCCTTCACGAAATCCACGCGCGTAAGGAGCGTTACGGACAAGCGTCTGACAAGGGTTATCCGAAGGTGCTCGTTGAATTCGTCAGCGCGAACCCAACCGGTCCCCTGCACGTTGGCCACGGAAGAGGCGCGGCCGTGGGAGATTCGCTTGCGAGGCTTCTCAAGACACAAGGCTGGGATGTGCGTACGGAATACTATGTGAACGATGCGGGCAACCAGATGAGAATTCTCGGCAGATCCCTTCTGTTCAGATACAAGCAAATGCTTGGCGAAACCATCGATTTCCCGGAAAACCATTATGTGGGAGACTACATCAAGGATCTTGCACGGGAATTGGCTGATTCGCCTATAGCGCACCAATTGCAGGTCTTGGACGAGGACAAGAGTATTGAGCTTTGCGCGCAATTCGCATGCAACAGGATTCTCAAGTGCATTCGCGACGATCTCGAGCTGTTTAACGTCTCGTACGACGACTATTTCAGTGAAAGGACGCTTCACGAGACTGGAAAAATCCGGGACACCGTGGAAATGCTTCGTCGGCAGGGAAGGGTGGAAGACAAGGATGGAGCAGTTTGGTTCACCATGGAAGGTCAGGAGGACGAAAAAGACCGCGTCCTGATCAGAGCCACAGGCGAGCCCACCTATTTCGCTGCGGATGCCGCTTACCATAGGGACAAGCTGGAACGAGGGTTCGGGCGGCTCATAGACATTTGGGGTTCGGACCATCATGGATACGTGCCGCGGCTCAAGGCTGCGGTCGAGGCATTGGATGAGTCCGACGGCAAGCTAGAGGTATTGCTCGTGCAGTTCGTAACTCTGGTCAGGGGCGGCGGAGAAAAGTTTGCCATGTCCACCAGAGCTGGCTTGTTTGAAACCCTTCGAGATGTGCTCGAAGAAGTGGGGCCGGACGCTGCGAGATTCTTTTTCCTTACCAAGAGGGCCGACAGTCATCTCGTCTTTGACCTGGATCTTGCCAAGAGCCAATCCAAGGAGAACCCCGTGTACTACGTGCAATACGTGCATGCCAGGGTGGCCAGCATCTTTCGTATTGCTCAAGAAAGGGGTATAGAGGTCGATTTGACCGATCCCGACCTCAGCGCCCTGTCCCTGCCGGAAGAACAGAGAATAATCAAGCACCTGGCCGATTTCCCTGACATGCTGGCCGAGGCTGCGGAAGCGCTGGAGCCTCACAGAGTGACGTTCTACCTTCTGGACCTGGCAGAACTATTTCACGCGTATTACCACGATAACAGAGTGCTCACCGAAGACTCCCAAACCAAGAAAGCTCGGCTTTACCTGGTGGAAGCGGTGCGTCAGGTCGTGGCGAACGGGCTTCAGATCCTGGGGGTGAGTGCTCCGGAGCGGATGTAAGCAAAATCATGTGTATTCTCAAACGCTTGAAAAGAAAACGTGCTTCAGCCCGCAGCGGCAGTGCTCCGCCGTTCCCTCGCAGAGAAAGCGGCCCCAGAAACGGGCCGCTGATCATGGCGCTGGCATTGTCTATTGTCAGTGCGACTTTCCTCAGCGTTTTTTGCGTGAAGCTCATGGGGGACCCTTTGGTGGTGAACAAGGCCGCCGGGCCTCCCAGTTCCTCGACTGCCTGGGCCCCGAGACCTGCTACGGGATACCGAGCGCCTCAGGACTCCGATGTTGCTGAAACAGCGCCCCCTCCCAACGTGACGTTTTACAGCAAGCTGACAGTCCCGGATGACCGACCGCCTGTGGAACCCGACTTGGACCCGACCGACGAGGCAGGACACTACGGAGCGTCAGAGGTGCCCGGCGCCAACCCAGCTTCAGAAGTGAAGCACGAGATACCCTCGCAGCCCGTTTGCCCCACACCCTCCCGCTCCGGAGCCGGAGCGGATTCGCCCCCCCAACCGGAGTTCGATTCTCTCGGAAGCCGTAAGGGAAAGAGGGAATACACAGTTCAGGTCGGGGCTTTCTCCGAGCCGCAACTGGCAAAGCAATGGGCCGAGAAATGGAGAGCAAGAGGCTACACTGTCCACCTGAAGCCTGTAGCCAGGCCCAAGACGGGAATCATCTACCGTCTGTACCTGGGTAGCTTTGCCACGGAAAAGAAAGCCGATGATTTGGTCAAACGCCTCAAGGAACGGGAAGGAATAACAGCTTTCATCGTTTCGCTCCGAGAATGAAGCTGAATCCCTGTCGCCTTCAGACCTCTTCGTGGCCTTCCGTCCAGCCGATGCTCGGGCCGGAAAATTGTTCTCCAACGTTGGACGAAAGGATTATAATGAGAGGGGACATGGAAGCGCAGGTGGATTATGGCCAAAAGACGGATAAATATCAAACAGTTCGTGACCGAAGTACGAGAGGGATTGAGCGATTACGAGCTTGCCGAGAAGTATCGGATTTCCGTAAAGGGAGTTCAGAATCTCTATGAAAAACTTCTGGAAGCCGGAAAGCTTGAGCCCTCGGACCTTCTGGACAAGGATCTGACATTCGAGCGGACAGCCGAACTGGCCATGACGTGTCCCCATTGTGGGGCAATGAAGCTCTTCGACGGCGACCTTTGTATCGAATGCGGCATGCCCTCTACCGTCTCCCCGGAGGTTGTTGACCTGCCGACGGAAGCCGATCTCGGCGACGATCTCGGCCTGACGGAGCCTGAACCCGCAATTTCCAACTCTTTCCACATATTGGAAGATATCCCTTCAATCCAAGAGCAAGCCTCTGAACCAGGCGTTTTTCGCGATAGCCCGCAGGATGACAGCCGCGCAGCTCTCCATGATTACGACCGACCATTGGATGAACCCAGGCCCCCGGATGACGATTTTGATCTGTCCGTGGATGATCTCTCGGCAGAACTGGATGGCCCCGAAGACGAAGCTGTAGACGAGTACTTCGCGGCCTCCGGCAGCGAGCCCGCAGTCGCCGCTGAGGCTGCCTTCACGACGGAAGACGATTATACTGGCACGCTGGATGAATTTGCACGAGGTCTGGATGAACCTGTTGACGCAGTCGAGTTCGAATACCGAGAAGCTGCCCAGGGCATTCCTCAGGGACAGGAGACACGAACCGGGGAACACGCAGAGATTCCGGTTGGCGAACCGGGGGATGACTCAGATGACATTACGGTGACTCTCGGGGATCTGGCCATGGAAATGGGCGAGCCGGAGACCGAAGTCCGCAGCCCTTCGACCTCGGTGCCCATGTCCGCCCAATCCCCCGAAGAGGCAGTCGAGGACTTCACTGTCACGCTGGACCAGCTCGCCAAGGAACTGGGAGAACGGGCAGCCTCCAAAGCACATAGCCAGGATCAACCCTTGATCTCCAGAAGACAGCCCCCACCGCCGGTTGCGGCCACAGCGATTGGCGAGTCCTCCTTTACCGCCACTCCGCCAAGAGCTACGGCCTCCGGAGAGCCTGAGGTTCCGGTCGGGGAGGGACGGGAACCGATGATTCGCCTCAAGGAGCCCGATACGCGCAAGATTTCTGAGCCGAAAGATTTGGAGGTGGATTCAGGGGCCCATGAGGACTTCGTGCTTGAGGATCTATCCGAAGCGGCGAAGCCGGCGTCGCGTCCCTCTTCCCGAGCAAGGTTCATTGCGCTTGCCGCTGCTGTTTCACTCGTGGTCGCCGGCCTGGCCACGGTGGCCGGGCACTTCACCGGATTGATAAGCCTTCCGTGGATCGCCCAGCAGCCGCCTGCTGTTGAAGATAAACCGCTCCCGGCGCCTCCGGTTGCACACCGTAAGAAGACTCCTCCACCCGGGCCTGCGGTCGAACAGCCCTCCATGGCCCCTGCGCAAAGCGCACAAGTTCATGCACCGAAGACCGTGCCGCCGATTCCTCCGAAGAAAGTAGCCAAGGCAGAGCCTCCGCAGGCGGCTTCTTCCGGACCAGCGTCGGCGGTACCCGAGGCTGTGGGAGCTGCCTCGCAGGCGCCTGGGACGGTGAAGCAGCCGGAGCCTCCATCTCAGTCCATGGGCGTGGCAGACGACCTGGAAGAGTCTTCGGGGCCGCTTTCCGGAGATTCTCCCCCATCTGAGCGTCCGACGTCTCGCCCGCAAGAGCCGTCCGAACCGGACAAGGGAGCCGCCGCCGGACGTGTCACGGCCCAGCCCGGTGCTGAGAAGCCTATCGCTGTCAAACCGCTGGCGGCGAAACCGATCACTAAGGAGCCCGTGCCCGCGGAATCGCCTGTGCCACGGCCGGTCGTGGCGAGAACCGTCGTGCCGCCTTCGGCAGAGAAGCCCCCCGTAGTTCCTGCGCCGGTTGTGTCGAAGCCTCGGCCGTCCAGGCCGCCGACGCATGAAGCCGGGCTCATCTCCGCAGTAAGGGAAAGGGACTTCTCGTCGGCCAAGAAGATTCTGGATGGGGGCTCGGATGTGAATTCCCGGGACGATCAGGGAAGGACCGCTCTCATGCACGCGGCGAGTTTGGGTGACGAGAAAATGGTTATGCTGCTTCTGGAAAAGGGAGCCGATATCAATCTCATGGACAATAACCGCTCGACTGCGCTGCAGCTTTCCCTTCGTTCCGGCAACGCCGCGGTGACACGCCTGCTCCTCGATCGGGCTGGGAGCGAGGAGGGAGTGCGTCTTCTGTTCGAGGCCGCAACAAATGGACAGGAAGAAGAGGCCCAGCTTCTTCTCAGAGGGGGAGCCGACGTCAACGCACGAGATGAGGCAGGCAACACCCCGCTCATGTTGGCGTCCGGCAAGTGTCACATGGGCCTGATCAAGCTGCTGCTGGAACATGGCGCAGACGTGAACGCCAGCAACAAAGAGGGCTTCACGGCATTGTCCTGGGCATATACGCCCGACCCGGAAGCTGATCCTCCCCTTCGAGTGAGACGGCAAGTAGTCAGGCTTCTCAAGAGCCGCGGCGCACGGGCCGGGATTTTTGTTGGACGCTGAAAGCGGTCCTTGGCAGAAAGCGCTGGGGAACGACGCGCGAGATCGTAGGCACAGCCGTTGTCGAGCGGACGGCGGGCCGCCCGTTCCACCAAGGCTGGTCCTGCCTGAGCGCGCGGTCGGCAAGGTAGGGGCGAATCTTGCATTCGCCCTCTTCCTTGGCACAATACCGGTAGGGCGGGCAATGCCCGCCGACTGCGTCGAGTCCCTTCCGACGGATGCCCACAAACAGCCACGGAATTTGCGGAAAGGAGTCCCGACCGGTACGGTTCCCGCTGGTCACCGCATCGGTCGCGGTTCCTTTCCCCATCGATGCGCTTCGCTTCGGTCAGCCCATCCTACGCCAACATGTTGCCGCTTCCGGACCATGGACCTTTGAGGCAAATGTCAGGCTTGTCTTGCTTCAGGTCGCGGTTCTGTTCCCGCCCCTCATTTCCAGGTATTTTTCCAATGCTCGAGTCACGTGGTCGTCTGCGTCTCCGCCGAGAGCTTGTATCTGCTCCCAGATTCTCGCCGGCACGTACACGGTCTGTTTCACCAGCAACTCGGCTTCAACGGTGACAGCTTCGTCCGAACCGGCTTGTTCAATGCTGGGTCCGGCATGGTCCTGGGCGACTGCTTCAACGGAAACTCGGATCTCGTCACCCACTCCGTCGAGCTGTTTGACATATCTGGAGATGATAATCCCGCATTGGGGACATTCGTCGTATTCCCTGGGTTGAGACTTCCCGCAAAAGGGACAAGTCCAGGCAGGCTTGGGCCCGCGCGGGGCCGAAGCGGTCTGTTCGGCGACCTCAGTGGGCGATTCCATGCGAGAGACGCGGTTGATGAGGTTCAGGGAGGTGATGAAATTGCGGAGCTCGTCGAGGTTCTTCGATGAGATATCGGTAATTTCAAACCCGGCGGCAAACTCCCCGCTCTCGTTACTACGGCCTGCCCACCGGCATACCGCCCGCACTTTGAACTGATTGACCGGGAAGAACTTGTCCGCGCGGACCACAAAGTTGATCACGTCGCCTGCTTGGGCTTCGATGCCATGGACTCCAAGTCCTTTTTCCGTAATGTCCGTGAGCAAGGCCTTTAGGTGTAGGCGGTTGAGATCATGGACGGGCACGGGAAGGGGCACATCATTTCGGGGCAACAGTCGTATCTTGTCGAAATCCGGAGCGTGACCCTGGACGTGCGATCTTCCGTACAGGGTTCCGGGGCTGCCGATGGCTTTCCGGAGCTGTCTGAAGACGCTTTCCAGCTCCCTGGGAAGGAGTTGGTACTTCTGCATCAATTCCGACGCAGTCAAACCGAGTCGAATGTCTTCGATGAGCTGCTTGGCTTTTATTTCCCGTTGTGCCGCCATGTCTCTGTTGTCAGGTCAGTAAGGTCGCCGGCCTCCTTGTGGGGGAACCGGTGCGGAAATGCTCAAGCTGAAGGTCACTTTGATGCTGTCGCGCAGCGCATGGGTTCATGGAAAGATCCGGCTGTTCGATGCCCTGGACTGCGCATGCGAGTATTGCTCAAGAGCGAGCGTTCAGAGGCGTCTGCAGGACGTCTCATCCTTCGTCCCTTATTCGAGCCGCCTCCAATAGCATGAACTCCCCGGGTTTACTAATGGTTCTCCTTGGCGGCTCGTTCCAAGGAAGATTCGTAAAACTTCCCCCGCTCAATCGCAGGCACTCGAAGAGAGCTTGTTCGCCCTCAACCGCGCCGCTTGTCGCGTGGACCACATTGCCGCCTTCGAGGAAGAGCAGACACGCGGGGGATTCAGGAGACTCAAGGCGAACTATGGTACGGCTGCCGGTCAACAACATGAATTGGAGGTACTCGAGTATGTCCACACCCTCTATTTGACCGGAGAATTTCTGGGGCTTCGGAGAAATGAGCGAGAGGAGATGCTTGACGTCCACGGGCTTGTTGATGAAATGATTTGCTCCCCTGCCGATAACCGCCTTCTTGACGGCTAGAGCGTTGAAGTCCGCCATTGCGATTATCAAGGGATTGGTCCAGCTACTTCGAAGCAAGGGAATGAGATCGACGTCTCCGGACTTGGAGGCGAGCACGTCCACGATGCCAACGTGAAAGCTTCGTTTTGCTATTATATCAAGGGCATAATCAGATCTTGGGGTGTCCGTTACGCTGAATCCCGCTTTGACCAACGCGGCAAACAGCGTCATAGTGCTTTCGGGATCAGGATCCACAAGGAGTATCGTCTTCTTTTCCATCATTATGCCTCCCTGTCTATTGCCAGACCTTAAGGGAAACGCGGTTTGAAGTCCAGTCCGAACATGGAGGAACAAACGGGTTGAGATTTCATCAATGCAGGTGGCCGATAAGAAAGAGCTTGTGGTGAGCCTGAGCCTCCAAAGCGGCTCAGGCTAGGTGTTTAGAAGTTCACGTACAGTCTTGAGTAGTGTTTCCTTCTTGATGGGTTTGGGGAGCACACCGTCGGCTCCGAGTCGCTTCCCCATCATCAGGTAGCTATATGGCCCGATCTTGTCGCCGCCCGAGACCGCGAGGATCTTCACGCCGGAGTACTGCCGCTTGAGCAATGCAATGGTTTCCCACCCGTCGGCGCCGGGCATAACAATGTCCGTGACAACGAGGTCGGAGGGATCTTCTCTATATAGCTTCATACCCATAGTGCCGTCGGGGGCTTCGATGACCTCATGCCCATCTCTTTCCAGAATCACTCTGATCATTTTTCGGACGTCGTCATCGTCATCAATTACAAGGATGCGCGCCATTGGTGCTTTCTCCTGCCGCGCCATTTGTATCGTTAGGGCATCTGTAGTCCCGAACGGGGGTTCGTGTTCAGTGGTGTCCGATGCTAGCGTCCCATTCCTTTATGTTCGAACACTCCCTTCCAATTCAAGCACGTCTTCGACTTTTCTGATCAGATCCAAGGGACTGAACGGCTTCACGAAATAGTCGTCCGCGCCGGCCTCCAACCCGAGGTCTCTGTCAATCGGTTGACCCTTTGCAGTGAGCATGATGACTTTGGCATGCTTTGTTGCAGGATCGGCTCTAAGGATTCTAGTTGCTTCAATTCCGTCAATTCCTCCAGGCATCATGACGTCCATGATGATGAGTTCAGGCCTTTCCGCCCGGGCTATCTCGATGGCTTTTTCTCCGCTTTCAGCCTGAAGGATTAGATAGTTGTCTCCTCTAAGGGTGACCTCCACAAGCTCACGAACCTTTGGCTGGTCGTCCACTACGAGGATCTTTTTCATGTCACTCTCCCCCTTGAAGGCGCCGGCCGCTGACTTGACGGCCTCTTTTCAGCCTTTGGACTTGCCAGGGGTAGAGTGAATCTAACAGCAGTTCCTTTGCCGCGAACGCTGTCTACCCAGACCCTCCCGCCGTGAGCCTCAACGATGTGCTTGACTATGGTGGTTCCCAGTCCGGTTCCTGCCGGGGCAGTGTTGGATACGTCAGCCTTGTAGAATTTCTCAAAGAAGCGTTTCGCTTGATCTTCGGTCATGCCGATCCCCTCGTCCTCCACCGATACTTCGAGGAAATCCCCAACCACTCTCCCGATGACGCGAACATTGCCTCCTTCGGGCGAGTACTTGATTGCATTGCCAATGATGTTGTCCAGAACTTGCTCAATCCTGCCGCCATCCACCAGCAACTGAGGTAGTTGGTCCGGCATCGACACCTGAATCCGGTGTTTCTTGCAGGAGTCCCTGAACGAATCCACTGCCCTTCTCACTATGCCCGAAGCATCGCACCTTGTCCTGCGCAGAGAATATCCGAGCCCCGATTCGAGTCTGGAGACGTCCAGGATGTCTCGCAACATGGAAGCGAGAGTTTCCGCTTCCTTATTAATGTGGAAGAGAAACTTCTTCCTTTCATCCTCTCCGATGTCATCCCTGGTGACCAGAATCTCGGAGAAGCCCCGGATGGAAGTGAGCGGGGTGCGCAACTGGTGAGCAGCGCGGGCAAGGAACTGCGTCTTCATTCGGTCAATGGCCCGCTCTTCAGTCACGTCGGTCATAATGGTGACGACGCCCGCTTCTTTTCCTGCCGCGTCGTGGATCAACGAAGTCCTGGCTTGCATGATCCTCGGGTCTTCGCCGGGAAGCTCGAAGATGAACTGGTCGCTGGGTTCCTTGCGCTCCAACGCGGCCTTCAGGCGCTCTCGCAAGGGCTCATCCTCGATGGCTACGTCCAAGGGTTTGCCGAGAACCGCGCAACTGTCCGCGTGGAGAAGTCTCTCTGCTGCCGGGTTTATGAGAACCATTCTGTTGGAAGTGTCGGTGACAATGAGACCGTCCGCAACAGATTTCACAATACCGTTCAACCAGTCCAGCGCTGCCCGTGCGGCGCACAGGGCGCTGTTGAGGTCATCCGCGCCACTCCGGACGCTGGGTTCAATCCGGTCACGGTGCTCCAACTGCGCACGGTAAGGCCTGCCGGCATCTGCCGAGCTTTCCGAAGACCGCCTGCTCATATCCGCCCGATCATCTCCAGGCCGGTCAATCTCTTCAAGCCGGCCTCGCAAGCAGGCAATCTCGGCTCGCAACATGCGCAATTCGCAAATAAGATCTTCTCTTGTTCTATCCTCGTCCGGCATTGCTCTTCCCGGATGAAAATGCTGGTATGCAAGCGGTCAGCCCGACAAGTGTCGGGCGCGCCGGCTGCTCAGACTCACCTGGACCACCGCTACCGGCCGTGCCTAGTTTGGTGTTTTCGGTTCGGATGACGCGACCAAGCCCGCAGCGAATCGGGAAAGGAGGGTCTGCTACAGACGATTCTTTACGTACTTACCCATCTCGGTATCCATCCGTCGAATGTGTTCCAACAACCAATCTCCCATCTTCTGCACAACTGATATAACCATCTCCGAGGTGACCTCGCCGATGTCAACTCTGCCCTTCATCTGCGTAATTTCGTTCCTGAAATAGTCGTGCGCTTTCTTTTGGGCATCATAGCCTGGATAATTGTGCTTGAGCATGAGAGCCTCTTCGTCTCTGAAGTGAAAGTCAGTGTAATCCACAGCGAATCCGGCGAAGTCCCTAAGCTCCTGCTTTCCTTTACCGGCCACCACCGCATTCATGAATTCGTTCATCTTCCTGAACAGCTCCTTGTGCTGATCGTCAATCTTGTCCACGTAGACGGTCAGGCTCGAGTTCCAAACCATGAATTCCTTCATCAGAAGCCTCCTGGAAGTCGGCGCCGACCGACGTCGGCGAACAAACGAATCACTTGGCCCGAAGAGACCGGTGGAGCCGCCCGGCTGCTCCAAGAATGTCTCCGAGGCCGGTAAAGGCAATCAGTCCGGCAAAGGATTGATAGCATAGGACATCTGCGGCCTGGCCCCCAAATTGAGCAAGAGCCCCTAGACCCAGTACTCAGATCGTCCAAGCCGGCCAGGAAGATGCCGGGCTAGAGCTTTGTCCGCAAGAACTTGCCCATCTCTACGTCCATCTTTCGGATGTGATTCATCACCCAGTCGCCGAGTCCCTCTACCACCGAGATCACAGTTTCCGATTTCGCGGGGCCTTCCGCCAGGCTGTCCAGGAAATTGCGAACTTCCTCCCGCAAGTAGTCATGCGCATTCTTATGGACGTTGTACGCGGGATATTGGAATTTCCGCATCATAGTTTCCTCGGACCTGAAGTGAAAATCCGTGTAGTCGGCGAGGAACGTGACGAACTCGACCAGGTTGTTCTTGCCCTGGCCGGAGACAACGGCTTTCATGAGGCTGTTGGCCCGACTTATCAACTCCTTATGCTGAGAGTCGATTTCATCTACGTGAACCGTTATGCTGGGTGTCCATACCAGGAATTCCGCCATTGGCACCGCCTCCTAATCCATCGTCCCGTCGCCGGCCTTTTGCCAGGCAGTGCCCGCCTATTCTCTGAATCGCAGCCACAATCTGGGCGGCCGGGCAAATTTGCTGCCCGACGGGCTGCCGCTCGGAGGCGGACTACGGCAAATAGTTACCCCCGGCCTTGCACAGCAACTATCTTAACGTACTTAGGTTTGTGCGCTTTGTCAAGAACGGCAGGCGCTTGACTTGGCGCCTGGCGAAATCGAAAATGCGCAGAGCGCGGACAACACAATGGCAAGTGAGCCGCAACGCGGGCTCGGGTTGATGAACTCCGGACATGCGTCTATTGCCAAAGAGATTGATTTGGCTTATTGTTCCGAGAGCGGGCGCATCCCACGACCCCTGATTGCTTTTTGGGGGGTGATTGGTCGCGCAGGACCCTTTTGGACGGGAAGAGGAAAAGGTCATGCCGAGAAAGCGAATTAGCAAGAGACAGAGCACGGAAGTTAGAAAGGGGGGCGACGCCGACGAATCGTCGCTTAGGGACTCGATGGTAGTGCATGGAAAAGATGGAAAGATAATTAGAGTGAACGACCGTTTCGAGGATGTTTTCGGTTGGACAGAGGACGAGATACGGGGAAAACCTGCTCAATACTTGCCTAAAGCCGACAAAGACAGGGTGATGAGAACACTGAAGGAGGCTCTTAAGGGAAAGCCCGTTCAGATGGAAATCAAGGCTCTTACCCGAGATGGAAGGCTCCTTGAGGCAATTGCTACCGCATCGGCCTTCCGCAACGCGGCCGGCCGTGAGGTCGGCTTGTTGGTCAGCATCCGCGAAGCCCCTGCCGAAGGGTGGTTGACCACCGCCGCTTCCCGTACGAGCGGAAGCAGGGAAGCTCGGCCGGCACTGAGTCGAAAGAAGGTTGTAAGCGCCGGCAGGACACCCGAGAAGGTTCGGCCTGAAACGAAGAAGAAAGAAGAGGCCCCGCCCAGGACAGAGGACACAATGGGGGTGCTGTTCGACAATCCCACTATCGGAGTTCTCATCTTGAACCTAAAGGGCTCGTTAATTGAAGCGAACAAGAGATTCCTCGACATGTTCGATTCCACTGACACACAATCCGCGCGCGCCGCTGATTGGTCCTTCTTGCTACCCTCTGAGTGGAGGGCGTGGAAGCCAGTGCAGTGGAAATCGATTGGAGCACGCACGTTTTTTGCCGACCGTGAAGTTCAATTCGAGTCTGCCACCGGAAAGGTCGCTTCTTATTTGGTAAGTGGAGGAATACTCCGGAAGAGTGCAAAAGGGGACCCATATCTGTATGTTCAGGTTGTTGATGCGACTGTGGTCAAGAAAGAAGATACTGAGCAGCGCAAGTCCCGCAAGAGACTTGAGGCTCAGCTAACTCATGCCAAGGAGCAGCTAAAGTCGCAAACCCAAGACTTGGATAAGGCAAAAAAGCAGCTTGCCAGGCGCCGCCAGGACCTTGTTCGTGTCAACGATGCCTTGAAAGTATTGATCAAGGATTTCCAGGAGCAGAAACAAGACCTGGAGAAAAGAATCATTTACAATTTCCAGCTCACGGTTGAACCCGTGATCGAGCAACTCAAGTCCTTGGGACTTACCCAGGCTCAGTCCCTGCTCGTGGATACGCTGGACTTCAGCATTCGGCACATCACGTCATACTTCGGGATAAACGTCTCAACCAGGGAAGGCAAACTGAGCCAGAGAGAAGTCCAAATCTGCCAGCTTATCAGTCAGGGAAGGAACTCGAGGGAAATAGCCCAAGCCACAGGGCTCAAGTACCAAACCGTCATAGTTCACAGGAAGAACATCCGCAAGAAGCTTGGGATCAAGAAAGTCAAGGCGAATCTGGCTACGTTCGTGAAAGAGAGACTTTCCTTATAATCGCACCTGAACAGCGCTTGCCTCAGCCATGCGACGGCCGGCTGACACATTTTCGTCAGTCTGATACCTGATCTTCGCGATGGAAGGGGCACAAAGCTGTGCGTCCACGGGAGCAGCAAACCGAAAGCAATTCCTTCGGGGACCATGCCGGTGTTATGTCTTCCACCAAGCCGCTTTCACACGCGTGACTTTCATTGTCCGGAGGTTTGATGCCTCCGCATGGGATAACGGGCGGGGACGCTCATCCCACTGCAGGCCTGACTTGGCTTCGGGGGCAACCCTCCCGGTTTGCCGATCTGAACGCACATTGGCATTCCACCTTCAGGGCGTGCCTATCTTTGCTTGTTGACAAACACGGCGATCTGATCGAATATGAGATCTTGCATCGCAATACTATCCATCGCTGATCAATATCCGGCTTCAGAAGGCCCGATATGCTTGGAAAGGCCAAAGGGGTATTACCCAGTCCTGCAAGCCATTTCGTTGGCCTGAATGGCGTCCGACCCGACTTTTCCCTAGGCCGGCCGAGCGTACCGGATTGAGATCGCACACTTCATACGGAGGTAGTCCATGGGTGATGACGGCAGGAAAATCCTTGTGGTAGGCGGCGGCATGAGCGGGATGACAACCGCACTGGAGGCCGCCGAAGCCGGGGCCGAGGCAATCATAGTGGAGAAGAATCCCTATCTCGGAGGCCGCGTGGCCCTCATGAAGCAGTACTTTCCGAAGCTGTGCCCGCCTGC
>DYLG01000107.1 GCA_020722215.1 Desulfomonile tiedjei
TTTCGTCTATTACCCGTTTGCCGACAAGCAGGGCAGAATCGCCACGTTCTCTCATGACAATCTCGCGGTTTCGCCTGATCCGCCAACCACCCTTGCCGCGGTGGATTTTGAAGAAGGCGGCAGGATCATGATGGACGTCACGGATCGGGATCCAGCCCACATTCAGGTGGGTACGCCTTTGGAAATGACTTTCAGGAAATTCCGTCAGACCGACGGCGTCCGGGTGTACTGGTGGAAATCGCGCCCCATACGGTGACGGGCGCCGTGACGATCCGCCGATAAGCGAGCAGATACAGGGAGGTCAAACCGATATGGAAAGCATAAGAGACAAAGTGGCAATAGTCGGCATGGGGTGCACGAAATTCGGGGAAAACTGGGACAAGAGCTTTGACGACCTGGTTATCGAAGCGGTGTACGAGGCTTATCAGGACGCGGGCATTGATCCGCTGGACATACAGGCAGCGTGGATCGGCTCCTATTGGTCGAACATTCCTGCGCCGAGTCAGCCTTTTGCAACCACATTGAAGCTGGATTACAAGCCGGTCACAAGGCTGGAAAACATGTGCGCAACAGCTTCGGACTCCTTCCGGAACGCGGCTTATGCCGTGGCATCCGGAGCATACGACATGGTGCTGGCAGTGGGCGCCGAGAAACTCAAGGATTCCGGGTTCAGCGGTCTTCCCACCGACGACATCGCCATGGGATTGGTGTCCACTGCCCCGAACACTTTCAGGACCCGCAATTTCACCGCGCCCGGTCATTTCGCGATGATGGCCGTCAGCTACTTCAACAAGTACGGACTTACCCCCGAAGAAGGGAGAACTCTTCTTGCCAAGATCATGGTGAAGAACCATCACAATGGAACCATGTCTCCCAAGGCTCACTTCCGGCGGGAGATTACCGTGGAGCAGGTCCTCAAAGCACCGATGATAGCCTGGCCCCTCGGCCTGCTTGACTGCTGCGGCGTTAGCGACGGCGCTGCCGCTGCAGTCCTTGTGAGGAAGGATTGGGCCAAGAAATTCAAACCCGATCCTGTGTTCATCAAAGCGGTGCAGATAGCGGTCGGCCCGTCCGAAGGATATATGAATCCCAAGCATGATTGGACCATGGTCAAGGAGACGTTTCGCGCAGGACAGGCTGCTTATGCCGAAGCAGGCATCAGTAATCCCCGAAAAGAGATCAGCATGGCCGAGGTTCACGACTGCTTTTCCATCACCGAAGCAATAATCTACGAGGATCTCCAATTCTCGCCCAGAGGGCGACTCAAGAACGATGTGGAGGCCGGAACCTTTGAGTTGACCGGCGAGCTGCCCGTGAATATGGACGGAGGGCTCAAGTGCTTCGGACATCCCATAGGCGCCTCCGGTCTCAGGATGATCTATGAGCTTTACACCCAGTTACAGGGAAAGGCCGGCCCAAGGCAAGTGAAGAACCCTGGACTCGGATTGGCCCACAATCTGGGGGGAACTCCCGGTGGAGCAACTATTTCCGTAACCATCGTGGGACCCGAATGAAGACTGACTGACGGGCACGGTCCCACCAAGGCCGGTCCCCATAGGATACGCGACCGCATCCATAAACTGAAGTACCTAATCCATGCGGACCAATGTTTCCGGATCTCGGTGGATCCAACGCGGCGAGACCCTTCTCGTGTGGAAGGGTCCCGCTTGTTGGTCCCGATCGGTTCAGCCCGGCTCACGGTTGTGAGCCCGCCGGCTCATCGCTTGTTCTTGATGTCCAACAGGGTCTCCACGAACGCGCCCACCTGAGCCGCGGTGGAGAAATACTGCTCCATGAAGATCCGCATGTCTCTCACATACGTATTGGGCACGAAGATCACGTCGTACGGCTTAACAAGAATGGCGGAGGACAGATCACCCACGTCAAACGTGCGCTTGAGATCCAGGCGTCGTCCGATCGGCTTGCCGTGAATGTTTTTCGAGATCAGAATCACGCTGGTGAGGTCGGCCGTTTCAGGCAAGTGTCCGCCGGCAAGTGCAATGGCGTGGATCGCGGTGATGGGCTGTCTTATCTCGTACGCTCCAGGGTTCTTCACCTGGCCCATTATGTAAAACTTCCTCGATCTCGCGGAGTCCAACGCCAGGGATGCAACAACATGCTTTAGCGGACCTCTCTTGTAAAGCCTGTTGATAGTCCGCTCAACTTCCTTGACCGAGTGGCCCGCAGCAAGTACCCTGTCATTGAGTAGCGGCAAGTCTATTGTGCCGTCAGGATTCACGGTGACCCGGCTCTGTTGACCGTTGGTCAGAGTGGTGAGGGACTCCACCAGCCTCTTCACCTTCTCGTAGAAACTGACCACGGAGACCGTCACCAGCTTGTAATCGCCCTGTCGGTCATCGGCGCGACCATTCTTGAAGATGTTGGCCTTTCTGAACTTCTGTTCGATTCTCCTTGCAAGCTCTTCAGGGGTGAGACCGGTGGCAAGCACATCCCCTATGCCCGGCAGGGTGATCATGCCGTCGGGACGAATCACCACCTTGCGGTTCAGTTCCGGATCAGGGATGAATTCTATGTCTATGACGTCGAGGTTGTCCAGCTTGTACGTCCCTGCCGGTATGCTCCACTCGGTCTGGAAGTTGATCTCGAGCTGGTCGTCCGGGCCGAGACGGTAGTTCCTGCACACTATGTCAAAGGCCTCGGCCAGATCATATAACTCGGGCGACTTGACCGGTCCCGGCGAAGGCCTGAAAGGGGAGGGAGTCAACCCCAGACATCCGGTGAGCAGGAGAGGGATGAGGGCTACGGCCGTCGCTCTTGGTAATAACGCTATTCTGCGAGAGATAAACATGGGTTGTACCCTGAACGTCATATATGACTTTAAGTTCTTGCATCATCATAGCATAATCGTTACGGAAATGTCAAGAAATTGTGCGCGTCCGCCCTCCTCCGAATCCGAACCCCAACACCGCCGCCTTCCCATAAACGAGTGCTCTCGCCCTGCTCCGGAATGCTTCCATGATTGACATACACAACCACCTCCTTGCCCGCTTCGACGATGGGTCCCGTGATATGCCCGAAACGTTCACCATGTGTCGCGTTGCAGCGCTGGACGGTATTCGCGTCATCGTGGCCACTCCCCATATGATGAACCTGGATTCGGACGAGTCCCCCGAGAGCATAAGAGAGGCGGTTTCCCGTCTAAACCAGGCTCTGGTTCAGCGCGGCATCCCCATAGACGTCATGCCCGGCATGGAAGTGCTCATCAACGCATCAATTCCGCGCTTCATTGCAGAGGGAAGGATCCTGGGGTTGAACGATGGACGATTCGTGCTGATGGAGTTTTATCCGGGGGTGGTGCCTGCGGGAGTCGATCGCCTGATAAGGGGCATCGCGAGCCTGGGATACCGAACAATACTGGGGCATCCGGAAAGGAACCTGGCCATACAGAGCGATCCTTCCTACGTATTCGACCTTGTGGCGTGCTTCCCGAAATGGGAGTTGCTTGTCCAGATTTCGGCCGACAGCCTGACGGGCCAGGCAGGTCCTTTTGCTCAGAAGACGGCCCGGACCTTGCTCAAGAACAACCTGGCCCATGTCATCGCCACCGATGCCCATTCGCCTTTCATCAGGGCTCCCAGGCTCTCGGAAGCCCTAATTGTGGCCTCGGACATAGTGGGCAGAGCCAACGCGCGGAAGATGGTTTGGGACATCCCCATGGCCGTGGTAGGCGGTAAGGCCTTCCCGGACAAATGGCCCGAACCCCGCCGAATCCGCTGGTGGCAAATTCCTATGCGATGGGGCGCGGAACCGGAAGATTGACCTGGGAAAGAGCAAGGAAATCCAGCGATTGTGTTAAGGGGGCATCCGCAAGGCATCGGGAAGAGATTCTTTCCTCGTTTCCAAATTGCGCTTGGAAACAAGGGGCAACTCCCGAGAGACAGCGGCAGACCGGAGGGTGTTATTTACTCTCCGATCTGCCTTCCCCGCCCCTTGCGGCGTCCTAGCCGGACCTGCCGGCTCTGGTTTGGCGACGCCGTAAAGCGGTAGACGGGCAAGATTGATCCGCCACGACCCGAAGGGTCATTGCTCCGGCGGCCTCGTGTCCGAGACTCAGGTCTTGTCTATTTAGTTGGCAAGAAAGCTGGAAATGTGACAGAAAAATTTGCAGGAGTTCGCCGGGAGGCTGCGCCTTGCAAGAAGGGGCTGTCTAGGTCGGCCCGGAAAATGCGGATCGGGGGCAAGTGCCTCGAACGCGAAGGGAGGGGGGGGAACTGCATGAGCCTGTTGCGAAACCTCCTCAATGTCCAAGATCGTGCCACGCGGGTAGCCTGGACGCTACTGCGTCCAGGTTTCGAAGGAACAGGAGGTCTGAGCCGGCAATCGAGTTGCTTCGGCAAGTTGGCTCTGACACATGGTCTTGGACAATATGCCTCCTGCCGCTTCGCGGCCTGGACGCATAACGTCCAGGCTACCCGGACCTCTTTGATTGTCGGCATGCCATGATTCCAGCATCTTCAACGGTTGCAAAACAGGCTCCTAGGCAAAGAGTTCCTCCCCTGCAATCTCGGCTCGGCGAAGGGTCATAGGTATGCGGCTGCGCCGACAGGGGCGCTCTATGCGCGGTCCTCGGTTCTCACTTCCATGACGACTCGTCCCCAGCCGCCGCACTGGACGCCCACATCCGGGCAACCCACCCTGTTGAACTTCATGTCGTTGGGATTCACCCCGGCATAGATCAGCTCGTTCATTGTAAGAACCGCGGGCCCGATGCAACCGAGCGCGTAAATGCACATTCTCTTGGGGCAAAGATGCGCGAGAAGGTTGCCTGCTCCGTCCAGGTAGAACTTGTCGCCCACTTTGTGCTCGCTGTTGCACCCATGCGACTGGACCACCTCAGCCACAATGGTCTTGTTCATGAGTTCCGGCGCCTTGGACAGAACGTGCGCGTTCTTGGGATCTTCCCTGAATTTCTTCATTTCTTCATCGTTGTACCCGAGACGCTTCTGCATAAAGGCCCATACACTTTCCTGCACCTCCATCTTTACTCTCCTTTCTTGCGTACGAATGCTAAGTGAGGCTGCCCCGCGCGGCCGGGCAGTTTCAGTGCTGCCGGAACTTCACTGAATCCAGCAATGCCCGCATATTGTCCATGATTCTTTCCGACGGGGCATATTCGGGATGACTGCGAAACAGGGCGGTCACGCGTTCCATCTCGTCCATTTCACTGAAATTCGCGGTAATCTCCACTTCTTTCCGAGCATGGACAGGGTGCGCAACAAACTTGAGCCGCTCAGGGTCCACCCATCCGCTTTTCACGGCAAACGGGATCTGCTTGGAGCATCGGCACGGGGCGGACTCATTGACGAGGCCACAATTCCTGCTCATGAAGTCTCTCATCAGAGCCCTCGCCCTGGAGAGCCTCTTGCGAAATGCTGCCGGTGAGATTTCAAGGATATCGGCAGCTTGATCACCGGGTACATCGAAGACCCGGCCCAATATGAACGCGATGCGAAGGTCCCTATCGAGACAAAGCAGCATCGCGTGCATGCACCCGATCATTATCTCCTTGACGACCAGGCTCTCCTCGGCTTCCGTTCTGGCGCCGTTCCATTCGGTGGCCAGTTCCGTCTCGATCCCGGCCTCAAGTCTGTCGAATGTCAGTTCCATGCGCTCGGCCCTGCGCTTGTGGGTCGTGAGAAGGTGATTGGCCGCGACGCGGTAAACCCAAGTCTTAAAGGCACTCTCGTGTCGAAAGCTCCCGAGGTGAGTGACCACCTTCACAAGTATCTCCTGGGTGGCGTCTTCGGCATCCTGTGGTTGAGAGAGCATGCGCAAGGCCAGGCCATACACCTGATCCCGCACCATTCTGATGAGGTCCTCGAGTGCTTCTCGGTTCCCCTGCTTTGCCTGATTCACCAGGACTTCCGGAGATGGATCCATTGTTTCGCCTCTCCTTTTACCGGCCGAAAAGAACACACGGCATCGATCGCCAACTCAAGGCTAGCCGAAGGTTCAATCCGGTTCATTATGATCTTTGGACCAGTCGGAAGCGCGAAGTGTGACCAAGAAAGTCAGTTCGGGCTACGAAGTGCCCGATCAAATTGAGAGATATCCGTTGGACTGCGGATCTCGATCCCGCGGACAACTCCAGCAATCAATCCGGGCCCTGTCTACAACCCCAACCGGTCGCTAATTCCGGCCATGGCGTCGATACTCAACTCAATAAATTCGTCCAACGGGATGTTGATCTGTTCGCAGAGGCGAATGTGGTCTCTGTTGACGGACCTGGCGAATTCCTTTGCCTTCATCCGTTTCTTGATCGACTTGGTCTTGAGATTCGCGATCCTCTTGTCAGGATTGACGAGAGCCGCAGCCACAATCATTCCCGTTATGGTTTCGCCGGCAGTGAGCGCAAAATGGATGGGCAGTTCCCGTTTGAGGGTCAGGTTTTCCGCGTTGTGGTACTTAATGGCCTCAATGATTGCCCGGTCAACTCCTTTCTCCGAGAGGATCTTCTCGGTGACGAGCGTGTGTCGGGGCATGTCTTCACGGGTTTCATTGTAGTCCAAGTCGTGAAGGAGCCCCACCAGTCCCCACATCTCCGGATCTGCGTCGAATCGGGGGGCAAGCGCTCTCATGATGGCCTCGGACGCAAGGCAGTGCTTGCGCATGTTGTCCGCGTCGAGGTACCGGTCCACGAGTTCCATTGCTTCCTCACGGGTTATTCCCCAGTTTCCCGCTTCCATGGCATAACCTTTCTTGATGGAATGTCCCCGGCTGCGAGAGCCTGCGCCGGCTCACTGCAATTCAACCGGCCGGGACGAACCGCGGCCTGCAGGAACAGCGAAATCCGGCCGTAGGGATCTCAGCGGGGACTGTTACCACAGTGCGGCCGGTTCCCACAAGTGCAAACGTGGCGGGGCTAGTTGACTTCGTTGATAAAGATATTTATCTTTAGATCGACCAACTCAGTGTTGTCTCCGATTGAATCCTTGATTCCATACGGGGGTGAAGCAAAATGAGAATAATAAACTTCGACCACATGGCCGCATCTCCCGTGCTTCCCGAGGTTGTGGAGGAGATGCTGCCATATCTGACAGAAAGATACGGAAATCCCTCCAGTATTCACAGTGTCGGCGAACAAGCTGAAGAAGCCATAAACGATGCCAGAGAAAAGACAGCGGCGCTCATCAATGCCAATCCGTCAGGCGTCATTTTCACGTCGTGCGGTACGGAATCCAATAACTTTGCTCTCAAGGGAGTGATGCTCGCCAACAGGGCACAAGGGAACCATCTGATAACAACGGGTGTGGAACACTTCTCAATCATGCATGCGGTCAAGGCTCTGGAGAAGCAAGGGGTTGAGGTGACTCGGCTCCCTGTGGACAAGTACGGAATGGTGGACCCGGATGACGTGGAAACGGCAATCACCGACAGGACCGTGCTGATTTCCGTTATGCATGCTAATAACGAGGTGGGAACCATCCAGCCCATTGGGGAAATCGGCAAGGTGGCTCGCAAGCACGGCATACCCTTTCACACTGACGCAGTTGCAACTGCCGGCGTGATTCCTGTGGATGTGGAAGCGATGAGCGTAGATCTCCTGTCCATGGCCGCCAATCCGTTCTATGGTCCCAAAGGCGTCGGAGCGCTCTACGTGCGAAAAGGGGTGAGAATTGCTCCCCTGCTCGATGGGGGGATTCAGGAGAACGGCCTTCGAGCAGGCACGGAAAACGTGATGGGCATCGTGGGAATGGGCAAAGCCGCGGAGATCGCTTTGCGGGAGATGCAGGCAAGGATCGACCACCTTATGCCTCTGAGGGACCGCCTGATACGAGAACTTCCGGAGGCCATCGAAGAGGTGGGGCTGGTCGGGCATCCCATCAGACGACTTCCCGGCAACGTCAGCGTCACGGTAAAATACGTCGAGGGTGAGTCCATGTTGCTTTTCATGGACATGGAGGGCATAAAAATAGCCAGCGGGTCCGCATGCATCTCCCGATCGTTGAAGGTCTCCCACGTGATGCTCGCCATGGGAGTTGACGCGGCAACCGCGCAGGGCTCGCTACTGATGACCCTCGGGCGGGACAATACTGACGAAGACGTTGACGACGTGGTCAGGGTCCTTCCGCCCATAGTCCGGAAACTGAGAGACATGTCGCCTCTATACAAGAAGAGTTCAAAGGTAAAGGCTTCAGCGTGATGTCCGAGTAAGCTTGAGCCATATCCAACAGACTGATCCGGAAGGAGGTTCCGGATGCGCGATGGGGTGAGGAGATGTACAGTGAAATCGTGATGGAACATTTCAAGAACCCTAGAAATGTAGGGGAAATTGAGAATGCGGACGGAATCGGTGAGGTGGGGAATCCCGCTTGCGGGGATATCATGACCTTTTACATTAAGGTCAAGAACAACGTCCTTGAGGACGTGAAATTCAAGACTTTCGGGTGCGGGGCCGCAATCGCCGTATCGAGCATGGTTAGCGAAATGGCCAAAGGAAAGACCCTCGATGAGGCCATGAGAATCAGCCATCGAGACGTCATCACCGCGCTGGACGGCCTTCCCAAGAAGAAACACCACTGCTCGAATCTGGGATCCGATGCCCTTCATAGAGCAATAGAGGACTACCAGGCCAAGTTGCAGGGAAAGATGTACGAAAAACCCGGCGACGGCCCTGAAGTATGCGAGTGCCCGGTCCGTGACATCGAAGACCCGGAAGAAGCCCCATACTGTGCGACCGTTTGTGAGAGATCATCGAAATAACGTGTTGAGCCGACGAGGTCGATTGCAGGAGACTGACGGGCTCTCCATATCGATCTCGCCGAGTTCCAAGCGCGTAGCAGTTCACTGGATCGGGCTCTTTCTCAGAGAGGGGGGGGCAGAGTCCGAATTTTCGGGTGACTGGCGGAGGACGAAGAAGACTCAGACTGGAGGGGCTCGCTGCCGATAAAGACCAGCAAACCATGGTAGTTACCATCATTACCTAAGATCGGTTCACATTTTTTTTCATCGAATATATTAAAAAAGCTTGACAACTAACCAATATTCAGCTTATTTCACACGCCAGCGACAAACCAAACCTAATCCTTCCTTTTTGCCCGTCCAAGAACGGGCATTTTTTTTGCCAAACCACCGGAAGAAAGGAACATCTCCATGACCGCAACGTCCGCATCTCTGGAAGACCTGCTTAGGCGAGCGAAGCAGCATCCCCAGATCCACCGCGCAGGCATGATACTCTGTCATAACGGCATTGTCCGTGCCTGGGACCGCGCAGGACACAAGAAGGTGACCGACCTTGAGGTGCGCGTGAACTCGGAGAAGATACAGGAAATCAGGCGGTGGGCCGAATCGAGAGACGGGATAGTGGTAGTGCTCATCGAGGCCTTCCAGGGGCGGCTCCAGGTGGGAGACGATCTGCTCTACGTGGTCGTAGCGGGCGACATTCGGGAGAGAGTCCTGGACACGATGCGTGAGATCATCGATCGAATCAAGAACGAGGCTGTCAGCAAGACGGAGTACTACTCAGAATAGGTACGCCCGAATCATTTGTCGGTTGAAGAAAGGGTCGGAGGCCGCATTTCGGGAAAAGCATGCCGCCAAGCGCAGGATTTGGAGGGACGGGCAGCTTGCCCGTCATTCGCGGACGTCTAAAACGGTGCGGTTCCCGCCGGCCACCGCATCCTACGAAACTGTCCCAGGACTGGCGTGCCTGCCGGTCCCGGATATAATGACCGGCAAGATGCCGGTCCTACTCTCGGCCATCGGCCGGGTGCCCATAGTCGTTGCCGGAAGAAATGTCCGATTCGTTGGTAGGGCCTGGTTTGAAACCCGCCCTTCTGCGAAATCCATTCGGAAAAAACTTCCGGTAAATGCTATAACCGATCAGAATACGTCACCGTCTTCTTGCCAAGGAGCACTCAGGGGCCACATGAACTCCCGTGCTCCAAGGCAAGCCTATCGACTCTCGACGAGTTCCACGCGTTGCCCTGATGTCAACACCTCTTTGCCGCTCACAATCACCAAGTCGCCTTCATTGAGGCCGTCCGTGATCTCGGCGTGGGTGCGGTTAAACTTTCCGAGCTTTATCGTCTTGAATTGGGCCCTGTTCTCGGCGTCGAGTACGAACACCGTGTTCTGATGGTCCTTTCTGACTGGATCCAGTAACGCGGTAAGAGGAATCCTCAGGACTCCCTTCGCGTTGTCAAACGGGATTCTCGCTCTGCCAAGCATTCCCTGAAGCAAGAGCATCTCTTTGTTATCCATGAAGATTCTGATCTCGAATAGCCGCGCCGCGCCCGCGACCGGTTCCACATAGGCCAATTTGCCAGGGAAGACTTTGCCGGGGTAGGAGTCCACAAGCACCTCGGCGCTTATCCCCTCCCCGAGAATCTTCTTGACGTCGAGCCTGGCCAGGTCCAAGTCCGAAAGATGAGCCTGTAGATATATTGTCCTGTAGTCGCTGATCTGGAAGAGTTTTCCTCCTTCCTCCACCCAGTCTCCCATCTCCACGTACCGCTTGGATATCCGACCGGTAATGGGGGCTTTCACCCTGGTATTTTTCAGGTCCTCCATGGCCTTGGCAAGAATTGCCCTGTCCATCTCCACCTGAGCCTGGGAGTTCTGATAAGCAGAGAGAGTCTTTTCATAGGCAGTCTGGCTGACTGCCCCGGTCTTGAGCAGCGTGACGTTTTTCTCGTGGTCGGTCTTGTTGAATGCCAGGGTCGCCTGGTCCTTTTCGAGAGTGGATGCTGCATGAATGGCGGTCTCTTTGATCTTCGTCTCGTTGAAGATCAGCAGAAGCTCTCCCTGTTGCACGGCCTGCCCGTCCGACACGCGAATCGATTTAACCTGAGCCGCGACTTCAGCGGACACGGTGGTGTTTGCAATGAACTGCAGAGGCCCGGATGCTTCAAGTTTTCTTACGAGATCTCCTCTCTCGGCCTTGACTGCGGTGACCTTGATCGGAGGAGCCTCGGGTTTGAGTCCCGGAGGTTTGGAACACCCGGCAAGGACCAACACCAATACAACGGCGATCACAACTAATGGATTTTTCATAACGAACTCTTTGTTCCCGTGTACCCCGTCTTCCGATCATGCAGCCGGACGGCAAGGCCCTAGAGGATGATCGGAACCCGCAAATTTCTTTTCAAACCGGCCGAGTTATTCATTGGGCTTTCTCTCCGGCGGCGGGAACCTCCAGTTGCAGGGGTTTGACTTTCCACAATTTCCTCTTGAGATCGTCCAGCAACGTGTACACAACCGGAATGAATACAAGGGTAAAAAGGGTGGCGATCGCCAAGCCCCCGACCACGGACATTGCCAGTCCGTTGTAGATCTCTGCTCCGGCGCCCACCTTCAGAGCGAGCGGCAGCATTCCCAGTACCATGGCGATGGAGGTCATGAAGATGGGCCTCATTCTCCTCTTGCTTGCCAGTACCAGAGCCACATCCCGGTCAAGTCCTTGCTCCTCCATGAGCTGAACGGCATAGGTAATCAGGAGAATTGCGTTTTTGACCACAAGCCCCACCATCATCACGTATCCGAGCATGGTGAACGAGTCGAAACTCACGCCAGTGAGGCCCACAAGAACATTCGCGCCGATGATGGACAGCGGCACACTCAGCAGGATAGCCAACGGCCTGATGAAAGACTGGAACTGCATCACCAGCAGCAAATACACGGTGACGCACGCCAACGGGAACACAAAGCGAACCGCCTGAACCAGAGCCTTCAGCTCATTCACCGCGCCGTACGGAATGAAGTAATATCTGGGAGGAAACGCAACATTCTCACCGATCTTGCGCTTCACCTCGTCGAATACCTCCGCCAACGGTCTGCCTTCGATGGTGAATTGAATCCTGACGCAACGCTTGTTTTCGAAATGACTTATACGCAGCGGGCCGAATATGGGGGTGACCGCGGCCACACTCGATAGCGGCGCCTGAACCGCAGGGTTGCGCGGTGACGTGAGGATGACATTCCCCACGTCCGCAACCGTTTCCATCTGATTTTCCTGTCCCATCACACGAATATAGTAGTAGCGGTTGTTCACGTCGTACCGGGATCTTGTCCTCTGGCCGCCTACAGCGGCTTCCACCGAGTCTGCGATATCCTTAACGTCAAATCCGAAGTAAGCGGCACGCTCGTGATCGACCCGCACCTCCACCTGGGGTTTTCGCAGCGCCAGGTCGGTATAGGTGAAAATGACGCCCCTCAAGTCCTTGCCAAGGTCCATGACCTGCTGAGCGATTGGAGCAAGGATTTCGTAGCTTGGGCCCATGAGTCGAATGTCCACGATGTTCGATCGCGTATGGATGTTACCGAACAGGGGAAATTGGATGGGATTCAGGCCGGTCAGAGGCAGGTCCTGGGCCGTTGCATACGCTACCTTGGCTATTCTCGTGATCGGCACGCCGCTGTCTTCCTCACGGTCACACACGAGGAAGATCACGTTACGATGCGAGTTTCTGCTGGGAACTGCCACAATGGTATGCACGCCTTTGATCTTTTTCCAGCGCTCCTCGAGAATAGTCATGAGCCGGCTCTTCTCCTCAAGGCTCAGCCCTTCATACGTGTCGACCTGGACCCTGATGAGGTTCGTTCCGCCCGTGGGAAGGTAACCCATCCCCGGGAGGAGGAAGTTGGAAAGTCCTACAAGAGTCACCACTGCCACGATAAGGGCGAACTTGCGTCCCAGGCCGGCCAGAAAGAACTTCAATGCCCTGAGAATCACGTTGGCCGCCTTTATGCCCATCGCGTCGGTCAAGCTCAGAGGGCTTATGACCATTTTCAATACACGGGAAGGCTCCTTCTCTTCGCGCATCCACCTCGAGGCCAACATGGGAACCACCGTAAACGCGTCAAAGAGGGACATGAAGATGGCAAAGGAGATCACGAATGCCACAGGAGAGAACAGGCTGCCAATTTCACCTTTGAGCAGAAAGACCGGCATGAAAACGGCCGAGGTGGTCAGCGTGCACATGAACGCTGCCATGCCGACTTCACGGGTGCCGTCCACGCACGCTCTGTAAATGTCTTTCCCCTCCTCGTATCGGTGCCGGTAAATGTTTTCCAGCACCACGATCGCATCATCCACGATCATCCCGATGGACAGTGCTAGACCGGCCAAAGACAACACATTGATCGAGTACCGGAAAAGGTACATCCCTATGAAAGTCCCGATGATGGACACAGGGATGGATGTGGCCACGATTGCTATGCTTCTCCATCGTTTCAGGAACACGAACAGCACGAGAAGCACGAGAAGCACTGCCTCGACAAGACATTCCCTGACAATGCGGACTGCGTCGCGAATGTACGTGCTCTGGTCGTAGATCTTCCGGAATTTGGCCCCCAACGGCCCGAATTCCTTCTGCATCTTCGCCAGTTCAGCGTCGGCCCGGTCGATGGTATCGACGATGTTTGCTCCCACCTGATTGAACACGTTGAATATGAGGCCCGGCTCGCCGTTGATCCGGCAATAGGACTCGGGCCTTTCGTACTTGTCTTCAACCGAGGCAACATCCGAGAGGTATACGATCGGCTCGCCCGGAGCCGAGATGATAACATTTCGGAATTGTTGGGCAGTGACAAGCTCGCCAACTGTCCGAACGACCCATTCCCGATCCCCTTCTACAAAGTACCCGCCGCTCTGCTTAAGATTTGTCCGGTCGATTTGTTCCTTGAGTTGCCTCACGGTGAGTCCGCGG
>DYLG01000108.1 GCA_020722215.1 Desulfomonile tiedjei
ACGAAGTGCCGGCGGACGAAAGGGCGATCCCGACCATGGAAGCGGAGGTCGCGCTAAAGCTCCTGGACGACCCGGATCCTCGCAGCAGGGCCGACGCAGCAGCATCGTTTGCCTTCAATCAGGACATTCGGGCTGTGCGCAAGCTGGTGCCGCTCTTGGAGGAAACCGACAACAGGGTCCGAAATGCAGCCACAGAAGCCTTGATGAGCTACAGGGAAAGGATTCTCCCATTTCTTGAGATTTCGCTCATGGACGCGTCCCCCAGGGCCAAACAGGGTATTTTGGAGGTTATACGGCTCTCAGGCGTCAAGGACTTCGAGCTGGTGCCTTTCCTGGGAAAAGAGTTGTCCCAGGCGTACGGGAACCTCATCTTTCTCAAAAGACTTGAGGAGCTGGACGGGGCGCCGAGCGTTGAAATGCTCAAGGAATGCCTTCAGCAAGCCAATGAGGACATTCTCCGGCTCATCTTCTACGCCCTGTGGGTCAACCACGCGGACATGCGGCTGATGTATCAGGCGCTCAAGTCCGAGACTGCTTCGATCGCCGTGGAACTCGTGGAGACCTCCGTCCGCAAGGAAATCACCCCCTATCTCATCCCGTTGATCGAAGACGTTCCCGTCGAAGAGAAGATCGAGAAAGGCAGAGTCCTCTTGCCGCTCATCCGCAACGATACCGTGGAGAGAGTGCTGACTCTGCTTGCGGAATCCGAGGATCCGCTCACCCGGATGCTGGCGTTCTTCGTCATCGGCGATCGGAAACCCGATTCGGTCTTCATTCCGGTGATCGAATCGCACCTGGATGACACGGATGTCAACGTGCGGGAACTTGCGCACTATGCTCTTGCCAGAGTCAAGAATGAGGTCGTAGAAATGCGCGAAATCATTGATATTGTCAACAAGCTCAGGACATTTTCAATATTTGAGGGAATGGGAATCCGCGAACTCCACGCAATGGCATCAGTGCTAAATGTGGAGGAATTCGCGGCCGGCGACATCATGATCAAGCAAGGAGAGGAAGGATACTCGTCAATATTGCTCGTTGTTCGCGGCAAGGTCGAGGTGTACGGATCCTATGGCACACCCAACCAGCAGCTTAAGGCGACGCTGGGGCCTGGCTCTTTCCTCGGCGAGTTGAGCATGTTCACCCGAATGCCGCCCAATGCCACATGCATAGCGGTAGAAGAGACGGAGGTTTACGTCTTGCAACATCACCAGTTCGTCGAGATTATGAGAGTGTATCCTCAAATCGGGGTCAACCTGTGCCGCTTCTTCTGTACGAAGCTCAGACTGGCAACTTACTGAGGGATGCCTTTCTCAGCAGCCTCCCCTGCGGCCATTGCACAGCGCCGGCCCGCAGCAGGCTCTCTTTTTTGTAGTAATTCCTCGTCGGCCTGTGCTATGGTGCTGCTCAATTCGATACGAGAAAATCAAATGAGGAGATACAATATGCGCAAAGCATTAAAGACGGTCTTCGCGGTTCTTACGCTTGCGGCCCTCTGCGCACTATGCGCCACCGGGGCTTCCGCCCAAGGACTTGGCCCGGGCGGGTATCCCACGTTCGGCTTCTGGGCTGATGGAGGCCTTTACAGCGGTCCCGGCTACGCAACCAACATGGCTCCCCCTTCATCAGGGTGGGCATGGGGCAGCGTCGGTTGGGGTTCCGGTTGGTCCGGCCTGGGTGTCGCGGCCGGAATCGGTCCCACCGGTACCGCCGGCGTCAGCGTCAAGATTCCGGGAACTTATGACAAGTTCGATCTGAGGTTCTGATCCGGCGCGATTGCTCCTGAATCGGCCATCGGAGGGTCGAAGAGGGCGGACACCCGGACATGGAAATCGATTCTGCTCAGCCCGCCCTTCCCGTCTTCCTTTGTCGCAAGCTCACCATCAGCGCGCTCAATGCCGCAGGCGTGAAGCCCGGCAGTCTTGAGGCCTGACCCAGCGATCGAGGCCGGACCGCCTGCAGGCGCTCCCTCAATTCGCGAGACAAACCGTTAACGTGGTCGTAATCAAGGTCCGCCGGGATTACGACTCTTTCCATCTTCCTGAACTGATCGGCCTCACGCATCTGTCTCGCGATGTATCCTTCGTACTTGACCCCGATTTCCAGTCGGCGGGCGAGTTCCGGGTCGACCGCGTCGACCAGCCCCAGAACGACGAGATCCTCGAAACGTATCTCCGGCCTCTTCAGAAACCTGGTTGCCGGTATAGTCTCATGGATCTCGCTGCCCCCCTTCGAGGCAACGAGCCGATTGACCTCCGGCCCGGGCTCCACCTTGATCGCTTCAAGGGATCGGAGTTGCGCTTCCAGATAACCGCTCCTCTTCTCGATCCGGCGGGCGAGAGAATCCGGGATGAGCCCGAGCGAATGGCCTTTTCTCAGGAGACGATCTGCCGCGTTGTCTTCTCTGAGCAACAGCCGATACTCGGATCGTGAGGTAAACATGCGATAGGGCTCACTCACCCCGCGAGTGACAAGGTCGTCCACCATAACGCCCATGTATGCCTCGGACCTGTCCAGGATGAACTGGTCCCTGCCCTGCATGGCAAGGCACGCGTTGATCCCCGCCCACAGGCCTTGGGCCGCTGCTTCTTCATACCCTGATGTGCCGTTGATTTGACCGGCAAGATACAGTCCTTCGACGGCCTTGGTCTCCAGCGTGAGCTTCAGGCAGGAAGGGTCAACAAAATCGTATTCAATGGCGTATGCCGGCCGAACGATCTCCGCCGCCTCCAGGCCGGGCACTGACCTCACCAGCTCAATCTGCAACTCCGGCGGCAAAGAATTGCCGAGACCTTTGAGGTAGATCTCGGACGTGTGCAGGCCCTCGGGTTCCGCGACAACCGGATGCCGCTCTCTCCCGGGGAATCGTGCCACCTTGTCTTCAAGGGAAGGGCAGTAGCGCGCGGGCATGCCTACAATGTTGCCCGAATACAGAGGCGACCTGTGGAGATTATTCCTGACAAGCTCATGAGTCTTGGCCGACGTGTACGTGCGAAAACAAGGCCGCACCGGCCGCTCGACGCAGGACGTGCGCAGAGAAAAAGGCCGTATGAACTCGTCGCCCGAGTCCTTGGCCATTGCGTCAAAATCCACCGTCGCGCCCTTTACCCGAGGCGGAGTCCCGGTCTTGAACCGGCCCCAGGGCAAACCCAGCTTTTTCAATTGCTCCGCAAGGGCCACCGAAGCGAACTCACCTGCCCTGCCCGCGGAATAGGATACGTCCCCGACGTGGACCAAACCGTTGAGAAAAGTGCCGGTTGCCAATACCACCGCGCGGCTGGTAACCTCGTATCCGCTCCTTTCCCGCACGCCCACGCATCGCGCATCCCTGATGATCAATGCCTCGATCATCTCCTGGCGGAGCGACAGGCCCTCTTGCGCCTCTACGGCCCCGCGCATGGCCAACGAGTATTCCAGGCGGTCGCACTGCATGCGAGAGCCCTGCACGGCAGGCCCCTTGCTGGTTCCCAGGGTCTTGAACTGAATGCAGGAAACGTCTGCAGCTCGGCCCATCTCTCCCCCAAGCGCGTCGATCTCCTTTACCAGATGGCCTTTGCCCAGGCCTCCCACCGATGGATTGCACGGCATGAGCCCCACCGTGTCAGCGCTCAGGGTGTAGAGCCACACCATGTGCCCCATCCTCGATGCGGCAAGAGCAGCCTCGCATCCGGCATGTCCTGCTCCTACCACTATTATGTCAACGTCCGGTCGTTCCATCCCACCATCCATGGTGCGAACCGGCCTGGTTTGACGTTACCGCCGAATTCTGCGCGTTGTTCGTGCGAGACAAGTGTCTTCGTAACAAATTATAGAGATCCTGGGGGAAAACACAAGGGGCCGAGGGTTCGCCTGTTGACCGGCGACATCAACGCGCCGACCGGATGAGCGCGGCGCGGAGGATATGCAGGCAAGAGCGCCGAGGCAGGGACATACATAACACATCACTTGATAATTTACTCACAACATTCTGAACTAATATAATATATTGGTTATCGTTGTTTCTGCTGTGCATCATGATGCTCGGCTACTCCTCGGCTGCGCCACGATCTTTCGCATCCTGCCCTGAAGTGATTTTCCCGACTCCGACTCGGTTGACCGGATACGTTTTTCAGGGATTTCGTGGGCGAGGGGGGAATTGCGGAGGCAATAATCGTGTTTAACAAATAGTCATAACCATTGGAACTCACATCCTATTGATTCAGCATTAATTGCAACCTTCCGCAGAATGCCGTTGCCTGAAGCTCATCCTTCTGTGAATTTTGTTCGTACATGCCTCCTTTTTCAATGATATTATATTGACGTATTGATGAAAGATTGATAAGATAGCCACGTTATAAAATTAAGTGTATTTTTTGGTTTATATATTATCAGAGGAGTAAGGTATGACGTATCGCTGGCGCCTTCTATTGACAGGCTCGCTATTCTTGACAGCCTTTGTGTTCGCATCCCAGAGCCAGGCTCTCGCCGGAGCCCAACCGCCGGCGCCCAATTCGCAGGCCGCCGCGCATGGAGCGGTCCTTGCGGACGGAAGCCCGCTGTCGTCCCAGCCGCCCCATCTAGTCGGGCCGGTCACTTCCCCTCCCCGAATGATCGCGCCGTCGCCCGAACCGGTTCCTGCCGTGGCTCCTGCCCAGCGGCCGATTGTCCGCCCGAATCCCGTGTCATCGGCCCTGTCCGCTTTCGGTCTGCCCAAGTCGTCTGCCGGAAGCGTCGGAAATGATGACAACGCCGACCAGGGGCCAACTGCTCCCCCGGCGGGCTGGGTTCCCATGAGTCCGCCGCGAAACTAGAATCCGCCGCGAAGCAAGCATTGCAGGGTTTTTCCGGCTTCGCATGCCGGCGACCGGCCGGTCGCTACTCCGATCCGGTGACCAAATGGACGCCGGGGTGTTCCCGGATCATTCCGAAGCCGTTGCGAAACAGGGGAGCAAGATGCCGACCATAGATGATTTCATCCGTCCGAGGGAATGGGTATCCGATTTCGTTTCAGAGATGGGCAAAGTTCTCCGGCGGTGGGGTGAAGAGCGGTATGTCCCTATGAGGCGGCAGGTGGACGAGGACTGGAGGGAACACAAGATCGTGGAGCCTCTCCTCAAAGAAGTCCTGGTTGACCTGGGGATCAATGCCGCATTCTTCCCGGCAGAAGCGGGTGGGACCGAAATGCCCGAGCCTATGACAGTCTGCGCGGTGATGGCCGAAGAGCTGGCCAGAATAGACTCGGGATTTGCAACAGCATGCTTGTGCTCCGTCTGGGGCCTTATGCCCATACTCCTGACCCCCCACAGGAATATGGATCTGTGCATGGAATTCGGCCCGCGATTTTGTGGAGACGAACTCTACGTGGGCTGTCATGCCATGACCGAGTCGGACAGCGGTGCAGACGTGGAAAACTTCGGTCGGATGAAGGGCCGGACCATTCGGACTACCGCTCGTTTGGACGGAAATGAATGGGTGATCAATGGGCACAAGGTATGGCCGAGCAATTCCGGCAAGGCGGCTGACCTGTTTGTTGTGGTTTGCACGACTCGCAAGGGTTCCACTGACCCGAATGATTTTGCCCTCGTCCTGGCGCCGGCCGATTCAACCGGCGTATCTGTAGGTAATCCTTATCAGAAAGCAGGCATGGCCGCTGATCTGAATTCGGATATCTGGTTCGATGAGGTGCGAGTGCCCAAACGATACAGGTTCCACGGGCCCGGTGATGACCTGAAGTACTGGAAGAGAGCGATTACCATGGGAAACATAGGGTCCGCGGCCATGTGTGTGGGAATCATGAAGAGCGTGTACGAGATCGTCAAGAAGTTTACCTCACAGCGGGTCGTGGCGGGAAAAACCCTCAAAGAGCACAGCATGGTCGCGGACATGCTATCAGAGGTAGCGGTGTGCATTGAATCCACATCCGCGTGGATGTGGCAGTACGCCCGGGAACTGGACCACCCTGAGATCTACGGCTGGGATCCATGGGATGAGCGTTTTGTGCTTAAGTCTCGCGGTCTCGCTCTATACGCTAGCACGGTCGTGGAGCGGGTTTGCAGCAGGGCCATGGATTTCATGGGCTCGTACGGGTATTCCAGAGAGTTCGACGTGGAAAA
Organism: Desulfomonile tiedjei; assembly: GCA_020722215.1. Taxonomy (GTDB): domain Bacteria; phylum Desulfobacterota; class Desulfomonilia; order Desulfomonilales; family Desulfomonilaceae; genus DYLG01. The sequence goes on from DYLG01000108.1 coordinate 6,093, forward strand.
ACATTGGCGCGACCAAAAGGTCATCGGAATATGGATGGGGGGAAAAGGCCTCAAGACATTGGAAAATGCGCGATACTGGTACGACCTTGAAACCCTATAGACGCAATCAGGCGATTGCGCAGTTCCCACAGGAGGGAGTGACGTCATGGCTGCCCTGTACCCTTCGCAGGAGTGGTGCGACGAATGGAAAAAAGCCATCAACTCAAGCCGCGCAATCAAGGAGGCAGGGAAAAACTGGGGCGTGGGCTTCAACGGCAACTTGGTCTTTGAGATCCAGCCTGGGGGCGGGTTGGAAACAACGACTCATGTCTTCGTGGCGGCATCCGGAGGAGAGTGCACGGAATGCAGGATCATCGGAGACCCATCGAAGGTTGCTTTCGGCTTCCATGTGAAGGGCAGTTACCCGGATTTCAAGGAAGTGGTCAAGGGTAACAAAGACTTCATTGCCGGAGTTGTGACCGGAGTATTCAAGCTCGAAGGCCCCATGCTCAAGATCATGAGCCACGCCAAGTTTGTTCGAGCCGTGGCCAATTCCATCAGCAGTTTTGAAGCTGAGTACCTCGGGGAGTAGGAGCTGCATCGCCACCTGATGCCCACCGCCGCGGACTCGGATGTGATCGAGGGTGGTATGTCGGAGGAGAAAATCGAGCGCAACGTCTTGAGAGAAGTGGACAAGCTCTTCCCGGGATTCTCGGACACCCTGCTCTTCTCGCGGGTGTACCGCTGGGAGCACGGAGCAGTCCAGCTCCCGCCGGGCGCGCTAGCCGGACAGGCTGCAGCGCGGGAGACCATAGAGAAGGAGTTCCGGGACATCTTCTTCGCAGGAGACGGCTTCAACGTGGCCGGCCTTGAGGTGAGTCACAATACGGGTATCCGGGCGGCAGAGAAGATCCTCGAAGCCGTTAGCCGCCGGGGCTGAAAACACCCGCAGGCTGGAAAGGCTGCCCCACAAGAGTGAATGCTTAGCGCCTTTTCGCGTTTTCCCTTGACTCCGCGGTCACGCGTCTCTAAAATAATCGGTTTAATCAAGCTCGCGCCGTCAGGTGGTCTTTCCCGCTCCCGCCACTCTCAGAAAAGGAGGATATACAAGTGAAATCACTGGTCTGCATGAAGCAGGTCCCCGACACCGAAACCCAGATCAAGGTTAATTCTCAAGGCACAGGCATCGTTACCGAAGGGATCAAGTACATTATCAATCCCTATGACGAATTCAGCGTCGAGGAAGCACTTCGACTCAAAGAAAAATTCAAGCAAGGCGAAGTCGTCATTCTCACCATAGGCCCGGACCGGTGCACCGAGTCAATTCGCACCGCGCTTGCCATGGGAGCGGACAAGGGCATTCACATAAACGACGAATCCCTGAACTCGGCTGATCCTTTCGTCGTAGCCCAGGCTCTCGCGGCCGCAGCGTCACAGGTGGATTACAACGTGATCTTCTGCGGTCATCGTGCGATTGACGACGATTTTGCAGAGGCCGGGGCAATGCTTGCGGAACTCTTGCAGATCCCGCAGGTCACCTTGGTCACCAAGGTAGAGGTATCCGACGATAAGACCAAGGCCATTGTTGAAAGAGACGTTGAGGGCGGAAAGGAAACCGTAGAAGTGTCGCTGCCTTGTGTGCTCACCTCTCAGAAAGGCCTCAATGAGCCCAGGTACGCTTCTCTTCCGGGTATCATGAAAGCCAAGAAAAAGCCCATTGACAAGAAGACCGCGGCTGATCTCGGCATCACAGCGGAAGCCAGACTCGAATCCAGGGAATACTCCATGCCGCCCGAAAGGAAGGCAGGCAAGAAACTCGAGGGCATGGAACCGCCCGATGCAGCCAAGGAACTGGTCCGCCTCCTTCGGAATGAGGCGAAGGTAATCTGACAGTCTTTGCAATCCATTGAGAACGGTTACAATACGGAGGAGAACACCCCATGTCAAAGGTATTGATATATGGAGAAATTCGGGCCGGAAAACTTAAGAAGACAGCTTTCGAGCTTGCAAGCGAAGCGCGAAGGCTCGCAGACGGCCTCGGCGGCGATGTGGCCGCTGTAGTTCTGGGACCGCAGGCCGAGCAGTTTGCACCCGACCTGGCGCGTTTCGGAGCGGATACGGTTTACGTGGTTGAAGGACCGCAATTGGACGCTTACAACACGGAATATTTCGCTCAAGCGCTGGCCCAGGTGATTCGTGAAAAACAGCCGGAAATAGTCCTGCTCAGCCACACCATGCAGGGAAAAGACCTTGCTCCCCGAACCGCGGCCAAGCTCGGGATCGCGTCCATTGCCGACTGCGTGTCATTTGAGATTGACGGCGGCAAACTCGTGGGCAAGCGACCGATGTACGCCGGGAAGTGCTCTGCCGAATGGGTGTGCAAGGGCTCACCCCAGATGGCTTCCGCAAGACCCAATGTTCTCGAAGCGGTCGAAAACCCGAAGGCCGGCAAAGTCGAGAAGATCGCCTTCTCTCCGGACACCGGCCGCTCAACTTACACCACGAGGGAACTCAGCCTCGACACAAGCGGCAAGGTCGATCTCACCGAAGCCGAAATCATCGTGTCCGGCGGAAGAGGCATGGGCGGAACCGACTATTCCCTTCTGGAGGAGATGGCTTCCATATTCGGCGCCAATGCCGCTGTCGGGGCTTCCAGGGCCGCGGTCGACGCAGGATGGCGTCCCCATTCCGATCAGGTGGGGCAGACAGGCAAGACCGTGTGCCCCAACCTGTACGTCGCCTGCGGTATCTCGGGTTCCATTCAGCATCTAGCGGGCATGGGCTCCTCGAAGGTGATCGTGGCCATAAACAAGGACCCCGAGGCCCCAATATTTACCAAGGCCGATTACGGAGTCGTCGGCGACCTCTTCAAGGTCGTCCCGGAGATGAACAAGGAATTGAGGGCATTGCTGGCGGAATAGCCCGAGGCCAACAGGTCCCGACCTAATGAGGCGGCCGAATCCTTTGTAGGGGCTACCGGCCGGTCGCCCCTACAATGCGGCTGCAACCCGACCGGTAGATGGCCGCGAGGGCTATTCTCCCTTGATTCCTTCGGTCGGGACGCTGTTCGTCATGGATTCCATGCCTCGGACCGGAGGATAGCCGCGCGAAAGATAAATCCCGTAATAGTGCGCGGCGCGTTCCGGGTCTTTCTTAACCTCGTACACAAGGGACAAGAACAGCAGGACTCCCCCATGATCGGGGAATCTCTCCAGGGCCTTCTGCAACACAGCGACAGCCTCGTCGGCTCGCCCCATGGCTGCCAGTATCCTGGCTACATTGATATGTGAGCGAGGATTCTGAGGCTCTTTTTCCAGGACTTCTCCGTAAATCTTCAGCGATTCTTCGAGGTTTCCTTTCCTGGCATGGACATTTGCCATGGCTCCCCAATAATCGTTGTTCGTAGGGTGCATCCTTATTGCGATCTTGAAGTGATCCAGCGCCTCGTCCAGCCGGCCCTTTTCCTCCATTGCTCTTCCCAGCCCGAAATGAGCCACCGCCGGGACATATTCGGCATTCTTGATCACGTAAGACCAGAGAGTTTCACTGTTTTTCCAGACGCCTATCTGCCCCGTGGTCCTTGTGATGCAAGCCGCCGAGATCGCAGCAACCACACAGAGAGATCCGATTCGAGCCGCCAGAGCGAACCCGGCAGTCCCCAAATGGTCCCACAGGCGTGCAAAGCCGGCGCAGGCCAACATCCAGAAGCCCAAGGTGGGCAGGTAAGTGTATCTCTCAGCTACCGCGTGCCTGTACGACATGAACAACCCAAGGGCCGGCCCCATGGTGATCAGGTAATAGAACCATGTTGCCGCCCAGATCCGGTCCCTCCTCGCAGCGCGCCAGAGACAGGCGGCCGTTATCGAGAACACTACCAATGCCGACAGCACGTACGGGGGGCCGAAGTAGTCCAGACTGCGGTCCATCTGATGAAGCGGCAACAGCCCCGAAGGAAAGACGGTCTTCTGTATGTAAAACACCAGAGCGTAGAAAGCGTTCATGATCCGCATGTGCGCGGGAACATAGGAAAAAGTGACCACACCCCATTCCTCGGCAGCCATCATGTTCACGCCCACAACCGCAACAACAATCGCCAAAAAAGGGAGTTTTTCCCTGATCATGGCCGGCAGGGTCGCCCTTTTTGGCCTCTCCAAGGGGTAGTAGTCGAGCAGGAGGTACACGAAAGGCAAGGTAACTGCCATTGGCTTGGACATGAGCGACATGAGGCAGAACAGGAATGTAAGGCCGTAATATTTTCGGGATTCCGCACCTGATTCCGCGCGGGCATAGTTCAGGTAGGTAATCAATGACGCAAGGAAGAAGAAGGAGCAGAGCACGTCTTTGCGCTCTGACAGCCAAGCGACGGATTCCACTCTCAACGGATGCACGCCGAAGACCAAGGCAGCGGCAAACGCGGCCACGTATGCGGCCGTTTGGGAGACCGCCCTGCCCTCTAGGAGTTTCACGAACAGCACACACACCAGCAGCACGTTGAGCACATGAATCAGCACGTTTACAAGATGATGGTACGCCGGATTGAGCCCCCAAATGCTCCTGTCAACAGCGTGTGAGAACCAGGCCAGAGGGTGCCACACTCCCTGATGGGATGTGGTGAGCATCCAGGCTATCGACTGGAGAGACAGAGATCTGATATTCTCATTGGACACTACGAAGGACCGGTCGTCCCAGTTGAGGAAGTCGCAGCCCACGCAGGGCATAAAGGTCAACAGCACAACGCAGAAAAGCAGAACATAGCCGAGGAGTTTCAGTGTTCGAAAAGAGGTCATTTCCCGATCCTTCGGGCGATTGTAGCAACGCGAGGCCGGGCCTTCAAGGGGTCACGCCGGAGCCGGGTCTCAGGCCTGCCCCCATTCTTGAACTATGCATGTCCGTTGAAGCCCCCAAATCTCATTCATCCCGAACCACGGCCCTGATGGCTGTCGGACTGGTCGTCCTCGTCGTCGCGGTCTATTGGCCCGCGCTGTTTCAGGAGATGGTGAACTACGACGAGGTCCAGTGGATACGCGCCGGGGAACCGCCGAGTTGGGATCGGTTCGTGAGCATCGTGACATACGACGAATCCGTGTGGGGAAAACTGGGATATTTCGCTCCCCTGACCGCAGTCAGCGTCATGGCGGACCGCCGGATAGGTGAACTCGTCGGAGCGCGCGACATGGTGCACAAGGCATCCAATCTCCTGTTCCACTGTTTGAATTGCCTGCTTGTACTGTGGCTCATGAGGATTCTCGGCTTCGACCTGTGGTTGTCGTTCACCGTTACGGCAATTTTTGCCGTTCATCCCCTTCAAGTGGTTTCAGTCGCGTGGCTCGCGGAACGCAAGAACCTGCTGATGAGTTTCTTCTTTCTCTCCGGGCTGATTCTCTATTGCACGTATCGGGCCCGTGGGAGCTTTTGTCTGTACCTGGCAGCTCCGGCGGCGTACTGCCTCGCGCTTCTTTCCAAACCTGCCGCGGTTGCCCTGGGCCCATGCATGTTCGTTACCGATCTTTTGCTCATGGATAAACGCTTCACCGCAAGATCAGCGCTGCGCGTTGCACCGTTCATCGCTTTGGGCTTTATCTGGACGGGCGTGGCCGCAAGCACCGAGGGGCCGGTACTTGGCGCTCCGCCTCTGATGGACAGGATACTTTTCGTGCCATACAAGGTGGGCTTCCTGCTCGGCAATTACTTCTGTCCGCGGGATCTCTCTTTATTCTATCCTCCGGTGACCGTTGACCAGGCGGCATTGATCTGGTGGGCGCCGTCTTTGGTTTTCATCGCGGTTGCGAGTCTGTTGTGGATCATCCATCGCCGCGTCCGGATCGAGAGCATTGTATGGGGACTGTGCTTCTATGTGCTCAATCTGGCGCCGTCGTTGGGCCTGGTTCCTTTTGCCGGAATGAACGAACTACAGGTGGCGGATCATTACCAATATCTCGCCAATGCGGGACTGTCCCTTGCCGTGTGTGTGATGATCGCCACGGTTTTCGGATTGCTGAAGCCCCGCGCGGCTTGGATTGCCAAAGGCGTTTTCACTGCGTGCCTGATCATGGGGCTCAGTCTGCTCTCCATGGGACAGTTGCAGGTCTGGCACAACGCGGAATCCCTGTGGAAAGACGTTATCGCAAAGTATCCCCTGAGTTACACCGCGCACTACAACTACGCGCATTACCTTGACGAGCAATCCAGATACCGGGAAGCAGTAGCAGAATACACACGCGCCCTATCCGTAGAAGGACGATCTTTCCAGGCCCACACGAACCTTGCCCTGATACTGATGAAGTTCGGACGCTTGGATCTGGCGGAACAGCACTTGCAGCGCGCTCTGGAGATTAATCCCCGATTCGGTGAACCGCATCGCAACCTCGCCAAGATCCGGTTTTCTCAGGGGCGATACCAGGAAGCGCTCAGCCATTGCCGCACTGCAAGCGAGTTGGGCGCCGACTGCCAACCCGACAAGCTCAGGGAAGTCATCGAACGCATGCCGCCGCATTAGGAATTCCTCGGAGACAACCTGGGAAGTCCATGGTAGGGGCGGACCTGCGTGTCCGCCCTCTTCGTGCAGGCAAGAGAAGATTAACCACCAAGGCGCCAAGACACCAAGAAATTCTGATATTGCTCTGTTCTTGGCCCCTTTGTGTCTTGGTGGTTAATCTTAATGAGGAAAAGTGGGACGGGCATCTTGCCCGTCACTCACGGAGGCAAACTTAACGCCGAGATCGTGACAAAAATCGTCTTGGCCGTCAAGGAGATTGACAGGTGGTTTTCTTTTATGAAACAACGACTTATCTGGAGGTTCCACCCCTTTGGACAAATTTCGTCCCCCCGGACTTGTTCCGATTCCTTTTTCATAGCTCCAACACCCTGTAATTGCACAAGACCCGTTGATCGACCACTTGGCACGGATGTTGCTCTCCCTTTTCCCGAAGGGTTCGTCCCGTAACGTATCCAGAACATGCTGCCGCGAGGCAGGAGTTTCGCTGATCCGGCCGCATTCGTGGCCGACCTCGATGTGAAAGGAGTATCATATGTTAAAGAAGATCGAAAACGCAAAGGGTTTCACTCTCATCGAGCTGATGGTCGTCGTCGCGATCATCGGTATTATTCTCGCTGTCGCGGTCCCGTACTACATTCAATACAAGAAGGGCGCATGCGACACACAGGCGGGATCCGACCTTCAGAACCTGATCACAGCAATCAACAAGCTGGACTCGGAACTTGAGGAGTGCAACATCCTGAACATCAATGCAGGCACCAATGCCTCCGGCTGGGCTCGTGCCGAGATCTACAGCCTCGCCGGCTATTACGGATGGGGCGGCAACAGCCAGAAGTGCGACGTCCAGTTCAGCGTGAACACAGGAGACGTCACGGCGACAGCGGGAGGAACCATTACCATGGTGGCCAACCGCGGGACCGGCAAGACCTACTCGTACACTATCGTAACAGGTAGGAAGACCTCCGCCACGACTACCGTGCCCGTCACCTGGGGCACCGGAGCTACACCGGGCGGCGGCGCTACGAGTAAGATAAGTGACGATGATT
>DYLG01000109.1:0-3815 GCA_020722215.1 Desulfomonile tiedjei
CTGCAAAGCCCTGATCAGTGCGTACGCTTCGCGTCCCAATCCTGCCAGTGCTTCAGCGAGAGGCTGCGGTTGTGTAGGCGGCTCGATTCTGATGCATGGGACTTCCAGCACTTCTGCGCCGCGTTCTGTTAAGAGTTTGACTAGATCCCCCGCCTGCCCCATCGCCCTTGTCACGGCGATCCGTTGGCCAGCAAGCGGTAGTTTCTCGGCCCAGTTTAGATTCGATCGGAGCGATACAACATCGCCGATGATAATAACACTTGCTGTTTGCATGCCGGCTGCGGCAGCCTGATTGCGAAGTTCCCGCAATGGACCGGAAACGCTGTGCGGATGTCCGGTTATATTCGGTCGAATAAGCGCAACGGGTGCGTCAGGGTCTAACCCGCTTGAGATTAGTCGATCTACCAATCGATCCAGGTTATCGAAATTGCCGATTACGACTCTTGTACCTGTTGCGCGGCAAAGCCAGCCCCAGTCGATGTCTCCTTCTGAATCCAAGCCTGCTGTGGAAAGAATCGAGAAACCGGCGTGTGACTGGGGATGCAGAAGCGCGACGCCGGCGCGCGCAGGAGCGGCCAGGGCAAATGACAAACCTGGCACAACCTCGAAACGAACGCCCGACTGCGCCACCATGGAAATTTCGTTTGTTGCGGCCAGATCAAAAAACGGGTCTCCTGCTACGAGGCGAGCGACATTTTTGCCTTCTTTTGCCTTGTCGACCAAGAGTCTGGAAACGTCTTCAGAACCCGGCTTGGAATTGTTGCCAAGGACAATCCGCTCAGCAGTTTGCTGGGCAAGCAGAATTATTTCTGGTGTTATTGGAACTTGATACGCAACGACTTCAGCTTTGCTAACCAATTCCGCCGCACGCAAGGTCATCAAGCCCGGGTCGCCAGGACCAATTCCTACAAAACAAACCATTCCAGACTTGCTCATCGCGTTGACAATAGAGCTAATCGATTCCAAATGCAATGGAGGGCTGGCAGGGCTATATTTGGCCGTGCGCTTGAATCGTGGCATGGCGGGGTGTTGGTTGATCAACAGAGCAAGAATCCTATTGACAAGTGACCAGTATTTGATACATTGTGACCGGATTTGATTCGGGTGGCGGCACGTTTCTTCAGCGGGGTTCCCCACCCCCACCTCCTTGGCGTCTGCTACCCGAATCGCCTGAGGGCATTTGTTCTTTGAACTGTAGTTTTGGTGGGGCTGTATGGTCCGAGTGCCGGTACGTTTCTTCTGTGGGTTCCCCACCCCCTCCTCCTTGGCGTCCGGCGCTCGGGCCTTTTGTTTGTGGTGTTTGCAAGAGATCGCCCGCAAATCGTGTATATTTGCGGCGCGCGGGCGCGCCCAATATTCTTGTTCAATACGAGCGAACTTCCAGTCGCACTATGGGGAGCTGACCTTGTAGAAACGGCATTGAGACGGTTCAGCAGCTAGATTTGTATACTCTACTGCTTCGAGTCCGGTGACCAGAGGCGAATACGGTCCTTGAATGCGTTCTGCCACCCAGATTGTGTATGTGGAGGACTGCTCATTCTGCCAGCGAAGCGCAAGGTTGCCATCAGGCTGAAACGAAATTCTGAGTCCTCGAATTTGGTTCACGTGTATTTGTTCATCCCATTTCTGGCCGGTAGGCTGAAGGCCTGGCGAGACCGGGCCCTGCCCGACTGTTGCATGGGAGACAAACGGCCCGTTTGGATCGGGCCATCGTGTCATAGAGCCGTCCGAAGCCAGATCCTTCGAAGTATAAACAATGCGGCAGACCAAATTGCCTTCTCCGTTGCGTACGACAATCCAGTCGCCGTTGTTGTTCAGGGAAAGGCCAGAGTTAAGAGTCGCGGGAACGCACGGCACCTCAAGCATTGGCGTGTATTCGGATGCAGGACCTCCGTAAATGACAATTGCCCCGCGCGGCGCGACGACAAACGGCTCGACAAAGCGATGTCTCACCTGAGCACTGTCTGAGATTGTCCAACCATGGAGATCGATCTCCATGTCCGAGAGGTTTACCAGCTCAATAAACTCATCTTGTTGAGTCGGGTTTGAGGCGGGCTGGTCGCGATGGAGCGGATTGAAGAGAGGGGATTCGACTGCCGATGCGGGGTTTGCGAGGTATTCGGTCAAAACAATGTCTCGTTCCTTATGGTTCGGGACGTAAACTTTCCAAACGACCGTGTTTGTTGCGAGGTTGTTGTGTGCAGAAAGTCGAATTGCAAACAGTTGGCCAGTGTCTGCATCAGAAGCGGTAAACCGGAGCGTGCCTGTAATGGTCATGTCAGCCTGCGGATTCACAACCCACGAAACGCCTTGTGTTGGTGGGTCGCATTTTATCGCCTCCACGGCAGGGATACCTTTAGGATCTGAGACACAGACCTGTGCGGTTAGGATTTCACCCGGATGCAGCGCAAATTCGAAGAAAGTATTTGTCGGTGCATCTCCAGGACGAAACAGGTTTTCAAGGAAGTTTGTGAACTGGATAATTGGAGGACTTATTACCCTGAGGTACGCAGGTGCACTGGTTACTGAGCCAAGAAAATTGCTGACAACAACGCAGTAAAAACCCTCGTTTGCTATACTGACACCTGGAATCTCGAGCGTGCTGTTTGTGCCGCCGAGTATTATCGAGTCACCAAACTGCCATTGATAGTGAAGCGGCTCGGAACCCGATGCGGCTACCGAGAAAAATGCATCCGCGCCGAGTGCAACAGTAAGGTCGGCTGGTTGCCTGACGATGGCAGGCGGCTCGTCTGGGATTCCTATGGCGGAGCCTGTGATTGTTACCCGATCGAAACGCCATGTGCCGGCGCTGCTGTATGTGGAGCCGGGTTTAGCGGGCGCGTAAGCGTCGTTCTCATAGAAATCGGAAACAATCCGTAACACAAAAAGAGGATTGTTCGACAGATCAACATGGTTGCTCAGATCAATCGTCACTCTATTGGTCCAACCCTCCCCTGAAGCATCTAAAGCAATAATATCTGAAAAAGTTTTGCCATCAGCGGACGTCTGAACCAGAACACGGCGGCTGGCGGTGCTACTGAAGCGTTGGTCCCACCAAACAGCGATGTTTTCGTAGCCGGTGGCGTCCACGGCAAACTGGACGCCGGCGGTTCGAGCGCCCTTACCCTGAGAGGGAAAACCTGCAATGCTCAAGGCGCGATTTGCTGTGCCTCCAGAGTCTTCAACTGCGCCTGTTGCGAATGTGCTGGTTACATTTCCGAGCAGTGTTGCGGTTCCTGCTCCAAGTGACGGCTCGAGCGACTCAGCGTTGAAATCCCACTGCGCGATTATTATCTGGCCAATCACGTTTGCTGTTCTTATTGCTATTGCCACGATTATGCCAAGTGTGGTTTTTCTCATTTACACCTCCAATGATAAGCAATCAGGTTAGTTCTACAGGAAGGCAAGCCAGTCAGAGTCTGTGCGCTAAAGCAAATACCTCTTTTGCCGCTCACGATGCAGCAATACGCACGTGACTGTTCGTTTTGAATACTGACCACCTCCCAATTCTTCAGCGTTGGAAAACAAATACATCAGCACTGCGTTAATGTCAAACCTGCAGAACAGTCGGCAAGACTCAACGAACGACGTTTGGCGCGGCCTAGATCGAACGGTCCTCCGAGAAACTCGGCCGTCGACTTATTGTAATCTCAGACCTCGTCACGCCCCGGAATTTGGGTTGAGCTGGCCGGGGTAATTCAGCAAAGGTTGTACTGGGAAACAGGGATCAGGGACAGGCACGCTGTTCACTGGGAAAAGCAATTAGGGACAGGCACGCTGTTGGAAGCAGGCTGAGTGCTGCGGGTTGGGCGAAT
>DYLG01000109.1:3915-13311 GCA_020722215.1 Desulfomonile tiedjei
AAGGGGACAGACACTCTATTGAGGCAGATTATTTTGAGGTGCCCGGGTTTCGGCCGTCCCTTGGCCGGAAATTGAGCCGGAGACATGCATCTGCTGAGCAGGGTGTGGGGGGAGGGGCGTGTTACAGCCACAATAGGGTGACAGACACGATATTTCCGACACGATATTTCGGATTGTCGATCAGCTGCAGAGCTGGGTTCGGTGTTTCGGTGAACAGGAATTAGGGACTGGCACGCTGTTCACTGGGAAAAGCAATTAGGGACAGGCACGCTGTTGGAAGCCGGCTGAGTGCTGCGGGTTGGGCGAATAGGGTGACAGGCTCAATGTTATGGGAACCTCGATTTCTGGGTCCGGGCTGGAGCTTTCCTTGGTCGGTCAGAATTGGAGCGGAATAAGGGGACAGACACTCTATTGAGGCAGATTATTTTGAGGTGCCCGGGTTTCGGCCATCCGTTGGCGTCGAATCGAGCCGGAGACATGCATCTGCCGAGCAGGGTGTGGGGGGGAGGGGCGTGTTACAGCCAAAATAGGGTGACAGACACGATATTTCGGCTCGTCGATCAGCTGCAGAGCCGGGTTTGGTGTTTCGGTGAACAAAAATTAGGGACAGGCACGCTGTTGGAAGCAGGCTGAGTGCTGCGGGTTGGGCGAATAGGGTGACAGGCTCAATGTTATGGGAACCTCGATTTCTGGGTCCGGGCTGGAGCTTTCCTTGGTCGGTCAGAATTGGAGCGGAATAAGGGGACAGACACTCTATTGAGGCAGATTATTTTGAGGTGCCCGGGTTTCGGCCATCCGTTGGCGTCGAATCGAGCCGGAGACATGCATCTGCCGAGCAGGGTGTGGGGGGAGGGGCGTGTTACAGCCAAAACAGGGTGACAGATACGATATTTCGGCTCGTCGATCAGTTGCAGAGCCGGGTTTGGTGTTTTGGTATTGCAGGGTTTTGGTGGGTTTGGCTGTAGCCGGAATAATGGGCCTGGCACAAATGCCTGGTTAGCGGTCCACACGGGACTGCGAGGCCTACCTTGGATGAATCTGCGATTGGTGGGGGGAGGCACTCCGTGGGGGCTGCTGAATCTGTTAAGATTCCTCAACAAGTTAGGGACTCGCCAGGACGGCGAGCGCCACCATCCAGAAAGCTGGAGCGGAAAGCGAACTTGAATTAGTGCAGCGACAGAAGAAAGGCAGGATCGGATACCTTAGGATTTTGTGTGATTCAATCTGGTTTGGGTTGTTGGCGCGGTGCGTTGGTGGTTGTTAGAAAACGCTTCCTTTAGGTAGGCGAGGCTGCGAGTGGCAATAGTCTCCGGTCCATCAGTAAAATCGAAAACCTCGACTGAAACGTAACCGGAATACTTGGTGTCGCGGAGCGCGGCGGCGATTGGGCGGAAATCGACGTCGCCGAAACCCGGGCCTTTCAAATTGCGATCGTTTGCATGAAAATGTGCAAAATGCGGGGCTGAATTGCGGACGATTTCGGGGATGGGCCGTGACTCTGAACACATTGCTTTGACGTCGAGTATGATTCTGGCTGCCGGGGAATCGAACATACGGGCGAATCTGATTGCTTCTTCGGCTGTGTTGATGAAATCGGTTTCTGAGGGCGAAAGCGGTTCGAAGCAGATTGTCACGTTTGTTGCTTCGGCAAGGCGAACTGCGGGGGCGAGAGTTTGGACTGCCCATGCCCATGCCATGGCGTTGGTGACACCGGGGAGTTTACTGCGTTGTTTGGGGGATCCGAACACAATGATGCGGCCTCCCAAATCACTGCAGAATCTGACCAGCTCTTCGCAATAACGGGCAGTGCGGGCGCGCACAGCCTCGTCAGGGTGGGTCACATGGAACCCATCGGTTCTGGCCAAGACCCAATGTATGCCGACGATTTCGAGACCTACGCGTTTTGCGAGGTTCCGAATGTGCATTCGCTGGTTGGCGCTGACGTCGGTGACGCGGGGCGCGATGGTAAAAGGTGCGATCTCGACTGCGTCATAACCGACGCTGGCGATATATTCGACTGTTCTTTCCAGGTTCCAGCCCTCGAACACTTCATTGCAAATTGCAAACTTCATACAAATTTGCGGTTTCAACTGGTGTATCGGCACAGTTTAATTCAGATTGAGCTTTTGTGTAAAAGAAGTCCAGTCCGGTTACAGCGGTTGCAGAGTTGGTGCGGATGCTGATAGACTGTGGCGCGTGATACGGAACGTCATCTTCGATTGGTCAGGGACACTGGTGGACGATTTGCCGGCTGTTTTGGAAGCCAGCAATTATGTCTTTGCCATGGCGGGAGTCCCGAAGATGAATCTGGACCAGTTCCGGCGCGAGTTTTGTTTGCCTTTCACGAGGTTTTACGATCGGTATGTGCCGCACGTGCCGATAACTCAGCTTGAAGAATGGTTTCATGCAGCATTTCGGCAATGTCGGCACATGGTAGCGGAGATTCCGCATGCACGCGAGTTTCTCGACTTCTGTCGTGAGAATCGGATGCGGACATTTCTGTTAAGCAGCGTTCACCGGGATCACTATGCCGTACAAGCGGAAGCAACCGGGTTCGGGTCATATTTTGATCATGTCTTGGTGGAAGTGAGGGATAAACGCAACGAAATGCGCAATCTTGTCGCCGAACACGGTCTTGTACAGCGGGAGACAATGTTTGTGGGCGACATGGAACACGATGTGGAGGCGGCGCGGGCAGGTGGAGTGTATGCTTGTGCGGTGTTGACCGGTTACAATCATGCGGAACAATTGCGCGCGTGCGCTCCGGACTTGATAGTTGAGCATCTTGGAGAGTTGCAGGAGCGGTTGATCCGCACAGGCTTTGAAATTGGGCCTGCGTTGCAGAGGGTGGAATCAGAAAAACAACAATCGTGACACGAATGGACGCGATAATAATCCGGGACCTGGAAATTTTCTGTTGCGTTGGTGTTTATGACGCCGAACGCGAGAAACCGCAGCGTTTGTTGGTTTCAGTCGAAATGGCCACAGACCTTTCGGCAGCGGCGGTCAAAGATGAATTGCGGTGGTCGATCGACTATGACGCGGTCTGCAAGTGCATAGAGAACATCAGCAAAGAACGGAACTGGAACCTGATCGAGACTTTGGCAGTGGAAATCGCCGAAACAATCATGCGCGAGTTTGTTCCGGTGTCTGTGACAGTCGAAGTGAGAAAGTTTGTAATTCCCAAGACGGCATATGTAGCTGCGCGTGTGGTTCGGCCGCAGTAGAAGTGGGTTTTGCGTTCGAGCCGGTCGCGGTTCTAAAAACTCATGAGATTGAAAGCCGCGCCTGGAGTGCGGTATAGGGAGGCGCGTGGAGTCGGAATCGCAGGTTTCTCTGTTGGAAATGCCGATCACCGTGTTACGCGGTGTTGGGTCCGAGCGTGCAGCGCTGCTGGCCAGGCTCGGAATCAGATCGGTAGCAGACCTGTTATTGCATCGGCCGAGACGGCATGAGGATCGGCGGGTCATTAGTCGAATAAGTGAGCTGAGACTGCACTATCCTGGATCGGTAGCGGGCAAGATTGTTGCGCAAGGGGTCAAGACCTGGAAACGGAAAACGCGTTCGGTGTTTGAGATGATTGTCGAGGATGGAACCGGACGATTACATTGCCGTTGGTGGGATATGCCCTATATGGAACAGTATTTTCACGTTGGCGATACTGTTCTTGTGTATGGCAAGCCGTCTTCAATGCGCCCGCTAGCTATTGACCATCCCGAGACAGAGGTCATCGAGCAAGGAGAAGAAGCGAGCATTCACATCGGCCGGATTGTGCCTGTTTACCCGCTGACGGAGGGAGTGACGCAACGCTGGCTACGGAGTTTGGTTTGGCAGGCGCTTGAGCGTTTTGGTCATGAGGTGGTTGAGCCGTGGTCGAAAATACCTGCGACCGGTTACATGTCACGGGCCGAAGCGATCCGGCGACTGCATTTCCCTGAGAGTTTTGAAGAAGCCGAATCTGCGCGCCAGCGGTTAGCGTTGGACGAATTCACCTCTTTTCAGATACCGCTGCAACGCCGGCGCCAAAATCTTGAGCTGCATGCGCGGGCATTACCATGTGGCGGAGACAACCATTTGATTCGGCCATTTCTCAAGCTGCTGGAGTTCAAGCTTACCGAGGCTCAAACACGCGTATTACGCGAGCTGAGGCACGACATGTCAGGCCCACATCCGATGCGGCGACTGTTGCAGGGCGATGTCGGTTCTGGAAAGACAGTGGTAGCGGCGTGCGTTGCGCTGATGGCGATCGAAAGTGGGTACAACGTGGCAATCATGGCGCCGACGGAAATTCTAGCTGAGCAACATGCTCATAATTTCACAAAGTGGTTTAGTCCGTTGGGTATACCTGTTGTACTCATGACGGGGAGCCACAAACCCGGGTTGGATTCAAAGAATGGGCAAGGGCGAAATACAGCGCCAATGCTTTATGTTGGCACGCACGCTTTAATTGGACCTGCATTTGCACCCGACAATCTCGGTCTTGTGATAATCGACGAACAACACAAGTTCGGGGTGGCACAACGTGAACAGCTTGTGCGCAAAGGGAGCTATCCGCATCTGTTGGTAATGACTGCCACGCCGATTCCACGGACGCTTGGGCTGACTGTTTACGGCGACCTTGACGTTTCTGTGATTGATGCGGAACCCCCGGGACGGGGGAAAGTCCGGACCTTCGTGCGATCAAGGGGAAGCATGTCCAAGGTGTGGGACTTTGTGATTGGTAAACTGAACGAAGGACGACAAGCATACGTTGTTTGTCCTCGTATTGAGAACGGAGACACTGCTGACGGGATCGCAGCGGTCATGCGCGAATTTGAGTTGGTCCAGCGAACACTGATTCCGCACAGAGTCGGGGTTTTGCACGGGCGGCTCGGGACCAGTGAAAAGCAAGCAGTGATGGACCAGTTTCGGTCGGGTACACTCAAGGTGCTGGTGACGACATCGGTTATTGAGGTTGGGGTGGACGTGGCAAACGCGACAGTCATGGTGATCGAAAACGCCGAGATGTTTGGATTGGCGCAGTTGCACCAATTGCGGGGTAGAATCAGGCGTAGCCCACATGAAGCATATTGTATTCTTCTGACGTCAGCCGAAACGAAAGAAGCGCGGGACCGTCTGCGGGTTCTTGAGGAAACATCGGATGGTTTCCGTGTTGCCGAAGAGGACCTTCGGTTGCGCGGTCCGGGTGAAATGCTTGGTACAGCGCAGAGCGGCACGGCTTCGTTTAAGTTTGGCGACCTAGCGCGTGATCTTCGGATTATTCAGGACGCGCGGGTTCGGGCAGCTCGTCTTGTGCGGGGCGAGTGATCGGGGCTTGGAATTGGTGGTACAAGGATTAAATTCTGCATATGAAATTACAACTGCTTATTGTCGTGATGCTGGTCTGTTCGATTTCCGGATGTGGGCGAAAGGAAAACCAACCACCGGCGAACCAGAACACCAATAGCACCGTCGGTAACCCGCTGACCGCGCCTGCTGATTACGCCGGAGCGGTTGTGCGATCCAAGACAGTTGCGGAGAAGGTTGTGGACGTTGCATCGCTTAAACAGGCTATTCAGATGTTTTATGCTTCGGAAGACAGATATCCGCAGGACCTGAACGAATTGGTGAAGTCGGGTTATCTACCCACGTTACCAAAACCTCCGACCGGGATGAAGTTTCAGTACGACAAGACCCGAGGCGAAGTCAGGCTGGTCCCGATTCAATGACGAATCGGGCCGTGTGGGCCTGAACAGCCAGGAGACAGGTTGGCGGCAGTAATATCATTGTGCGGAGGCAATCAAGTAATCTTGTTATTCTCAGACCCGGACGAGCATGCTGGTCGAGGTCTGAGAATGCCAAGACAGTGAACGAACAAATTGTAATTCTGGATTTTGGGTCGCAGTACACCCAGGTGATTGCGCGTCGAATTCGCGAGTGCGGGGTTTACTCGACGATCATGCGGTATAACGCACCTGCGGCGGAGCTGGATGCTCTTGGCCCGAGCGGGATAATTCTGTCTGGAGGGCCGAAGAGCGTTTACGCCTCAGACGCTCTATTGCCGGATCCGGCGATTTTTGACATTGACATTCCCGTGCTTGGGATTTGTTACGGGGCACAATTGTTGGCGCGCTTTTTCGATGGCAAAGTGGGACCGAGTGCACAGCGGGAGTATGGTCGGAGCACTTTGAGTGTAACCGACCGTAATTGCAGACTATTTCACGGAATACCAGAGCGATTCAAGGTGTGGAATTCGCATGGTGACCTGGTGACAGCATTGCCGGCGGGGTTCATCGCCGTGGGTGCGACTGAGAACACTCCATTTGCTGCCATTGCGCATCGGGAAAAACCTATATACGGGCTGCAGTTTCACCCTGAGGTGGCGCACACCTCGTACGGGATGAAAATACTGTCAAATTTCGCAAATGGGATTTGTGGATGCGGTAGGAATTGGACGATGCGCCGGTACGCAGAAACCGCTGTGCAAGAAATCAGGAATCAGGTCGGGAACGAGCGAGTGATACTTGGGTTAAGCGGGGGAGTGGATTCCAGTGTTGCGGCGGTTTTATTGCACAGGGCACTTGGTGACAGACTCACATGCATTTTCGTCAACAACGGTTTGTTGCGCGAACGCGAGCCTCAGCTCGTTCGCGAGATTTTCAGGCGGCATTTCCGCATTCGTATGAAGTACGTGGACGCGTCGCGGATTTTTTTGCAAAGGCTGCGAGGCGTAACAGATCCGGAGCGAAAACGAAGACTCATAGGGCGGACATTTGTTGAAGTATTTGAGGGTGCTGCGCGTGGTGTTGGCAATGTCCGATTCCTCGCGCAGGGAACACTCTATCCTGATGTCATTGAGTCGGTGCCGATTGCCGGCAATCCGGCTGCCAAGATCAAGAGCCACCACAACGTGGGCGGTTTGCCACGGAAGATGAAGTTTGAGCTCGTGGAACCGCTCAAATGCCTTTTTAAAGACGAGGTCAGGCGCCTTGGACGGGAGTTGGGTCTGCCGGAAGCGATTGTGGTAAGGCAGCCGTTCCCGGGGCCGGGTTTGGCGGTACGGATAATCGGCGAAGTCACGCCGAAGCGACTGCGCATGTTGCGCAAGGCAGATTCAATTGTTCTCGGAGTGATGAAAGAGACGGGCTGGTACAATCGCATCTGGCAAAGCTTTGCTATACTACTTCCCGTTCGCAGCGTTGGAGTGATGGGCGACGAACGCACCTACGAATACACAATCGCCATTCGCGCCGTTGAATCGCAGGACGGGATGACAGCCGACTGGGTGCGTCTTCCGCACGAGATTCTGGAAATGCTGGCGAGCAGGATTGTGAATGAGGTCAACGGCGTGAATCGTTGTGTTTTTGACATCACGAGCAAACCGCCCGGGACAATCGAGTGGGAATGAGGATCAACGCAGGCGAGTGAACACAACAGAGCCTCAGACCTCCTGATTTGGCGGAATTTTGCTTACCCCCAAACGGTCGCTCCCAACCTGCAGCTTCGGACCGAAAGAAACAAGAGGTGCGGCTGTCACTGCCTGGCGCACAGAAGGTAGTGCTGTGTTATGGATTCCGGTGCAATATGGTGCAATACGGTGTCTGGCACTCTATTTGTGCCAAACGCTATGATTGTTGTGGTTGGTTTTGTAATCGGGCAGCAGGTTGGAGCCAGCTGTTGGAGACAGGCTGCAGGACAAACCCAGGCCAAAACTCCGGGCTGCCAAATATCGAGCCTGTCACCCTGTATGGGCGGTGTTTCTCTGTTTGGTGGTGTTGGTGGCCGGTGCAACAACGAACCTGGCACAATATCCAGTCATGGGCGCGTAGGGGCTGCGAGCCCTACCTTTCGCGAACGTTGATTGGCAGGTCGCACATTCAGGTACGCGCCGGTAAGGTTTGCCCGGCTCAATGTGCGTCGAACTGTGTATAAAGTGCCAGGCACGATATTCGGAACAGCCCGCCGGGTAACGGAAGCGGCGTTGGGATGGGCCCGTTGAATATCCAATCTACCCTTGAAGGTGTGGGATCAGGAGCTCTGAGGCCGGTGGAGGTTCGTTGGGCATCATGGGACACCATGGCTGGTCGGGGCGTGGCGAAGCTTCACCGACACGTTTTAGAAACTCACGCTTGCGGAGGTTTTACGCTGGGACATAGATTTGCGGCATGGCGCACGCTGATTTTGTTCATCTGCACGTTCACACCGAATACTCGTTGTTGGACGGCGCGTGTCGTTTGGACCGGTTGATGGAACGAGCGCGCGAGCTCAAGTTTTCGTCGCTGGCGATTACTGACCATGGGGTGCTGTACGGTGCGGTTGACTTCTATCTGGCGGCCTTGAAAGCCGGGATCAAGCCGATAATTGGCTGTGAAGTTTACGTGGCGCCTGGGAGCAGGCATGAAAAGCGCACGATGGCCGGCGGTCGTGACGTATACCATCACCTTGTGTTATTGGCGGCGGACCTTACCGGGTACCGGAATCTGATTCGTCTGGTAACAGCGGGTCACCTCGAGGGGTTTTATTACAAACCGCGCATCGACAAGGAACTGCTTGCTCAGCACAAATCTGGTCTCATTGCGTTAACGGGTTGTTTAGCTGGAGAAATCCCTGACCTGATATTGAAGGACCAGCTTCGTCAGGCGAGGGACGCGGTAGATTGGTTGCGGCAAACGCTTGGGCCTGAGAATTTCTATTTTGAAGTTCAGAATCACGGCATCCCTGAAGAAAGGAAAGTCAACAAACAGTTGGTGGAATGGTCTCACGAATTCGGCCTCAAGCTTGTTGCCACCAACGACGTGCACTACATCAAGAGTGAACACTGGCGTGCGCATGACATACTGATTTGCATTGGCACGCAGACAACCATCAACGACCCGAAACGCCTCCGATACGAACCTGAACAATTTCATCTGCGTTCGGCGGATGAAATGAAATCGTTGTTTGCAGAGATACCCGAAGCCATCCAATCCACACTTGAAATTGCCGAACGCTGCAATCTCGAGCTTCCGCTGGGGAAATCGCATTACCCTGTTTTCGAGCCGCCAGGGGGGATTGGTCGTGAAGAATACCTGCGGAAACTATTAGCCGAAGGACTTGAAAAGCGGTACGGGATGCGTGTTCGGGCCGAAAACGGTTGTTTCAGGCTTATTTCTGTCGAAGATCCGACCCGGCTTCCCACCTACAGAGTGCAGAATAGCAGTTCTGAATTGGGCGATTCTAATGAAGCTGTTACGGCGGCTGCCACGGAGATTCTGAAGCGACTCGAGTTCGAGCTGCAAACGATCATCGACACTGGTTTCACAAGTTACTTTTTGATTGTTGGCGATTTTGTGCAGTATGGGCGGAGTAAAGGGATTGCGTGTGTTGCGCGTGGTTCGGCTGCGGGATCGATCGTAACATATCTGCTTGGGATTTCGA
>DYLG01000110.1 GCA_020722215.1 Desulfomonile tiedjei
GCCCGCTATATCAATAGCTTATCGCCGATTTGAACACCCCCGTGGAAAACTCCGGTCTATCAAACCCGCAGATGCGACGCAAACTCGGTGAAGTCCTCGAAGTCGATGGCCACACGATCGATCGATTTCTCTCTCAAAGCGTTCAGACGAGCACAGGAACGGCTGTTATCGACACGCTTGGTTAATGCGAAGTCTTTTGTCAGACCGCAAGGCAGGAAAGTGCGGTCCTGAATAAGTGTCTTGGCTTAATGGGATTTGATTTGGTAGAATGCGTTGCCACATTTTCCAGTAGGCCCGGGGAGAAAATGCGTTGTGAAAGGTACATGTTTCACTGCTCTTTTTGTTCCCACGCCGTCCTCCCTCCGTTCAAAGGTTCCGCCTTCAGGGGTGGCTTCGGACTAGCGCTGAGGAGCGTGGTTTGCGCCTTGAAAACGCAGGATTGCTCCGACTGCATTCTGAGAGAGCGATGCGTATTCTCTCGCGTTTTCGAGCACGGACCCCCCGCGGATCAAGAGGGTCGATCTTCCGGGGTCCATCCGTTCCTCATTGAGCCGCCGCTTTCCGAACAAACCGACTACGCTCCCGGTGATCAGTTCCGGTTCGGTCTGATCTTGTTCGGTTGGGCCAATGATTACCTTCCTTACTTTGTTTATGCCTTCGAGGAGCTTGGAAGGACAGGTCTAGGGCGCAGGGTCGCCGGCAGGCGAGGTGAATTCCTGGTGCAAACCGTTTCGGCGGGCGGAAAGACCATTTACCAATCCGACACTCGAATTCTCAAACCCGAACCCGCCTGCGAACTTCCATTGGAAGTCCTGGAGTCCGACGTCAGCACCAAGAGGATCACTATTCATCTGGAAACTCCCCTGCGAGTAAAGCACCGGAACCGCTTTTTTGCCGAGCTGCCCTTTCACGTGTTGATTCGCTCGGCGCTCAGGAGAATCTCATCCCTCAACTCGCTGTTCGGCTCCGGCGAGCCCGCTTTGGATTACCGCAACCTCGTGGCCAAAGCAGAGAGAGTTCAGACGGTGGATTCTAGCCTTCGCTGGTATGACGTTCGGCGTTATTCCAACCGCCAGGAGAGAGCCATGTTCATTGGCGGAATGGTTGGTTCGATCACTTATGAGGGGGACCTGGGGGAATTCCTCCCCTTGATTCGCTACTGCGAGAAGGTCCACGTCGGCAAGGCCACGACCTTCGGGCTTGGGAAGATAAGGGTGGAAATCCCGCCGTAAGACAATTCCTTTCCATAAGGGTACGACAGGGACGCGGGCATCCTGAAGAGCAAGTAATAGCGGAAAGTTATCGCTCAGGGCGTTCCTGGGGAAAGACGCCCTGGTAATCGACTGGGAGGTGACGATGGACGACACAGTAATAAAGGTTGCGTTAGCCGCCTTTTTCCACGATGTGGGAAAACTCGTTGACAAATCGGTCTTAGACGTGGACCGCGAATTCGTGGATCGGAACGAAGATCTCTATCAGCCGAAGCGAGATGGAAGACCAACCCACGTGCATGCGCTTTGGACAGCCGCGTTCATCGAGAAGATGGCGGATTACCTTCCGCCTCAACTCAGTCACCGCGAATGGGGTACCGGCGACGTTTTCATCAACCTGGCGGCGTCTCATCACAAGCCGGAGACCCCCATGCAGTGGGTGGTCACCGCCGCAGACCGCCTCAGCAGTGGCTGGGATCGCAGACGTTTCGAGGACGAAGTCGAGGTTGACTGGCGGGATTACCGCAAGACGAGGCTCTATTCGCTCCTGGAAAACCTGACGCTGGACGCGGCAGGATCTCAGGCGGTGTCTCCGAAGAACAAGTATTGCTACCCGCTCACCGAGTTGTCTGCCAGGTCAATCTTTGCGGGTCTGCACGGCGAAATCGTGCCGGCATCGAACGAGGAGGCACGCGAAGAATACCGCTCTCTCTTCGAGCAATTCTGTGAAGCTCTCAAGATCCTGCTCCATGCTCGTGAGAGCGTTGAGCTTTGGTTCGAGCACTTCGACAGTCTGATGATGTCCTTCGCATCGTGCGTGCCCGCGGCAAGGGGCGGCGATGTGGTGCCCGATGTATCTCTTTACGATCATTGCAGAACCACGGCTGCCCTGGCAACCGCGCTTTACATGTATCACCGCGACCAAGACACCCTGACCATTGAATCCATAGGGAACGATAAGGAACGCAAATTCCTCTTGATAATGGGGGACTTCTACGGAATCCAAGATTTCATCTTCAGGAGCCACGGCGACACGAGGAAATACCGTTCTAAGCTGCTTCGAGGCAGGTCATTTGCCGTGTCCCTCTTTTCGGAGCTTGCCGCAGACCTGCTATGCAGGGAGATCGGGTTGTCGTTCTCGTCGGTAGTACTCAATGCGGCCGGCAAGTTCACCATCATCGCTCCCAACACACCTTCGGCGGCCAAGGCTGTCGAATCCGTCGAGCGACGGATCAATGACTGGCTCAAAGGGGTGTCCCACGGCGAGAACTCCATCGGGTTTGCCACCGTGGATGCCTCACCCGATGACTTCGTTGAAGGTAGATTCCGGGATCTGTGGGATGCCGTCCAGAAGGAGATGCAGCGCAAGAAGCTCTGCAGGCTGGACCTGAACGAGCACGGGGGCACCGTAGCCTCCTACCTGGACGACTTCAATAACGAACTCAAGCGCGATCTCTGCCCCCTTTGCGGAAAGCGTCCTTCCGCATTTGACACGGACGATCACCCCGTTGTCAGGGAAGCCGAGTCAGTTTGCCGGATGTGCCACGATCACGTCTTTCTTGGCAAGTACCTGGTGAGTAAGCAGCGCGTAGCAGTTTCCTATGCGGACAATCCAGTGGGGGGCAAGGACAACCGTCTCTTGGAGCCGATCTTCGGTACATACCAGATCTCCTTCTTCGCAGACCACAATGATCTGCGAGATAGCGCAAGAGATGGTCGGTTGCTCAGGTGCTGGGAACTCGCCATCGACGAAGACGGGCAGATCCCGCATAAGGTTGCCTCGAAGCTCATCAACGGATACGTACCTAGATACGTTAAGGAGGATCTGTACGACGAACGCATCACGCAACGACGTGAGTCGGGAGAGGAGCCGAACCCCGGTGAGCCCATAACCTTTCACCACATTGCAGCCAAGGCTCTCTCGCACGCATCGGAAGACCGACGCAGATTCCGCGGTGTGGACGCGCTCGGAATCCTTAAGGCCGACGTGGATAACCTTGGCGCGCTCATGTCACGGGGATTGGCCCATGAGAACAGGAAAGATTTGTTCACCATATCCAGGTTGGCCACTTTGAGCCGTCAACTCAACTTCTACTTCTCCCTTTATCTGCCTCACCTGCTGAGGACCGATGAACGCTTTCGATACATTTACACGGTCTTCGCAGGAGGCGACGACCTTTTCCTCATCGGACCTTGGAACCGGATCATCGACTTGGCGCGACATCTTAGGGAAACTTTCGCGGATTACGTCTGCAGAAATCCTGGTGTTCACTTCCCCGCAGGCATCGCGCTGAAGAAAGCGCACACGCCGGTCGAGCAATTGGCAAAGGCGGCGGAAGAGCACCTTGTGGACTCCAAGGATGGCGGCAGGAGCAGGGTGACTCTATTCGGCGAAACGGCCAACTGGGATGAGTTCGTGCAGCTCGTTCCCATAAGAGAAGAGATGAGCAACTGGCTCGAACAGGGCTTGCTCACCACCTCCATGCTCTACCGCTTGAACGGCTTAATCGAAATGGCAGCAAAGGAGGCAGCGGTGGTCCGCGAGAACAAGGTGAGCCTGGATGACATGACCTGCACCAAATGGCGAGCGTATCTGGCTTACTCGATTGAGAGGAACGCTGCCAAGAATCTCAAAGGCGAGGATCGAGACCGTGCGGTTAAGAGGATTTCGGAATTAGCAGCCGCGTGGATGACCGAACATGGCGGAAAACTGAGAATTCCCCTCTGGGAAATTCTCTATAACATCAGACGAATAGGAGGATGAGATGGCCAAGATCGATCTTTGGAAGGACAGGGACAAAAAAGTGGTGGAACCCACGCTTTTCTCAAAGACCGCTATGGACCTTGCAAAGCGAATAGCGGAAGCAGGCCAGAAGAAGGGCAAAGACGGTGGGCCTGCGGTGGATGAGCACGGAAAGTATGAGAGGAACAGGGCAAGCCAGATCAGGAAATTCTACGACGAAATCATGCGACTTAACACCATGTCCAAGACCAGACAAGCACAGTGGGACGCAATATTGCCTATGGTTCACATGGTCACGGCCAAAGCGGCCTACGCGGAAGGCCGAAAACTGACAACAAAGGACTTCACTGACTTTATCCGGGAATCAGTTGACCAAGTCCAGGAGGAGAAGGACCTCGACGTCTTTGCGAATCTGTTCGAAGCATTCATGGGCTACTACAAGCTCCACGGGCCAAAAAACTAGATGAGGAGGTTAATCTCATGAAGCTCAATGGCATAACTGAAGTGAAGGGAAAGATC
The DNA here is from genome assembly GCA_020722215.1 of Desulfomonile tiedjei. Classification (GTDB taxonomy): domain Bacteria; phylum Desulfobacterota; class Desulfomonilia; order Desulfomonilales; family Desulfomonilaceae; genus DYLG01. The sequence goes on from DYLG01000110.1 coordinate 4,474, forward strand.
ATTCTCAGAAGTGGTCTGCATATCGCCGCGGGCGACATGGAAATGCGCATCGGAGGTGTGGACAACACTGTGGTGAAGCATCCACATTCGCACGAGCCATACATTCCCGGCTCATCGATCAAGGGCAAAGTGAGGGCCCTTCTGGAGCTTCGAAGCGGCCTCATGGGGCGAACCAATGGGAAACCAGTTTCGTTGAAAGACCTTAAAGGACTATCCCCCGACGAAAAGGCCCAATGCGAGAAAATCCTCAAGCTCTTCGGTTCAAGTGGAGCAGACATCGACGAGGAGCACGCCTTGGGCCCCACGAGGGTTTCTTTCTCGGACTGTGCCATCAATGAGGATTGGAAGAAGAACGACGCGCTTCATAACCGCGTGTTCACGGAAGTGAAGTCGGAAAACAGCATCAACAGAGTGAAGGGGACTGCAGAAAATCCCAGGTTCACCGAACGCGTCCCCGCGGGAACGGAATTCGATTTCTCACTGACTTTGAAGGAATTCGAAGGTGACGACGATCTACTCGGCTTCCTCTTGGAAGGCCTGAGGCTGCTGGAATTGGATGCCCTGGGAGGCAGCGGCAGCCGAGGGTACGGGAGGATCAGCTTCGAATTCGAGGACCCGAATACTAAGCAGAAATTCGATCAGGCGAACCCGTAACCGCAAGGAGGATAGCGTGGTGAAGCTCTACGAAATAACCGTCGAGCCGTTGAGCCCTCTGGGCACGCCGCTGAAGGGAGACACCATATTCGGTCACGTCTGTTGGCAGGCAAGCGAGGACCCGTCCCTGGTGAAGGGGGGACTGGAGGAGCAGATGCGCCAGTATGACGAACGGCCTTTTGCAGTCTTTTCGTCGGCCTTCCCGAAGCTCATCGGACCTGGAGGAACGGTGTCTTATGCTTTCAAGAGGCCGGATCTGCCGCTGGCGCTGCTCTCGGGTCTCAGCGGAGGCAAGCTTTCAACTGACGTACTGAAAATCAAGGAACAGAAGAAGCGGCGTTGGATGATCGTCGGCCACGACCTGCAGATTAAAGCCGAGCTGATCGAGTTCATCTCCGCGGAGGAACTCGGCCGGCGAGCGCGGTCGGGTCTTGCCGAGGATACCCAAAGGCAGATTCGTCGAAAGGGGCCCCCACGGTTTTCCTCAGGATTCGTGCAGGCCCACAACACCATCAATCGGTTGACTTTCACTACGGGGACAGGGACCTTCGCCCCGTACACACAGGATGCGGTCGTGTATTTGCCGGGAGTAAAGTTGGCCCTGTTCGTGGTCATTGAAGAGCAGGCCACAGACGTCGAGAAGATCGTAAAAGCGCTGGAGAGAGTGGGAAAGTGGGGGTTCGGCAAAGACGCTTCAATAGGTTACGGGAGGTTCGCGGTTCGTCAATGGACTGAGCTTCCCATTCCGTTGAGCGATGGAGCGAACGCCATGTACATGCTTGGTCCGTGCGTTCCTCAACCGGGTTCCTTTAAGGACGCCTTCTTCATCCCCTTTGTCCGTTTCGGAAAACACGGCGGAAACCTGGCAAGGCATTCCAATCCCTTCAAGAATCCGGTGATCATGGCGGACGAAGGGGCTGTGTTTGTGCCCGCGAACAAAGATGCCTTCGACAGGCCGTACTTCGGCCGGCCGGCGATGAACGTGTCCAAGGCCCAACAGGAGGCAGTGGTTCAGGGCTATGCCTTGTACGTGCCTTTCAGGTTGGAGTGTTAAAATGAATGCCACAGTAAGGAAATTCACGTTGCGGGTTCTTTCGCCTGTTCACATCGGATGCGACGAGGTGTGCGAGCCGATGAGCTTCGTGGTGGACGAGGAAAGCGACCAGCTAGTGGTCTTCGACCCCGTCGATTTCTTCACGTCTTTGGAGGAGCCGGACCGGAAGAAGTTCTCCGAGATCTGCCGACGCGGCACGGTCCAGTCGATTCTCCAGGTGTATAAATTCCTCAGAGCCAGGCCGGCGCAAGGTCGAGCGGTCGCTCTCTGTGCCGGTTTCTTCGAACACTACAAACAGACATTGGATATACCGCTTTCAGATGTAACAAGGATTAGTTCGGAGCTTAATCAGTTCGCGATATCGCGAACCTCGTTCCTGCCCTATGACCAGCGCCCGTACATTCCGGGTTCCGCGCTGAAGGGAGCAATACGGACCGCATATCTCAATTCTGTGGCCGCCGACAAAGATATCCGCGACGAGAGGACACACCAGGAGCTCGAAAAGCGGTTGCTGAACTGCACCGGCATACCGGACGACCCGTTCCGTCTACTGAAGATTTCGGACTTCATGCCGGTCGGGGAGGTGAAAACCAAGATCGTCTATGCGGTGAACGAGAAGAAGACCCCATCCAAGCACGAAGCCGGCGGTCCTTACCAGGTGCTGGAGGTGATCGAGCCGGACGCCGAGTTTTTCGGCTCAATTCGGCTGGAGAAGCCGGAAAGGGGGGTGCCGATAAAGTCACCGCTTAAGATGGAGGCGGTTCTGAAGAGCCTCAACGCGTTCTTCACAAAGGAGAAGCGCCGCGAGGACGACCAGTTGAGCGGCATCGGGGTAAGCGTTCAGGAGCGGCAACCCCTGAACGGGTCCAACCTGGTGCGGATCGGCCGCCACTCCGGCGCCGAGTGCGTCACGGTAGAAGGTAACCGGAGTATACGCATCATGCAGCCGGGGTCGCGCCAAGCAAAATGGAGCGACGAGGCCACGACCCTGTGGCTGGCGGCAGAATCCAGGAAACCCGGTAACAAAACCGGTCTCAGACCCTTCGGGTGGGTTGCGCTTGATCCGCTGGAACAGGACCGAGAGCGAGAATTCATCGCGAGAGAGCTTGACTGGAAGACCGAACACGAACGGAGGGAACGGATCCGGCTGGACGAGCTGAGGCAAAAGCAGGAAGAGGCAGAGGAGGCCAGGCGCCGCCTCGAACAGGAGGCGGAAAGAGCCAGGCTCGAAGAGGAGCGGCGTAAACAGGAAGAGGCCAAACGAGCTGCTCAGTTGGCATCCATGCCCGAAGAGGAACGGATAGCCGCACGGATCACCACGGAGGATTTGTCGGAGAATGAGGTCGTGGCAATCTACCAGAGAATAGATGAATTCCGGAACAAGGAAGTGGTTGCCGCCGCGCTCAAGGAGTACTGGATCAAGATCGGCAAGTGGGAGAAGAAAGACTGCTCCAACAAGCAACTCAAAAAGGTAAGTAAGATCAAGCAGATACTTGGTGAATGAGGGCACGGCGCCCCTGGCCTGACCAGTGCATCTTCGGCGCTGCGCTTCCTTCCCTGTCTTGCGGTTCGGGGCCTGCCTGAGGGGCTCCGGGCCATTGATCTTTGACAATTGAATACCCGTTGAGGGGCCCCTCCGAGGGAGGCGGCTCCTCGCGGCCCTCGCTTTCCCGAGAGAATTCGACCCGAGCGAGAGACCTTGACCAATGCGCTCCGTTCTCACGGGAAATCGGCGAAGATCGAAGAAAGGACATTCTCTGATGGGATCCAACTTGTTCCTCTTATTCAATCACACTCTGACTGCGGACCAGGAACGGCAAGCCTCCGACTCTTTGGGCATCAGTCGGATAGTGTCTTTGCCGGGCGAGCTTCAGGAACTGTGGAGCAACATCCCGCCCGAACCTTCGGAAGTGGAGCCTTATCTGGCACGGGTGAAACAGTGGCTCGGTTCCCAGGCTCAAGCTGGGGATTATGCTCTCATTCAAGGGGATTTCGGAGCAACTTACCTTCTGGTGCGGTTCGCTCTGGAACGCGGGCTCGTGCCCGTTTGTTCCACCACGCGGCGGGAGGCTCTCGAAGAACCCCAAGAGGATGGATCACTCAAGGTGGTCCACCGCTTCAAACACGTGCGCTTCAGGAAATACGGAGGGTAACGATGGCAAACGTGTATATCTCCGTCCTGGGAATCAACTATTACGAGGAATGCGTGTACTATTTCAAGGACGGGTTTGAACTGAGCAATGTGCGATTCGTTCAAGAGGCGACCGTGAAATACGCCTGCTCCGACTGGGGCCCTCAAGACCGTATTCTCATCTTCCTCACGGATGACGCGAGGAAATTCAACTGGGTAGATTTCGGCCAACCGGCACGCGGGGAAAACAAGCAACCCTACCAAGGACTGGAGCAACGCCTGAAGCTGCTCGGCCTTCGAGCGGCGGTCAAGGACGTCCCCATAAAGGAGGGCAAAGACGAGGACGAAATTTGGAAGATCTTTGGCCTGCTCTTTGAAAGCCTCCAACCGGGGGATGAGGTGTTCCTCGATATCACCCACGCCTTTCGGTCACTTCCCATGCTAGTGCTGGTGGTCCTCAACTACGCCAAGGTGCTAAGGAAAGTGGGAGTCAGGGGCATCTACTACGGTGCTTTCGAAGTCCTAGGTCCAGCGTACGAAGTATCCAAGTGGCCTGTAGAAAAGCGCCGCGCTCCTGTCTTTGATCTCACGCCCTTCGCCGAACTGCTCGACTGGACCGTGGCCATAGATCTCTTTATCAGGTCCGGCAACGCTGCGCTGGTCTCGGATCTCGCGGAACAGCGGGTCCGAGCGCAGAAGAAAGCCGTGCAAGGGCCTCACGCTGGAGCCGACGCCGCCAGACGCCTTGCGTCAAGGCTTAAGGAGTTCACCAGCGGTCTCGCCACCTGTCGAGGGCGCACCATTTCAAAGAACGCCCTGGAACTGAAACAGGCCATAAATCTGTGCAAGGAAAGCCCGCTGATTCCGCAACTGGCTCCGTTGCTCGATCGACTCGGAAGGGAAGTGGAAGAATTTGACGGTGACGAGAGCCTCGACTGGATTCGGGCTGCAAAATGGTGCCTTGACCACGGCCTCGTCCAACAGGCCTATACCATTCTCCGAGAGCTGATCATTAACGAGGCGACCAAGCACATGGGCGTGCCTTGCGTGGAACCGCCGATCTACCGAGCGGGTGCTGACAGAGCGATCGGCACGGATATGGGAATACTGAAAGACTTCCGAAACAATTGTGCAAAATATGGACTGGATTGCCAACCGTTATTGATGCATCTCAACGACAAGGCGGAGCTTGTGGGTCTCTTCGACGAGATCAGCGACCCGCGCAACGATCTCAACCACGGGGGGATGAGGCCAGACCCCAGGCCTGCCCGCGCCTTCGCCGATCTGCTGCCCCGGCTCATCGAGCGCTTTAGGACGGTGATACCAGGGCATGATCAGGAGAGCGTGCCATGAGCGCCGACCCATCCCTTGCTAGTTTGAGAGATCTGCTGTCCGAAGGGCTCCATGAACAGGCCGTCTCCCTTGCCAAGAACCGCGACACGCGGGAGGTCCGGGACCACGCGCTTCACCTGGCATGGGCCGACGCCCTCGAGGAATTGGGGCTCTATGAAGACCTGATCCTGGAATTGAACCTCGCAATAAGAGACAACCCCGAAAACCTCGAACCATACCCCCGCCTGGCCGAGGTCATGCTCGATAACGGTCAGGCCCGCAGGGCGGTTCGAGTCTGGGAGGCGTTGATCAAGAAAAAGCCGTCCGAGCCTTCATACTACGAGGGACTGGGAGAAGCCCTCCGGGAGGCAAAAGAGTTTGAGCGAGCCAGGCAAGCCTATGAGGAAGGATTGAAAGCCACAGGAGACAGCCGGTTCCAGGGCCTGATCCGGGACCTGGGATTCCTGGAGCGCTCGCCCGTACCGACCGAAGCCCGGGTCCCTGCGGAGGCCATCGTTCCGGCTCAACACCAACTTGTGACTTTCACTACGCTCTTCAGCGGCAGAGAAGGCGTTTACGCACGCCAGTGGGTGAGCCCCACAGGCGAGTCCGGATACACACCGGTCCAGGAACCGCTAACGCTTAAGGTGGCCGAGAATCACATCCTCGGCAACTACACCGTGGGGTGCTACCCGGTGCGAATGGACAATACGGTCAATTTCACGGCCTTCGACATTGACGTGGCCAAGTTCGCAATCGCGCGGGCCATCTCAAGCGAAAAGGCGTGGAAATCCCTGATGGACAAAGCCCACCGGGCAGCGTGCAAACTCACGGACATCGGCGCTGCCCTGGAAGTGCCGGTTTACATCGAGGATTCGGGATTCAAAGGCAGGCATTGCTGGGTCTTCCATGACAGCCCGGTTCCCGCGGGCGTTGCAAGGAAGTTCGGTTCGATCCTTCGGCAGCAGCTTTACCCGCTGGATTCGGAGATCACAGTGGAGGTATTTCCGAAGCAGTCCTCAGTCAAAGGAGGCGGCCTGGGCAACCTCATCAAACTCCCTCTGGGGATTCACAAACGCACCGGCAAGAGGGCCCTTTTCATCGAGCCTGACGGCAGGCCTTACAAAGACCAGCTCGGCTTGCTGGAGACCGTGGTCAAGGCGCGGAAGTCGCTGATTTACAGCATTATTCAGCGCTATCATTCGCAGGGAGTCCCCGGGCCGGCCGACTCGCCCGAACCCGCTCAGGAAGCCCCTGGGGAGAGGCCGTCTTGGCAGCGGCCGGAGGTGGTAAGACAACCGTACGACATAGACAGCGATCCACAATTCCAATACCTGATGCTCAAGTGTCCCACGCTCAAGAGCATCGTCACCAAGATCAACCAAAGCGCGGAACTTTCCAAGGACGAGACCCAGGTGGTCATCCACACGATCGGGCACCTTGACCACGGCCCGGAAGCGGTCAATGAGCTGTTCAGACGCTGCCTGAACGCAGACCCTTCTCTGTTCCTGAAGTCGCAGCTCAAGGGAAACCCCATGAGCTGCCCAAAGATACGGGCCCGGATACCGGCCGTCACGTCCGCCGTGGCCTGCAACTGTATGTTCGATACGTCAGTGAACCTGTACCCCACACCTCTCATATATATAAGGATATCTGAGAGGACCAACGAGGCCGCACCGCTCGGACTGACCGTGGATTCGCTCCAATTCCGGAACCTCCTTCAGGAGTATCTCCGGCTGAGGCAGCAGCTCCGGGAGACGCAAATCCTCATCGGCCGGTACGAAGAAAGACTGAAAGGCTTTTTTGAGGATGCAGGCGTGGAATCGGTGCAGACTCCGACCGGGAAATTGAGTATTATCAAGAAGGAGGGAGGTGAGGTGTCCTTCAGCCTGGACCTGTGAGCCCGGCGTCTTGCAGATGCCCGGAACAGTGCCTGACACGATTGCGCGGGAGGTAAATCGGACCCGTGGCAGTACTGTATGTGACCGATCAAGGCGCGTTGCTTGCCAAGGAGGGCAACCGGCTGGTGATCCGCAAACTGGGCAATGCGATCCACTGGGTTCACGCGTTTCGGGTGGATCAGGTGGTGCTCATGGGGAACATCAGCCTGACGCCGGGAGCCACCGCGTTTCTGCTCCAAGAGGGCATTGACACGGTGTTCCTGTCGATTCACGGCAAGTACCGGGGCAGGCTCATCTCCCAGCTCGGCAAGAACATCGAACTGAGGCGTTTGCAGTTCGGACGGATGGGAGAAGAGGCGTTCCGGCTCAGTATGGCCCGGGCTTACGTGAAGGGCAAGCTGGACAATTGCCGGGTGTTGCTGCGGCGCCAGAACCGGGGCCTGGAAGATGAGGACGTCACCCGCACGGTTCATCGACTGCGCGGGTTCATGCGGCAAGTCGGCGGCTGCGACAGCATCGAAAGCGTCATGGGAATGGAAGGAGCCGCAGCCGCCGCTTATTTCGGTTGTTTCGGGAGGCTCTTGCGGGAGGAGGACGTTTCTTTTGACGGCCGCAACCGCAGGCCTCCCCGTGATCCGGTCAACGTGCTGCTCAGCCTCGGATACACGTTGCTGGCCAACGCGGTGGAAACCCAGGTGAACGTTGCCGGGCTTGATCCATACATGGGTTGTCTGCACAGTGTGGAATACGGCAGGCCCTCGCTGGTGCTGGACCTCATGGAAGAATTCAGACCGGTGCTCGTGGATTCGCTCGTTCTTTCACTGTTCAACCGTCGGGTCATCAGGCCGACGGATTTCTACCGGCCCGAGGACAGAGAGCCTGCCGCATTCGACTTTGCGGAGTCCGAGCCCGTCAGGGAGGACTATCCCATCCTGCTCGGGCACGAAGGTATGAGGAAATTCATCAGGGCTTTCGAGCAGCGCCTTGCCGCGCGGACGCTCTACGGCAACACCGGCCGAAGGCTGACCTACCGTGAGATATTGCTGGAGCAGGTGAGGATGCTCGTGCGAGCCCTTGGAGAGGAAACGGGTTACGTGTCGTTTTCGTTCAGATAGGAGTGAAGATTGTTCATGGTGGTGTGCTATGATGTGGTGGACGACAAGAAGCGGACCAGGCTGGCCAAGATCATGGTGAATTATGGCCGGAGGGTCCAGAAGAGCGTTTTCGAGTGCGAGCTGGACGATCGCATGTTTCTGAGGATGAAGGACGCTGTGGAGAAGGTGATAGACTGGGAAGAAGACAGCGTGCGGTATTATGTGCTGTGCAAGAACTGCAAAGGGAACGTGACGGTGAGCGGGACCGGGGTATTGCGAGAGGAGGAGGAGGAAGTGATAGTGGTGTGACGATTGAGCGAATCGTGCCATTTGCGGGAATGAACGGTTTTTTTGAAGTTATGCACAAGTGCCTGAAATCACGGGTGGCGGAAAAAGGGATCGTCGTTTTTGTAAGAGGTTGAGATGATTGGCGAAAGGCGCAGGTTAACCGATATGATTAAGCGGATCAGGGTAGCGGCAGGGGGACATCCCCGTTTTCTGGTTGCAAAGACTCGTGATCGTGGTAGGTTAAGAGTGTAGGGAGAGAATCCTTTGACCCGATTAGAGGGGATTGCGACGAAGAGGACTTCGCCTCTTCCGTTCATTATTTTCATGGTGTGAGAGAATCCTTTGACCCGATTAGAGGGGATTGCGACAATGTC
>DYLG01000111.1 GCA_020722215.1 Desulfomonile tiedjei
TCTGCAGCTTCACCCGTCCGATGGGCATTCTCTTAGCAACACACGGACTCTTTCAGCGGATTTGGTTCACGCTCATGGGGTTTTTGTGTACCTGCCGCTTCTTGCGACCCTTGAGTATGTCAGGGAATCCGCCAGGGTGACCAAACAGGGAGGCGCCGTGCTCTTCGATTGCTTCTTGGATGTTTCTTTCGATGCTGCGGTGGCCGCAAAATGGTTGGAAGGGGCCTGGCGGTTTCCCGTCATAATTCCGCGCAAGGTGTTGGTGGATTTCGCGTCGGAGCACGGACTATCTCTTGTCGATTCGTTCCCCGAAGTGTATTGGTCGTCTTATGTGGACTACTTGATATTCAGGAAACGGTGAAAAAGTATATCTCCTTTGCTCATTCAAGCAGTCCGAATTTACGGCATTGCAGAGTTGCTGTACACCATTCGCTCGGGTTGCTCCTCCCTCTCTCGTGAGAGCTAAAACGAATCAATCGGGAGCGAAGGTAGGACCAGCCCGTTCATGGGCCTGTTTTGTGAGGAGCAAGAGATGGAACTGATAGAAACAGTGAAACACAACGGATTAATGCTGGCCCTAATCATCCGTGCCCAGTTCGCGACCGATGAGACCACCTTTGTGACTCCACCTGAATACGCACAACAGGTAGGCTTCGTGGTGTATGCGAAGGGATCCGTAATCCCTCGCCACCGCCACCTGCCAGTCAAGAGAGAGGTCATAGGAACGTCCGAAGTTATATTAGTGAGGCGCGGAAAATGTGAAGTGAACTTGTACCCGCCCGACGGAACTACAACAATCGTCAGACGCCTCTCCGAGGGAGATGTTCTTGTACTCGTGAGCGGCGCTCATTCCTTTAGGATGCTCGATGATACGGTGCTGCTCGAAGTGAAGCAGGGTCCCTATCTTGGCGACTATGAAAAAGAGCGATTCTGATTTCATACCGGTGAACGAACCTGCCATCGGGCAACTGGAACTGGAGCTGGTTTCCCAGTGCGTCCGCAGCGGCTGGGTTTCGTCCGCCGGCAGCTTCATAGACGAATTTGAGCACAAATGGGCCGGATACTGCGGGAGGCGGTACGGCATTGCGGTGTCCAGCGGAACAGCCGGCCTGCAAATGGCGGTCCGTGCCTTGGAGCTGCGACCGGGTGACGAGGTAATTCTTCCGACATTCACCATAATATCCTGCGCACAGGCAGTGATATACACCGGAGGCACGCCGGTGCTTGTGGACAGCGATCCTGAAACCTGGACCATGGACGTCAACCAACTGGAAAGCCGCATCTCTTCCCGAACCAAGGCGATCATGCCTGTGCATATCTACGGTCATCCCGTGGACATGGAGCCGGTTCTCAATCTGGCGGCTAAGCACGACCTGACGGTGATCGAAGATGCTGCCGAGGCCCACGGATCACAGTATCTGATGCATCGAAGCTCCTGCAATGCGAAGTGGGTGCGGTGCGGTTCCATGGGCACTGTGAGCGTCTTCAGCTTCTATGCGAACAAGGTTGTCACTACGGGCGAGGGCGGCATGGTATTGACGGACGATCCGGCGCTGGCCGAGAGACTGCGGTCGCTGCGGAATCTCTGTTTCGGGCCGGACAGAAGATTCCGGCACGACGAACTGGGTTACAATTTCAGGCTGACCAATTTCCAGGCCGCACTGGGCGTCGCTCAGGTGGAACGGATTGATGAAATAGTCAGCCGAAAAAGATGGATCGGCGAGTACTATTCGCTCCGGCTCAAAGATGTACCACTGCTGCAACCGGCAGTGGAACGCCCCTGGGCTTCAAGCACTTTCTGGATGTATGGGGTGGTGTTGCATGAGGAATCGGGCATGGACGCAGCGGCCTTTTCTGCGCGACTGGAACAACGGGGTGTCGATACTCGGCCGTTCTTCCTGGGCATGCACGAGCAGCCGGTGTTTCGCCGAATGGGGCTGTTCGACAATGAATGTTATCCCGTGGCTGAGCGTATCGCTCGGCAGGGCTTGTACCTTCCTTCAGGCCTGACCTTGACCGAAGAGCAATTGGATCGAGTCTGCGCCGCGGTGAAGGATTCCCTGCGGTGAGGGCCTGTCACGAAATAAACGATGCAGGCGGCTGCCGACCAGATGGTAGGGGCAGACCTGCGTGTCTGCCCCAAAGCCAGGCCCATACCACCGAAGAGGCCGGACACATGTGTCCGCCCCTACCATAAATGCCGACCTTATTTCCCGACAATCCCCGAGAGGCGTAGGTCGGCCTCCGACAGCAACCAAAGGCAATCAACCGCCAAGGCACCAAGGCACCAAGACACAAAGAATTCAAAGGTCCTTTCACTTTGTGTCTTGGTGGTTGGATCGTAGGTTTGTCCTGGAAATATAGCAGGTTACGAGTTATCAAGGGACAATCCCGATGACAGTTTTCGAACGATATGCGACTATTTATGACGACATCTATGAAACCAAGGACTACCCCGCGGAATGCGATTTCCTCGAGAAGATCTTCAAGAAGCACCACAGCGGCCCGGTAAGGACCATTCTCGACGCGGGTTGCGGCACGGGCGGGCATTGCCTGATACTTGCTTCCCGAGGCTACACGGTGGACGCGGTGGACCGATCAATCGAGATGTTGAACATTGCCCGCTCAAAACCGTTGGCTCACAGCGTCACGTTCCACCAGGGCGACCTGCGCGGATTCGATCTCGGCAAGTCTGTGGACGTAGTTGTGGCCATGTTTGCAGTTATGAGTTACATGACCGCGAACCATGATCTCTTCAAGGCGTTCGAGACCTGCGCAAGGCACTTGAAGCCCGGCGGGCTTTTCGTGTTTGACAGTTGGTTCGGTCCCGCGGTTTACCGCGACCCATTGGAAGAGAGGATGAAGGAAATCAATAGAGGGGACGTTCGGATCATCCGATTCACACAGCCTGAACTGGACCCGATCAAGCAGGTTGTCGCGGTGAAATTCAAGGTTATGGTCATAAAAGACCGCCAGGTGGCCGACGAATTCGACGAAGTTCACGTGGTGAGGCCTTTGTTCGTCCAAGAGGTAGTCCGGTTAGGGGAGGAGACGGGTCTGGAACTTGTCGAGGCATGCCCTTTCATGAAACCGGGCGAGCCCTTGGATCAGGACACCTGGAGTTCCTGTTTCGTATTGCGCCGCCGGTAACCGGTAGCAGCGCAAGACTCGGAACAGGCTGCGGCCCGGAAGCGGACAACGGTGAGCTGATGAGACTGCTTTTCTTAGGGCCGAGACGGTGGCTTTTCCCCCAGCCGCCCGTGAGAGACCTGATCAACTATGTTGTCGATTCGGGGCATTACGTGGAATCGGCCGTGTGGGGACCGAAAGGCGCCATGGACGAGTGGGACCCCCCGTTGAAAGGGCAGGTCCATGAATTTCCGGGAGCAAGGCATTCGGGTGACGAGAAGCCTAAATCAGGGCTGAGGTCTTTTCTTAAACAAGCGTTGCCGGGCCTTACGAGACGAATTATTTCCGTACGGAACTCAGTCTTTTCGCTTGCAAACATACCCCGATATGGTTGGTTCGCATGTCTGGACAGGCTTGGCAGGCTGGATCGGCATATCGCGTCCAATCCATATCATCCGGCCCGCCTCAGAGAATGGGTCGGGGAGATTATCCGATCCGGCAATTTTGACGCCATCTTCGCCATCGAAGCCGACGCCCTGGTGCTTGCCGGCGAGGCCATGCCCGACAAGCCCATTCCGGTGGTGTACGACAGTTTGGAGCTGTACACGGAAACCTTCCGGAAAAGAGAGCTTTGGGACATATCCATCAAATACCATGAACGCTCACATGCTCGAAGGGCCCGATGCGTAATCATCCAGGATGCGGACAGAGCCCGTATCCTGAAAGAGGATCTCCGGCTTGAAAAGGCGGACTTCTTCTTCCTTCCGTTCGGACCCTTGGGCAAGGAATCCGTGGAGGGGTCAAGTCTGCTCCGGGAGCAATTCGCTCTGCCCCCTGAAACAAAAATGGTCACTCAAATAGGCAGTATCTCCCACACGAGGTTGTCCGATGAGATTGCGTTTGCCGCCGAGAACTTCCCACCCGGATTCGTTATGGTCTTTCACGGCCTTGTCCTGCTCCCTCTAAAGGAACTAATCGAAGGCAGGTCAATCGACAAGGTGTACATTTCCCAGACGCTACTCTCATACGAGGAAGTGGAAGGGCTTTACGCCTCCTCGCACATCGGAATCGTATTTTACACGGACTCCAATCTGAACGACTACTACACCGTAAATTCCTCCTATCAATTGGCCGCGTACCTGAAAGCTGGCGTCCCCGTGATAGTGAGGAAGTATCCCGTATGGGAACAGGCGCTTGCCAGGAACCAATTCGGCGTCTGCGTGGATACTCCCGCGCAGATTCCGGACGCGATCCGCATGATCGACGCGGATTACGAGACATTTTCCCTGAACGCTCGGCGGGCATTTGTCGAACATTATGACCTTGGACTGTACGCGGGCGCCTTGGTCGAAAAGATTGAAAGAATGTCTGCGATCACCGCGTAGGACAGGGAATGAACCACCAAGACACAAAGGGAACCGATCCCGTATGAAGCAAGAGTAGTGGCGGTTCGCGAGCCGCCCCTACCCGGCTTGTGTGTCCGCGCTTCCGGTGAGTTTGGTAGGACCGGCATCCTGCCGGTCGTCAGGCGGGCATCCGGCCCGTCATTGGTAAACGCGGAGTGGAGACGGCATGACACAACCAAAGAAGATTACCCCATTATTTGAATGGCATGTTTCCCAGGGAGCCAATATGGGCGATTTCGGCGGGTTCCGGATGCCGCTGTGGTATCCTTGGGGCGCGGTTGCGGAGCAGATAGCGGTGATCACCAATGCGGGCCTATTTGACACGAGCCACATGGGTTTCGTGGCCATTGAAGGTCCTGGGGCTTACCAACGCCTCCAGAAGTGCTTTACCAGGGACCTTTCCGCCTGTCTCGACAACGGCAGGGAGCCCCTGACACCCGGCAACTGCGTTTTCGGCGTTTTCCTGAACGAGGCGGGCGACCTGATCGATGATGCGGTGCTGTACCAACTGAGCCAAGACAAATACCTGGCTGTGGTGAATGCCGGTATGAGTGAAGAAGTCGCCGGGCACCTTGCTGCTCAAGGGAGCGGAACGGATGTGACCGTGGAGGATCTCACCTACCGGGTGGGCAAGATTGATTTCCAGGGGCCGTATTCCGCAAGGATTCTTATGTACGTCCTGCAGGACGCCGCAGAGGTGCTCAAAGACATGCGCTACTTCACCTTCAAGGGGCATTTTGATAGCCGGTCGCCTTTGGCTGACACGTTCATGGATGACGAGACGCCGGTCTTGCTTTCCCGCACCGGGTTCACAGGTGAGTTCGGATTCGAGATATTCGTCGCCCGCGACCAAGTGGTCCAAGTTTGGGAGAAGATTCTTTCAGCGGGCAAGGACCTGGGGATTGTCGCGTGCGGGCTGGCGACTAGGGACGCGTTGCGCACCGGTGCGGTGTTGCCCCTTTCGCATCAGGATATCGGTGCATGGCCGTTCATCAACAATCCCTGGACCTTTGTTTTGCCCTTCAACGCGGACAGGTCCGCATTTACAAAGCGCTTCATCGGTGAGGCTGTCCTGCGCAGGCAAAAGGACTCGCCCCACACGTACCCATTCGCAGGCTTTGACCTGCGCAAAGTGTCTGTGGCAGACCCGGCTGTGTTACTATCCCTCGACGGAATCGTGACCGGCGCTGTGCTCACATGTGTTAGCGACATGACCATAGGCCGTCATGCAGGCCGCATTTACAGCTTGGCAAGTCCCGACAAGCCCGCGGGTTTTCAACCCAAGGGACTTTGTTGCGGGTACGTCCTGACCGAGTCGAAGCTGAAACCGGGGGATCTGGTGGAACTCAAGGACAAGAAGCGACGAATAAAAGTGGAGATAGTGGACGATATCAGGCCGAATCGCACGGCTCGCGCTCCAATGAGTGCAATGGTGTGAGAATTCAACGGGGAGCAACTGTGTCCCTTGTCAATTTTTTGTATTCTTTTGTAATCGTGTACCAGGAAAGGACAATCCGTCATGAAAGAATTGGGTGAACTGAACCTGCCCGACGATCTTCGATACGCCGAAGATCACGAATGGGTCAGGCTTGCCGGCGACAAGGTTGTGGTGGGCGTCTCCGATTACGCCCAGGATCGCCTTGGAGACATCACGTACGTCGAAATCCCCCAGGTGGGAGATGCGTTCAAGAAGGGAGAATCGTGCGGAACCCTGGAATCGGTCAAAGCCGTGGCCGACCTGTTCATACCGCTCAGCGGCGAGATCCTGGCAGTCAACGACGCCCTTGCCGAATCGCCCGGGCTGGTCAATGAAGACCCGTACGGCGAAGGATGGATATTGGAAGTCAAACCTCTCAACGCGGCCGAATTGGACGAACTCATGGACAGCGACGCATACCTGCTCATGCTGGAAAGGTTGGAGTAGATGCGCTACCTGCCTCATACGCCCGAAGACGTGGCTTCCATGCTTTCCGATATCGGCGCAGACGCGATCGAGGACCTCTTCTCCGCGATCCCACCGGATTGTCGCAGGGATGAAGATCTTCGGCTTCCCGAACCGTTGACGGAATGGGAGCTAAACGGACGCATCGCGTCTATGGCGCGACAAGCGGCAACTTCTCCGGATTATAGGGTCTACATGGGAGCAGGCAGCTATGAGCATTATGTTCCTGCGTCGGTCTCCCACCTGCTCGGCCGGTCCGAATTCTCTACAGCGTACACGCCGTACCAGCCCGAAATGGGCCAGGGGACTCTCCAGGCCATATACGAGTATCAGACCCTTACAGCCCGCCTGCTCGGCATGGAAGTGGCCAATGCTTCCTTGTATGACGGCGCATCGGCACTTGCCGAAGCTATTCTCATGGCGATCCGGATTACGCATAGAAAGCGAATCGCTCTTTCTCGTGCAGTCCATCCTCTGTACCGTCGCGTAGTCCGAACGTATCTGGAACCGGGAGGTTACGCGGTCACAGAGCTTCCGTATAGAGAGGACGGCAGAACAGATCTCGCGCGGTTGAGCGATTCGGATGACCTGGCTGCTGTTGCGGTGCAGTCTCCGAACTTTTTCGGGTGCATTGAGGACCTGAAGACAGCCGCCGACAAAGCCCATGAGGCCAACGCCCTGTTTGTGACGTGTTTCTCCGAGCCTCTCGCGTATTGCCTCTTGAAGAGCCCCGGCAGTCAGGGAGCTGATATTGCGTGCGGCGAAGGACAGAGCTTCGGCATTGCGCCGTCCTTCGGGGGGCCCGGCTTGGGAATGTTCGCGTGCAAGATGAAATACGTCAGGAACATGCCTGGTCGCCTCGTCGGACAAGCGGTGGATGCCGACGGCCGCAGGGGTTTTGTTCTCACCCTTGCCACGCGGGAACAGCACATTCGTAGAGAAAAGGCGACTTCCAACATTTGCACGAACAACAGCCTTTGCGCCCTGGCGGCAGCCATGTTCATGGCCTCAGCAGGCAGCACTGGCATGCGGGAACTGGCCTGCCTGAACCGGGATAAGGCCGAATACCTGAAGAACCGGCTAGCGGGCGCAGGGTTCCGAATGGCTTTCCCAAGCCCCACATTCAACGAATTTGTCGTGGAATTCCCACCGGGGTTCGACGCAGGCTACAAGCGCCTGCTCGAGCGCAAGATCGTGGCAGGCCTTCCCTTGGGCCGGTATTATCCGGAATTGCAGGGCCGGTATCTTCTCTGCGTCACCGAAACCAAGTCTCGCACGGATTTGGATGCTTTAATCTCGGAGATCATGCGATGAGAGAATTCCCCGGAACCACCGGACTGGTCTTCAACGAACCGCTTCTGTGGGAGAAAGCCAAGAAGGGGCGATGCGGGATGAGTCTTCCACGCCGCGATGTGGATCCTGCACCGCTTGATGACGATCTCGCAGGCGATGCCCCTGACTTCCCCGATCTCAGCGAAGTAGACGTGGTTCGCCATTACACAAGGCTCTCCCAATGGAACTTCGCCGTGGACCTGGGCATGTACCCGCTGGGCTCCTGCACGATGAAGTACAATCCGAAGATTAACGAGAAACTTGCAGCCATCCCGGGATTCGCCGGGGCTCATCCCCTGCTGCCGGTCGAAATCGCGCAGGGGGCGCTCAGGCTCATGTTCGAGCTGGAGCGATTCCTGACCGAAATCACCGGCCTGGATGCGGTATCGCTCCAACCTGCTGCAGGAGCCCAGGGAGAGCTTGCCGGAATGCTGATGATCCACGCGTTTCACAAGAGCAAAGGCTCGCACCGCACCAAGATCATCGTCCCGGATACCGCGCATGGCACAAATCCGGCCAGTGCCGCGCTGTGCGGTTACGTGCCGGTGAAGGTCCGATCCAATGATCAAGGCATTCTGTCACCTGAAGCCGTGGCAGCGGTAACCGATGAAGAAACCGCAGGGATAATGATAACCAATCCCAATACCCTGGGGCTTTTTGAGGAAAACATCTCCCAGATCGCTCGGATTGTGCATGAAAAGGGGGGCCTGGTTTACTGTGACGGCGCAAACATGAACGCTGTAATGGGAATTGTTGACGCGAAGAAGATGGGTGTGGACATACAGCATCTCAATCTGCATAAGACCTTTTCAACTCCGCATGGAGCAGGCGGGCCGGGTTCGGGTCCCGTGTGCGTCACCGAACAACTGGCCCGTTTTCTGCCCGTGCCGCGAATCGTCCAAAGAAACGGCCAGTACGCCTTTTCTGAAGAGTATCCGGAATCCATCGGCAAATTGCACGCGTTTTACGGAAACTTCGGAGTGATGATCAAGGCCTACAGCTATATCTTGACCATGGGCCCACAACTGAAGAGGGTAAGCGAGCTTGCCGTCCTCAACGCGAATTACGTCAAAGAAAAGCTTAAGAGTGTGCTCCATTTGCCCCATGACAGGCCGTGCATGCACGAGTGCGTGTTTTCGGACAGGTTCCAAAAAGACCATAAGATCACGACCCTTGATATGGTGAAGCGTCTCATGGACTACGGCTTTCACCCGCCGACCATATACTTTCCCCTCGTTGTAGAAGGGGCGATCATGATCGAGCCGACCGAGACGGAATCCAAAGAAGACCTTGATCTGTTCATCGACGCGTTCAAGGCTGTGGCCAAGGAGGCCGAGCAAGCCCCGGAACTGCTCCGTCAAGCTCCCGGCCGATGCAAAGTGAAAAGGCTGGATGAAACGTCTGCAGCACGACATCCTTGTTTGTCCGGATGACACAGGGTTGTGTGTGCGGGCGAGCGGCCGGTCCCCCCTACCACGGCGCGATGACGAAATGGACGTCGGGGTTATTTTCCGGCAGGCACTTAGTATTGACACCTCGGGAGAGCGCTTATGAAGACATTCATGATACTTTTTCTCGTGGGAAAGGACAGGCCCGGCATTGCCGATGACCTTTCCACGTTTCTCTATGAACGTGAGGCCAACATCGAGGACAGCAGAATGGCAGTCATGGGAGGCTGTTTCTCGGTAATGACCCTTTTCTCATGCTCGCCCGAACAAGCTGAAGTGATAAGGGCAGACCTTGGGAAACTGAGAGACATGGAATTTGAGGTCTCCCTGCATGATGCTCAAGATCCCGCGTCGATTCCCCGGAAAGCGGAACTCCCTCTGAAAGTGGAAGTGGTTTCCATGGATCATCCCGGAATCGTGCGCAAAGTGGTCCATATCCTGCGAACCCACGATGTTAACATCGAGTCTCTGAACACCAGAATATTGAGGGCGCCGCTTTCGGGAGCCCCCCTGTTCGATCTGACAATAGAGGCGGGCATCCCGTCCAAAGAGCCCATCGCAGCGGTCAAGCACGACCTGGAAACCCTGGCGACCGAGGAGAACCTGGATCTGGTCTTTACGAAATAAAGTGACAGAGAGAGCGGCCTCAGGTTTCGCACTTTTTGTGAGGTGAAGTTAGGGGCCTGCGAAAAAGTGCTTGAAAAAAGAAGGCGTTCCGATATTACCCGCTGTGGAAGCACAACAGTGGGAGGAACGCCATGGCGAAAGCAGATGTAGCACAACCCTTTACCGTTGACGAGATTTCTTTTGGTGCGTGTTTCACTGCGCCGAGTCTTGGACTCTTTGTAGCCATGATCGTGGGGTGGGTTTTGACCGTCGGTCGCCACACGATCAGCAACGTGATCCTGACCATGGGTCTCCATGAATCCCGGCACTTTACCGGTGTATACCGGTTCGTGGGCCGCGGCCGCCGGCTCGCAGATATGGTCTCCCGTGCCGTATTCGAGCTGCTGGTGGAGACGCTGGTCCCTCGGGGGGCGGAGATTCTCCTGGTAGTGGATGACACCCTCAACAAGCACCGGGGCAAGAAGATTTCCGGCGCTGGATGGCAGCATGACGGGTCGGCTGTCGGAGACAAGAAGAAGAAAGGATACGGCCTCTGCTTTGTCATCATCGGTCTGGCGGTCCGGCTCAACGGCATCGCCGAGAGGGTCTTTTGTTTGCCTTATGCGGCTCGACTCTGGTGGCCTCCCCGCGCTAAGGTGAAACCGGCGACCATGACATACAAGACCAAGCCGCGGCTCGCAGATCCCATTTCAAGATCCGATTTATGAAGGAGGCCCATAATCATGGCGCCTTAGCAAAATTCAATGCGGCGCGCTCCCCGCGCCACACAAAGCATACAGAAAACGCGAAACTCTAGTCAAGCAGTCCACTGCAAAAAGCCAAGATAAGGCACGGCTTTTCAATTTCCCCATTTTTCATGGCATTTTCTGCCACTTGCCTACCGCATGACAGCGCATCCTTACGGTTAGAGTATCCGATTCCACCTTTCATTCCCGACTCCTTCAAACGACAACTGCCGCTGCTTCGTATGGTCTTTCAGAAAGCTCGAAGCAACCAAGCGCCTCTTCACGTTGCCGAAGAAGTCCGCATTTCGTCCATTTTCAATGTACTCGGTGGAACGCACCCGGTCAACCGGTAGTTTTCCGTGCCTCTCTCTCGAAAATAGGGCCGGACCCGTCCGGGGAGCCTCGAGGCCAAAGCCGTATCACCTTCCTTGGTACACCTTTTCACAAATACGGTTACGTATGAACGAGTTGCGCGGATCTTTCATCGTCATTCCCGCGGTCCCCTGAGTCGGGGTCCAGAACAGGCGCCAGCCCCCGTCCTGCGGGACGCTAGACGGGGAATATGCGACCGCATTTATGAAACGCATACCAAGGCCCCGAACCTCATCCACCAACCGTATCCCCGGGCAATCCGAAAAGGCGAATAGCGTTGCGGGTAGTGGTTTCGGCGATTTCCTTGACGGAGGTCCCCCGGACTTCCGCAACTCTTTTCGCGGTGTAAACTATGTTTGCAGGTTCGTTTGTCTTTCCGCGTAAGGGGTCCGGAGAGAGGAACGGGCAGTCCGTTTCCAGGAGGATTGCATCCGGGGGAAGATCTGCCGCGATTTCTCGGAGCTTGTTGTTGTTCTTATACGTGATCGTTCCGGGAATGGATATGTGAAAACCCATTTCCAAGGCTCGCATCGCATCATGCCCATCGCCCGAGAAACAGTGGATGACCCCTCCGGCAGGAAACGGAGCGGCTTTTTCGATCATGGTCAATCCTTCTTCGTAAGCGCTTCTCAAGTGTATGACCACAGGCTTGCCCAAGGATTTGGCAAGAGATAACTGATCGGCGAAAACGGCTTTCTGAACGGACTGAGGGGACAGGTTCCTATAAAAATCCAGGCCGATCTCACCGTATGCCACCACCTTGGGATGCCCGGCAAGCTGCGCCATCCTTTCCAAAGCGTTATGGCCCGCATCCTTGGCGTTGTGCGGATGAAAGCCCACGGAAGCGAAAACCTTGCTGAACCGCTCGGCTATGCTCAGCGCGATCTGAACGTCCTCGAGGTCTATTCCCACTGTAATAATCGCGGCCACTCCAGCGCGTGACGCGCGGTCCACCACAGCCTCCGGCTCGTTAACTAGAGGTTCCAGTTCAAGGTGCGCGTGGGAATCTATTAGAAAGGCTCCGTCAAGCCTGTCTTTTTCACTTGCGCTCATTATGATTTCTCCCTTCGATTGAAGGCGCTTCCGGTAAACTCCTACCGATCGTTCATTTCGAGACGCCTGATTGTCCCAGGTCGAGGAAGTAATCCCTCAGCCATTTCTTCTTCAGCCGGTCAAGTCTTCCGTCCCTTTGCATGGCGCCAATGAAGTTGTTGAGCCAGTTAAGCCAGTGGTCGTCTCCGGGACGCACCGCCCAGGCAACGGGTTCGTACGTCAAAGGCGTGAAGCGGCTGACAAGGGCTGCCGAATGCCTGGCCGCGGCCGTTCGTATGAAGAACTCCTCGTCCACCATAGCGTGGGCCCTGCCCTGGAGCACTTCCTGCACCGCAGCCGCACGGTCGCGAAAATTTCTGTGCCCTGCTCGGGGCAGGACCTCGTTCAGACGCAGCTCGCCCGGGCCGTCCCCGTGTGAGACCACGAACACGCCGGGCTTGTCCAGGTCCTCGATCTTCTTGAACTGATCCGCGTTCTTGCGATGGACGAGGAACATGCGCCCAGTCTCAAGAACCGGCACGGTAAAGACCACTTCCAGATTTCGCTTCGGCGTAATGGTCATGCCGGACATGACCACGTCGGTTTTCCCGTCGAGCAACGACGGAAGCAGTTCCGGCCAGCTCTGGCGGACAATTCTCAGGCCCACCCCCAGACCGCGGGCAACCATCTCCGCGGCGTCAACATCAAATCCCACCAAGCTCCCTTCAGGCCCAGGCATCTGAAAAGGCACATAGCCCACCTGCATCCCGACCCTGAGTTCCCCTCGTTCGAGTATAGCTTTCAGCACGCCGCCAGTCCGCGATTTGGACGGCTCGGCAGGCCTCAAAGCCTCCTGTGGCGGAGGGACAGGCTCCTTCGGAAGGGGGGGCTCGGAAAAGGGCCCGCAAGAGAACACCGCCAAGCCTACAACAAGAAACAGCAAGCCCCAGAAGATCGCCTTGGTACAAACAGGGCTCACAAGGAACTCCCAGATGGAACGCTTCCGTGCGGCCTTAAAAACCATTGCGACGAGAGCCCCGCACGCTGACAACTATCGAATTCTGATGCCGCGGTTCTTGAAAGGACTAGTGCTTGGAATTCGGCCCGATGCACCGATCCGGAGCCCTCCGTCTCAGTGAATGTACTCGTTGGGTTGAGTCGTAGA
>DYLG01000112.1 GCA_020722215.1 Desulfomonile tiedjei
CCCAGTCTATAGAAGACGCGAAGTCAAAATGCAACACTTATTCTGGGACGGTCGCCGGTGAGGGCTTCCACCGATGATCCATGATATCGCGGTTCACGTGCCTGAACAAAACGGGTGTTTGATTGACTCGCTCCCCTGTTTCTGCCAGGATTGAATGTCTGTGGGAACATTCTGATCGAACCGAGCCGGACAAGGAAGAGGAAGATGGCGTTTCCATCACACTTCACCAAAATCGTTTGCACCATAGGGCCTGCGTCTCAATCGGCCGAGGTGCTTGAGAGCATGATTAGAGCCGGAATGAACGCAGCTCGACTGAATTGTGCTCATGGCGACTTCCGGGGGCATCGCGACACTGTGTCGGCAATCCGCGCCGCATCAGAGGAAACGGGACTTCGTGTGGCAATTCTTGCGGACTTGCCGGGGCCCAAGATCCGAATCGGCAGACTCGTGAACGACCCGATCACTCTGAACAAGGAGGACTCGTTCATTCTCACGGCTGACGAACGTGAAAACGACATCCCAAACCGAGTTTCGGTGAGCCTCCAGCAGTTACCGGAGGTAGTGGGATCGGGAGACATCATATTCCTCAACGACGGATATATCCAGCTTCAGGTAGAGCGTGTGCAGGACAATGACGTGCATTGCCGCGTTCTCGTGGGCGGTGAGCTGCGATCCCACAAGGGGGTCAACTTCCCGGGAATTGATCTAGGGGTCAGCGCCATCACCGACCGCGACCTGGAGGCTCTCGCGTTCGCCGCTGAAGAAAGTCTTGATGCCGTGAGCATCTCTTTCGTGCAGGGACCGGAAGACATAGCGCGGTT
Organism: Desulfomonile tiedjei; assembly: GCA_020722215.1. Lineage (GTDB taxonomy): Bacteria > Desulfobacterota > Desulfomonilia > Desulfomonilales > Desulfomonilaceae > DYLG01. The sequence goes on from DYLG01000112.1 coordinate 822, forward strand.
GCGCTCCGCAGCGGCAGACCTGGGGTATGATCCCTTCATTGTAGCGAAAATTGAGCGGGCCCGTGCCTTGGACACGATCGACTCGATCCTCGAATTGGCGGACGGGCTCATGGTTGCGCGGGGCGACCTGGGGGTCGAGATTCCCATCGAAGAGATAGCCGTGGCTCAGAAGAGCCTCATTCTGAAGGCAAACCTCCTGGGGAAACCGGTTATTACTGCCACGCAGATGCTTGCCTCAATGGTACGCAACCGCCGTCCAACTCGCGCTGAAGTCACCGACGTTGCCAATGCTATACTGGACGGCACGGACTGCGTAATGCTCTCGGAGGAAGCGGCCATAGGCTCCTACCCGGTGGAGGCCGTGGCAATGCTGGCCCGCATCGCCAGAGTGACCGAGGCCCATCGCGGCCGCAGGCCGGTGGTTGATGCCCTCAATGAGGCAGGATCGAATCTTCAAACGGACGTGGAGGATCTCATCGCGATGAGCGTTCACGATACCGTGGACCGTTTGGAGCCCACGGTAGTTGTAACCCCCACCGAGAGCGGTGCAACCGCCAGGCGAATCGCTCGATTCAGGTTGCCTGTGTGGATTGTTGCGCCAAGCGTTCACCAGTCCACATGCCAGAGGCTCCAGTTCACTTACGGAGTGCATGCTGTTCTTCTGCCGCGTCATCCGGCAAGTTGGGAGGTCTTCACGCGCGAATGGACAGAGGCTGCGGGGATCGCGCGGGGCGCAGCGTTATTGACCCAGGGACCGTCAATCAAGAATCCCGGGCGCACCAACCGAATGGAGATTATTGATCTCGATCAGGTCCAGGGAAAGGGATCTTGAGGGTTCCCGAATTTCGGGACCGTTGCACACGGCCGCGGCACGTAGACCGGCAGCGTTTGCTTGGTTGCCGAATGGCGCCGCAACGCGAATTTTGGCCTTGTGTTCCCCGCATATGAGGAATCAATGAATCGAAAGCATGGAAGAAAGCCTGAAGAACTGCGCGAATGGACCATACTTCGCGGAGTGTTGTCCCACGCTGAAGGGTCGGCCTTGGTACAGGCGGGAAACACTAAAGTTCTCTGTGCGGCATCAATCGAAGATAGGGTACCGCTTTTCTTGAAGAACTCCGGAAAGGGTTGGGTCACAGCGGAGTATGCCCTGCTCCCTCGATCAACCCATACTCGTTCACCGAGGGAGAGGGGAGGTCGGATCGGCGGAAGAACCATGGAGATTCAGCGTATCATCGGCAGGTCTCTCCGCTGCGTGACTGATCTGACCCTGATCGGAGAAGTGACCATTACCGTGGATTGCGACGTGATTCAGGCCGACGGCGGCACCAGAACAGCATCCGTGACCGGCGCGTGGGTTGCGTTACACGACGCGGTGGCAAAAATCGTCGAGAGCCGCGGAATCACCCCCGGCGCGGTGAAGGATTCGGTGGCGGCAGTAAGCGTAGGCCTGATCGGCAACGAAATGATACTGGACCCGGACTACGAAGAGGACTCGGTGGCAGACGTTGACATGAACGTTGTCGTGACGGGCCGAGGCCGATTGGTGGACGTTCAGGCCACAGCAGAGGGCGCTCCATTTTCTTTGTCCCGCATGAACTCTCTTGTTCGTCTGGCCCAGCGGGGCATCGGCCAAATTGCCGCCATCCAAGCCAAAGCTGTGAGCGAGCCCAGCCAACCGGAGAGCAACGTCGAGCGGTTCTGGCAAGAAATGAGGTGAAAGCTTACCGGAGAGCCCCCTTCTTGCATCACGCTGCTTTCGCCCGCAGCCAATGGAAGAGACAGCCTCAGATGACGGAGAGAAGTGCAAGTTATGAAATGTGTTCAATCATCCGGCGTCTCGGCAACCGTGTAGTGTCCAGAGAGGACCGCAACACCAACCCCTTTTTCGGCCGTTGCTAACACAAATGCCCGGTCTCCCTGTAGGCGCGAGTTGCGAACCCGCCCGTATTCCCTGAACTCTTGGCGGAATCGCCAGCGGACGCGCCATTGTGGTCCACTTCACCGCAACGTGCGGCCTTTTTTTTGACGAATGCTTCCGGTTTGGTTATCTTTCCTGGTTAGAAACGGTTCTTAGCTAAGTGCCGACCGTCAGATGGGCAACGATAGGGGGCCCCCGTACAGCCCGATCAATCGGTGATTGCTTCGAGAGAACCGATCGGTTTCCCGGAAAGTGCACAGTTCGGAAAAGGATCGGGGTTCGTCACGAAATGAACCGTATAATCCCTTGCCGACTCGACAGTGGGGTCAGTCCGGCGGAGAATATCCCAAAACCCTTCGATCGTATCAGAACGTGCTACTAGTCTTGCCGGATGGGAGGCCTCTATCAACGATTCGTCGCGATATCGCAAGGTTATAGTGGGGCGAATCCTGCTAGGATGGGACGATTTCAAGCTGTTTTGGAATCCTGATACAGTTTCTTCCAGCCTGCCTGACCGAAGGCCGAGAAGACACGCAGGCTGGAAAGCCTGCGCCCCATTACCAGGAAGTTCTCCCCGCGTAATTGAACGGATGACGCATGGCGGCCATTTCCATTGACTGGCGGCGACATCTCAAGTACAAGCTTTCTCGTCAGGAAAACTTTGCGCCTATTGAACGGCGGAGAAAATCCTCGGCCGGAAAGCCCGTGGTAAGGTAGCCCAAACAGTCTTTCTTTCCGCGATCAAGTGGAAGTAAGAGATGTACAAAGAACGGTTCGAAAACGTCTTCAGGGTGGCCAAAAAGCTCACTTCCTCGCTGGATATAGGGGATGTGCTGGAAATCATTCGAGATGAGGCCAGGAGCAGCATTCCCCATCTTCAAGAAGCGTGCCTGCTGGTCATCGACCCCGAGGCCGAGTTCTACACCCGCCCCCTCCACTGTGCCGTCGAGAAGAAACGCATCAACTGTCAGCTTTGCAAGAGAGGCAGAGGCACGGTTACGGATGCTCTGAACAAAGGCGCTGCCGCCATGTGCTTTTTTCCGAATCAGACCGGAATGCCACTGTCTGCGGCCGCGGCCGTGCCGGAAGGAGTGTGCGAAATAGTCGTCCCCATCTATCATGACAACAAGCCCTTGGCCGTCCTGGATGCTATAGCGGCACCGGGATTTGCCCTGGGGGAAGAGGACCTCGTGGTGCTTCAGGATCTTGCCGAGCTTGCCGCCAATGTCATCCGAAACGCGAGAGGCCACTGGAGAATTGCTCAGGACAAGCTCACGGTTGACAGTATTCTGAAGCACCTTCGTCCCTTCGTCCCTTCCACGGTTCAGAGAATCGTGGAAAAGAATCCGGAGGCGCCATCTCTGGAGAAGAGGGACTCCCAGGTATCAGTGCTGTTTTTAGATGTAGCAGGTTACACGCGCATCAGCGAGACTCAAACAAGGGAAAAGGTCAGTTTCATCATTGAGAAGTACTTCTCCGCGTTCCTGGACATAATTCATTCCCATGACGGAGACATAAACGAGACTGCAGGTGACGGATTCATGGTGATCTTCCAGGGCGTGGGGGGGCAAGCTGCATTGGGCGCATGCAAGGCCGCTCTCGAGATTAGCGAGAAAACTCGGGAGATAAATGAGGAGTTGCAGAACAGGTTCCCGCCTGTACTAATCAATATGGGCATCAATTCCGGAATCGCATCGGTGGGAATGACCAAGTTCCAGGGAAGCACCGGTACTCGCACGACGTTCACCGCGACCGGCCCCGTGACCAACGTGGCTTCCAGGATTGCTTCTGCAGCCAAAGACGGGGATATTCTCATTGGCCCGCAAACGGCCGGACACGTGAAGGGCCGGTTGGAGCTTTACCCCAGAGGGTTCATGAGATTCAAGAACGTCGCTGAACCGCTTGAGGTGTTCAGCTTGGTAAGAGGCGAGGCCGCGGTCGGATCGGCAAAGTGAGAAGATTCATCTAACCGATTGGATAAGCCGTTTCAGCATTTGAGTTTCCCTTGGGCTGTTGGGCCGGCTTTTGGAGCGAGGCATGCCGGCCAGGCACACCAATTCGAAAAGCGACCAGCTTCGAGAAAAGAGAATCGAATCCTTCCGCAGGGTTTGCAGGGATCAAGGCCTAAAGGTGACACCTCAGCGCTTGGAGATATTTCCGGAAGTCATCTCTGCGCATTACCACCCATCCGCTGAGGACATCTTCAAACGAGTAATGCACAAACTGCCGATGATCTCCCTGGACATCGTGTACAGGACATTGACGACTTTCGACCAATTAGGGCTTATTGTCCGAGTCCATTTCCTTGAGGACAGGACTCGGTTTGATCCCAATACAACCCCTCATCGCCACCTGGTCTGCACGAGATGGAAAGGAGTCACAGATTTCGACCGGCCTGAGATTGATGCGGTGGGCTTGCCTTCTGAGGCCATGGGATGGGGACATGTCAACGCGAGGCATGTCCAGATTCGAGGAGTATGCGCGAAATGCTTGTCGGCACTCGACGCAGGCTGACCAGGCCGATCCGTTTCACGATTCGTGTGAGGTTCCTCGTTCCTTCGCTTCGCGTCTAAGAACCTTTTTCGTGCCGGCAATCGTATACTTGTCCTCCCACAGAAGGTATCTGATATCCGCAAGGCGCTCCACGTCTTCCCGGCAGAAAGAGGGCCCACGGTACCGTCGAGACCGAAGCCTGAGTCTGACACTAGAATACCTGAACTTCAACCAGGGCTGAAACTCTATCAGCCAATACCTGATAACGTAGGGATCGACCTCCAGGATTTGGCCCACTTCGCCCATCTTGAAAGACTGTCGGTCCGGGATCACGATTCCCATGGCTCTGCACCGTGCGCTGGTCCTTTGGTCAGTGTCGGTCGCATCAAGAGCATCTGTCTCGGCGTTTTCCGCATTCATCGTTGTGCTTCCGGGAGTCGTATCGACAAGATCTTCCGGGCGCCGCGGCTCGATGGCCTCCCCTGCCTGCGGCTCAGAGGACATCGCGCCCTCCCGAGTAAGGCTTCGCAGTTTGAGGATGAGGCGCTGAATGATCGTGTCGAATCTGTCGCTGCCTGTTCCGGCACTTTCGTCCTTTTCGGACACTCCTTCAATGAACTCTTGTCGAGCCCGCTCAAGCTTCTCTACGAGGGCATCCAGCACAAGGGCATCCGGGCTAATCGACGTGCTGCTTTCTGCTCCTGCAGTTGACACCAAAGGGTTCTGCTGCTCAGTAGCTTCTATGAGTCGATTCTTTGCCGCCATGTCGTTACCTCCCCGGTTCTGCCCAGTCTCTGTTTCGCCTCATCCAAGGCTTTGCCGACGCATCCACACCGGCATAGGACGAATCGTTCGTACCGAGGGGCCCGGCCGAATGGTGTTCGCGTGTCGGCGCTCTTGAAAGAGGCTCAACTCAGAATCGTGTCCCTAATAGCACGTCTGTTGGTTATTGCAAGCCCTTTTTCGGGACGGCGACCGCCGGTCGGAAAGCACAGCCTTTTGACATGAAAAGGGATTTACTGCGGCAGCATTACATGACTAGTATAGCGCTATGGCAAGCGTTCACCGTGAGCTTCGCGAGATTCAACACAAAACCCCTTTCATACGAAATTCGCAACGCATCTATTATGATTGCAGCGGTCTGAGCCGGGGCTGTCATCGAGCATGTGCCGGACTTCGATCCGAACAAATCGATCCGACTGGTTGGTTTCAAATCCGCACCCACAGATGAATCCGTCACTTGCGGCGCCAATCATTACGAGAGGTCACCTTTCCTGAGAACGGAGCGCTGTTTCAAGCTTGGCCGCGATGTCTTGGAGATTCTTGAGATAATCCCAGGCCAAAGGATCAAGGGAAACCACAGCTCCGCCAACGGCCTTGGCCAAGGCTTCTGCACTTTTCTTGGAAAACTGAGGCTCTACGAAGATCACTCTTACCCCGTTCTCTTTGGCGAGTTTGACCAGACCGACAAGCTGTTTTGCAGTGGGCTCCTTGCCCCCTATTTGAACGGAAACCTGTTTCAAGCCATACGCGTCTGCAAAGTATCCGTATGCTGGGTGAAACACGAAGAATCTCTTGCCCTTCACGGGAGCCAAAGCCTTTGCCAATTGTTCGTGAACTGCGTCCAAATCGGCCATGAATGCTTGAAGATTCCTCTCATACTCGGCCCGACCGCTCGGATCGATGCGGACCAAAGTCTCGGCGATGGTTTGAGCCTGGATCTTGGCAAGCCGAGGATCGAGCCACGTATGCTGGTCCATCTCACCCGGCTTATGGGCGTGCGCATGCTCCTCTTCATGGATGTCGGCGTGGTTGTCGTGCTCAGCCTGGCCCTCTTGCTCAGTAACCCCCCGCAGCTTTATTCCTTGTTGGAGATCGACCACTTGAGCCTTCTCGAATGTGGCTCCCATCTTATTGATAAGCGCGTCTTCGAAAGGAAACCCTATCTTGAAAAGAACCTGAGTATCTGCCAACTTGGCAACGAGTCTGGGAGTAGGATCGAAGGTGTGGGGATCTTGGCCGGGCCCCACGAGCACGCTGATATCCACGCGCTGTCCTCCCACCCGTTCCACGAAGTAGGCAATGGGTGCTATGCCGACGAAGACCCTGACCTTTGCGCCTGGCCTTGCCTCGGCCCAGGCCGGCGATCCGGCCCAGAGGCCTAGGAGCAGCAATAGGATAACCGGAACAAGACGTGAACGCATGTAACACTACCTCCCCGGGGATTCGTTGGGACAATGGGTCAATATGGCCCGGAATATGATGGGCGGTAGTATTATCCTGTATTACCCGATTGTCAAGACTTCTTCCGTTTTTCCCGGCCGCCTCTTGACAACTGCCGATGAACCCTGTTAAACAGAGACAAAGAGGTCCCATCGTCTAGAGGCCTAGGACACCGCCCTCTCACGGCGGAGACAGGGGTTCGAAACCCCTTGGGACTGCCAGCTTAACCGACCGAGATGACAGGGAAGCGCCAACAAGGAACGTTTCCTGTTTTTGTGTTTGCCGTTAGCCAGGGCCCTCGAAGGGTCCCTTCCGGTCTTGAACTTCAAATCTTATCGGGAAATCCGGCCACCTTCGTGGTGAGCTCGATCCAAGCGATTCGATGCGAAACGCGGGAGGATAGCCGAAGCCGAAATCGGATCAGACAGCCCTCGCTCAGGTGCTTCCGTCGGTGAAAGATCTCAAGCGGGAGGACAAAGGATTGCTTACTGCTCATTCAGGACTTGTCCACCAAGATGAGATCTCGGCCAGCTTCCTGATCGAAATGCTTGAAGCCCCTTATCTTCTGGACAGGAGCGGTGCGAAGCTCACGATGACGTGGTGTCAGTCGGGGTTTGAAGCGTCCCCGGCCAGATCATGCGACAGCATGAACATAGTCCGAAAGAATCGACGAGCGCCCCGCAAATAGATTTAGGGTGCCCCCGGAAGTTCGAATCTGCCCGGTTCACCTGGAGGCGAAAAGATGACGTCTAGCAGAGAATCCGAGCCGCAACTATGGATGAGGTTCAGGAGCGAAAACGGGAAGGAGGTAGAACTAGCCTTCCGGTCCGCCAAACCCCTGACTTATTCCGACTTAGTTGGAACACGCAATGATTACGACATAGAAATCGTTGGGGATTTGATAAACGTCAAAGGCTTACCCGAAAATGGCAAAACGAGGACTGTTCGGGGAAAGATCAAAGAAATCTCTTTCGGTAGCCCTTGCCCAATCTACGGCTTAGTGGAAGGCGGTTGGTTGCCTTTGCCGTTCGTCGGTTCACGCCCTTTCCTAGTTGACCGCAACGTTGTCATCATGCTTGAAAGAATAAGGAAAGGAGAAAACGGACAATATTTCCGTGACAATGAGTGGTGGTTTTCTCGTTGGCAAGAGGTCTCTCCTACCATCAATCCTGTGTTGTACGCGTGGGAAGGAGATTGCAGGAGAAGCCCCACCTATGAGGAGTTTTGTGACAGTTTTGAGCAAGGCGCAAGAGAAATTCTGGCCACTCTCCCATTCGCTAAGGTAACCAAGTTCGAAGAGGAAAACTACAAAGCTGTATATGAAATCCTGCAGGGAATGTCGGAACGCCTGAAGAATGAATCAGAGTTCCTGCGATACGCATCAGCATTAATTCTCCATAGATCTGGTGATACAGACCTTGAAAAACATCGGCAAAATCTTGGTAGGAAAGCCAAACAATTGGGGTTAAGATGGCCGTCATTGGTCTTGGTTGCGGTATTCTCATGTCTCTATGAAAGCAGGGATAGTTCAGGGTACCTCGCTGCTCGTCGCATTCTGAAACCGGCTGACACCTACGCCGAAAATGATGCTTACAACGCATTGTCCGACCTACGAGCTTTGGAACTCTACATGGCCTTGCGTACCGTCGATCAACGGATTGCATTAGCCACTTGTGACCTCGCTCAGGCAGCATTTTGGCGTCTGCTTAGGCCTAGTTCGCCTGGTTACAGTCAGGACAGCGTCACATTTTCGGCTACCTTCAGCACAGAATTGTTTCCTCGGCTGTCAAAGGAACAGCTGGAAGACTTCTTGGATGGCTGGAGTCGGCATTAGGCATATCAGTACAGGGCGAAAAACCCAGGCTTGAATGGCTCGACGAACGCTCAACCAAAATAAATATGGCGTCCCGGAATTGAATTCCATCGCGACTGGGATGCTAATGTGAGGAAATGAAATGTACAAGATCAATCGCGTCAGAATCTGTGGTTTTCGACGGCTGAACGAAGTCGATTTACAGGTCAGACCCTTCATGGTGCTCATCGGCGCCAATGGTGTTGGCAAGACATCATTGTTGGATGCTTTCTCCGTACTTTCCGCTTCGGCCTCAGGGAATTTAGGCAGCTCCCTGTCTCATCTTGGAGGTATCACGAGTCTGCTGACACGCGGAAAAAGCGAGGAGCTTTGTTTCTTGGTCGATATGAAAGTCCCCGGCGGATACGAGCCGCTCGAATACGAACTACATCTCTCGGCGAGAGGGACGGGGTATTCTATCTCCAGAGAGACTCTTTCACAGGACAGAGGTTGTCCGGCCCCCTTCAAACATATTGATTCGGCGGATGGAAACATCCGTTATTACAGGACGGACGAAAGAGGACTCGTCCGTCCCGACTGGGACCACAACCCCCTGGAGACCTCGCTTTCGCAGGTGCCGAAAATGTACCGACAACCGGAGGAGCTGCGGCGCATACTGGCTACGGCAACACAATATCATGTTCTAGACGTCGGCCCCCGGGCACCGGTGAAAATCCCGCAACAGATGAAGCCGGCGACGCTGCCTGGCCCGGATGGGGAGGACCTGGTACCGTATCTATATTACCTGCGTGAGAGCGACAGGAACAGATTTGACATAATCGTAGATTCTCTTCGGTCGGCGTTCTCCGATTTCGAACAACTGAGTTTTCCCCCTGTCGCTGCAGGCATGCTGACGATGACGTGGAAAGATAGGAGATTCGGCAAGCCGATTTATATGAATGAGCTGTCCGAGGGTACGCTTCGTTTCCTCTGGCTCGTATCGTTGCTGCAAAGCCCCAACTTGTCGACTATAACCATGATAGATGAACCGGAAGTCAGTCTACATCCCGAGTTGCTTAGTCTGCTCGGGGATCTGATGCGCGAAGCTTCCAAGAGAACCCAATTGATCGTAGCCACCCATTCTGACCGTTTCATCCGTTTTCTGAAGCCTGAAGAAGTGGTGGTGATGGACGTCGCTGAAGACGGTGGAGCGACCGCAAGGTGGGCCGATTCCCTGGACCTTGACCAATGGCTCGCCGAGTACAGCCTGGATGAAGTCTGGCGACTGGGACGCATGGGAGGGCGGTCATGAAGATCTCTCTCGTCGTTGAAGGAAAAACGGAAAAGGCTTTCTTACCGGTCTTAAAGGATTTTCTGAAACGGCATCTCGCTGGCAGAATGCCTAAACTAGATGAGGTTCCGCAGGACGGCCGGATACCCACGGGGGACAAACTGAAACGTCTGGTGGAAAATCTGTTGACCGGCCCGAGAGCTGCTGATCATGTAATAGCACTTACGGACGTGTACACCGGCACACAGCCACCGGATTTTCACGACGCGGCAGATGCAAAACGTAAGATGAAGCAATGGGTCGGCAATGCGTCGCGGTTTCATCCACACGCCGCACAATACGATTTCGAAGCCTGGCTTCTTCCTTATTGGCCAACGATCCAGCGTCTGGCCGGTCACAACAGAACTGCGCCTGGCGGCGACCCAGAGACAGTCAATCACAACAATCCGCCTGCGTACTGGATCAAACAAATCTTCGAGGTGGGTACCCGCAGGGATAGCTATGTCAAAGCGCGCGACGCTCTGCGGATTCTGAAAGATAACGACCTATTGGAATCCGTCAATCAATGTCAGGAACTGAAGGCTCTGGTGAACACCATTCTTGGACTATCCGGTGGAAGAACCATTCCATGATGAGCGTTCCGGAATTCAGGGAATTTTGAGGACGAGAAAGAGGGTCAGCATTAGAAGGCATTAGTAGGCACGAGTCAACGAAAAAGAGTACGCCGTGGCAAGGAAATAGCTTTGAAGTGAAGGGGTCTGAAGGGGTCAGGCTTGAAACGTCTGTATTTGCGTGTCTGATGGTCTGATGCCACGGAGAGCACGCATTCACTATCCGGGCGCTGTCTATAATGCAATGCTCCGAAGGAACGGCGGACGGGATATCTTCTTTGACGAGCCGCGCCGAATTGGTTTCGTCGAAATGAGACGGCCGGTTTCCACCGAGGCCGTCGGCCCCGAAATCACAAACCAGCGGCCCCGAAATCACAAACCAGCGGCCCCGAAATCACAAACCAGCGGCCGGGAAATCACAGGCCGGCGGCCTGTGCTACTACCACGGGTCGCGGCTTGTTTGGCCATCGATGTGCTTCGCTTCGCTCAGCACATCCTACGCTAACTGACATGCATCGGAACGAGATTGGGCCGTGATCTGTGCAGCCTCAGCCAAGCGGTGAAGCGTCTGCGCAAACGCCCGGAAACGAATCCCCGTCTGGCGGCAGAACTTGAGAGGACAAGAGAAGACTTGGCACAAATGCAAGTATGTCAAGCCTGATCCCGCTATGGCCCTGATTTCCTCTCGTTAGGGTAGAATGGCGAATACCCTCGCCGGAAATCCGGAACCCTTCTTTGGTTTTGGGAACGCCACTACCACGACAGCCCCGTACTCGGGCACTTTGTCCAGATTTGCCAGAAGCTCAATCTGATACTTGTCCTGTGAGAGAATGTACATCTCGAGAGAATAGTCTCCCTTACTGGTGGCGATACCAGGGTCCGTGTCGGTGGTTTCGTGGCCTGATGCGGTAATTTTACGGCCTTCGTAAAGGTACGTAAGGACCTCTTTGCTCCAACCTGGAAAGTGGGCGACGCCCTTTTCGTCTTCGTTACGCATCGCTCTTGCGTTCGGCCATTTCTTTGACCAATCGGTCCTCATGGCCACGAAGGCTTCACCCGGTATGAGGCCATATTTCGTTTCCCAAGCCTTGACGTCATCCATAGAGATTTGGTAGTCTGGATTGTCCTTCGCTTTAGCGCTAACGTCGATTACGACAAGGGGAAGGATCATTTCCTTGACAGGGATTTCGTCCAGAAATCGTTTCCCTTTGGCGAAATGTGCCGGTGGGTCCACATGAGTTCCCCACTGCCCTGGGATCGTATATTGATGGGCCAAGAATCCGTGACCCTTCTGCCCTATTCCTTCATCGTAATAGTACGTGGTCAGCCTGACCTCGCTGTCAAAGCCCGGCTAGTGGGGAATTCCCGGATGAAAGGGATGGGTGAGATCAACGAATTCTTTGGATCGCAAGATATCCACCGTCGGCCACAAAGTGGGCTGCGTTTGCGCGCCTGCGGTAAACGCTGAAGTCAGAATCAAAGCTGATAAGACAACAGTGAATCTGCTTGGCATAGTTCTTCCTAACCTCACTTTGACATACCAGCCTCGGACAGCGCCGGTGACGAACGAAGTTTACCCCTTGTGCAACGGAAAGTCCAATTGGTCGATTTTGGCTAATGGGAGGTCCGGGGTCGGATCTTGGCATATGAGGCAGCCCTTGGTGTTTTTCCCCCATGTGCAAACCGTTGAGACTTGAATACCCGGGTGCAGTGTATCATGTAACGTCCCGGGGCAATGGAAGGGCGAGGATTTTCTTGCACCACCACACCGGGGACAGGAATCCGGCCTGGGCCAAGCAAAATCTCTCCGTTGCCGAAGAATATCATTGAGGGAAACGCATACGGACAGTATCATGCAATCACCTCTTGGCGGGTCTATTCAGGCCCGTACATGCTTCGGG
>DYLG01000113.1 GCA_020722215.1 Desulfomonile tiedjei
CCGCTGCCGCAGGTGGGGTCAAGGACGAGGTCGCCGGGGTCGGTGGTCATGAGGAGGCAGCGTTTTATTACAGGCGTGGAGGTCTGAACTACGTATATTTTAGGATCTGAGCGGCTTTGAACTGCACCGCTAATATCAGTCCAGAGATTGGCGATCGGCGCATATCCGAAGTCGTCCTGAAATCTGCTATAAGCTAATTTCCCCGGTCCCGAAAGCTGGAGTCTGCCAGCAATGCCCAAACGATGGAGCCCCTTACTAGTGCTCTTGAATGTGCCTTTTCCCGGAGAGAAGACTTGGCCATTCCAGATGAATTGCTTAACATCTCCCTCTCCCGCTGGCCGTGAACTTGTGATATTATCCATTCGGTACCGACGGCCATCAGGCGCTCGCTGATCATAGCGTTCGTCGGCCTCGTCGCTTCGCACGCGAAACATTGACCTGAATTTGGCGTACTGCCGTTGCTTGGCGTACCAGATTATGAAGTCGCTTGTCGCACCAAGGAGGCTGCTGCCTTCACTGGTGGTCTTCCGAACCGTCACCTGGGAAACGAAATTGTCACAGCCAAACACCTCATCCATCACACACCGCACCAGATGCACATTTTCGTCGCCATTCTGAACGAAGATGCTTCCAGTCTCTGTGAGCAGTTCCCTGGCCACCACCAGCCGGTCACGAAGGTAGGCCAAGTATGAATGAATGCCGAGCTTCCAGGTGTCGCGAAAGGCGCGAACCTGTTCGGGCTGGCGGGTAACGTCTTCCACTCTGCCGTCCTTCACATCACGCTTCCTGGTGCTTACCTGCCAATTGGACCCGAATTTGATCCCATAAGGCGGATCGATATAGATCATCTGGACCTTGCCCTTCAGCCCTTCCTTCTCCGCCAGGGAGGTCATCACCAGCAGCGAGTCCCCGAGGATCATGCGGTTGGACCAATTCTGCTCATGCTGGTAGAAGTCGATCATCTGCTCGAATTCGATGCCGTTGAAATCAGCGAACAAGTTGAATTGTTGCCTGGGCGCGGCCTTCTTGGCCTGGGCTTTGAAATCCTCGATGATGGCGTGCGGATGAATCTTCTCCTGGATGTAGATGGGGACAACGGGCACGGCCAGGTCCTCACGGTCCTGCTCGTCCTTGCCTTTCCAGACGAGCTGAGGATCAAGGGAAGGGTCTCTTGGGTAGAGCATGGTCTTGGGGTGCTTTTCGTCGTCGGCAACAAAGTCACGCAGCTCTTCGGTGGGGATGTTCCTCCGCTTGTCGTTGTGGCGGAGGGATTCGACTTTCGTTCCGGTGGTGCTTTTCTTGGCCATGATGATGTCCTTCTCGTTGTGTCTCACCGGTCAATGACAAAGGACTTTGTGTCTCACCAAACGCGTTATGGCGAGCCACAAATGGTGTTGTGTTTCATGGATGATCAGCAAATTGGTTTGTTGCTCACAGAAGCAGGTTTCATGATCAACAAACCGGCTGGCTGCTAATCGGTGAGCATGAAGAAGCATTAGAAGACCTCATGACCCTCGGCGATGTTGAGCAGCCGAGGAAAAGCGACAATTGCCGGCCTACTCCCTCTTGCCGGCCGCAGTGTGCGGAGGATGCCTTCATCGATGCAGATTTTGAGAATGCGCCGCGCGGTCGGACCGGGGATATTTCCGGCAGAGCAGAAGTTCGACGCTTTGAAGATCGGCCGACTAAAAAGCCAATCCAACGCCATGACCCCGTACTGAATGACCCCGTACTGAGAATGAGTCAGGTCTGTGATACGAAGTTTTTCTTCCTGATAAAGATCGAGAATTGCTCTAGCCTTGGCATGATTGGCGCGAGCCTGCTCGATGACGGCGTTGAGGAAGAACACGCACCAACCGGTCCAGTCGTTGTCTCGGGACACAGCCAGCAAGCGGTCGTAGTATTGGTCCCGATGTGCTTCCAGGTATGCGCTGATATAGAAGTCCGGGCTGGAAAGCAGTTTCTTGGCGACGAGGTAGAGCGGAACCAGCAGTCGGCCCAGACGGCCGTTGCCGTCAGGGAACGGGTGGATGGCCTCGAACTCCGCGTGGATAATTGCCAACTGAATGAGCTTGTCCGGCGCATCGCCATGCAAGTAGCGCTCCCAGGCCGACATGGCGTCGGGTACGAGGTTCGCCGCGGGCGGCACGAAGCGTGCCTCCTCCAGAGCACAACCCGGCCTGCCGATCCAGTTGGGGACCCTCCGGTATTCGCCGGGCGCCTTGTTTTGCCCTCGAACGCCTTGCATCAAGACCTCATGCGCCTCTTTCACCAACCGTTGCGAGAGCGGCAGGGTTTCCATCCGTCTCACCGCGTGATACATAGCGGAGCGATAATTGAGCACCTCGTGGATGTCCGCCCTCTTCTCCTTGTTGGCGACTTCTTCCCCTGCCTCGAATTCCAGTACCTCACCGAAGGTCGCCTGTGTGCCTTCGATCCGGCTCGACACTACTGCTTCCTGGGTGGTCAGGGGACCCAGCAGAAGACCGGCGTTCGGTACGGCAGAGAGGATGCCGTCATAACGGGCCAGTTCGGCGTTCGCCGGCCCGACGAGGGGCAACAGGCGCCTCAAGTCCAGCTCTTTCGGGGGAAACCCGCCTTGATGATAAAGGACCGGCGGCATGATCAGGGCTCCATCTCTGCCCTTGCGGTTGAAAGATGCGACCGAATGGCGTTCTTCGCATTCCGCGGATCAGTGATCTCAAGAAACGCCCAACGACCGAATCGCCCGTAGTTGTTCACAGCCGGGACCCACAGATGTCGAGCCGTAGAGACCTTCGCGTCCTTATCCTTCTTCTTTTCGCCGGTCACTTCAATAATCAGATTGAGCAAGTCCTCGTGTCCATCGTCGAACCGCACAATGAAGTCCGGATAATAATTCCTTTCCTCAGCCTTTATGGTGTAAGGAATGGTGAAGCCCACATTTTGGTTCTTCACGTAAGAGACGACTTCCTCCATTTCTTCCAGCGTCTGAGCCATCTTCTGCTCCCAGGAGCCCGTGTCTGCCACCACATGGGAGATATGACACTTGTCCGGGTTAGTGGTGTACGTTTCACGCAGAGTGTCAAAATCCACGTACCGCGTGGAGCCAAGGGTATCATACGGCTTGAGAATGGGCTTCAACCGCCTCTCGCCATCGACGGACGACACGACGGACCTGTAGATCTTGTCAGCAGCGGTATGAGCAAACTCAATCAAGAGCAGGAGCTGCGGAAACGTATTGTCTTTGCACACTACGCACCGCCGCATCCAATCACGACTTATACGGAAGAGTTGAGGAAACAACCACTGCTTCAGGTTGTCGTCATCGTCTCGGAAGTACTTCTCCAGAGTCCTTTTCGCCAGATGAAAAGCCACCTCTTGTTCTCGATGGTTCTTGAGATCCTGAAGGTCGTGGATTTCTGAGTCGCCAATGATGGATCGCAGCTCAGTTTTGGTCGGAATGTCCTGCGTTGAGAGCACGTGAAGCGAACTGTCATCGAACTTCGCCGTTAGCTTCTCCTCGGGAAACTCATACCGGTATCCCTGAAGACGAGGGAACGTGATCTCGCATCGTTCCCTTCGCTCTTCAATTGCACGAACCCTCGTTGGTCTGCGGCCGGGTTGAGGAGTGGCAGCAGAGCCGGAACACGGGATGAATGAAAACGGTACCCCGTAAACTTCGGCATATTCGGGCTTGAATCTGTCATCTGCGTTCAGCGCGTAGCTCATCCTTCGCAAGCCTCGTCCCACTACTTGCTCACAGAGGAGTTGCGTGCCGAATGCCCGAACCCCGAGAATGTGCGTGACCGTGTTGGCGTCCCAGCCTTCGGTGAGCATGGAAACCGATACGACGCATTTCACGTGCTCTCCGAGCTTCCCCGGCTTGCCGACAGTGTTCATGACCTCGCGGAGTAAGTCTTCATCGGTGAGTTTCTCAGGGTCACGATCAGGGAAGCGGGTCCGGTATCCGGCCTTGAACTCCTCGATTTCACGGCTTGCGATACTCTTGAAATCAGGGCTCATTGCTTCGCCGGATTCCAATTGCCGGCTATCCACCAGGATCGTATTGGGGCGATAAGTCCAGCGGCCATTCTCCACATTGCTAAAGATGGCGAGTTTTCCCGGAACGATTGCCTGGACCTCGTCCGGAAGTTCAGGCTTTCCGCTTTTCTTGTTGATCACCGGCTTTCCGGCTTGGTCGAGTTTGGGAACCCGTCCGGTCTTCTCCCATCCGGCAACGTAATCGAATACCAGCTTTGAAACGTTGGTGTTGTTGCAGACCACAATAAAGACCGGAGGGGTCAAACCCCGTTCACGAGCTTCCGAGTCCGATTCCCACTGTCGGTAATACTTCTCGTAATTCCCGTAAAGACTTTGGATCGCGCCTTCCAGTTCAGCCGGGAGCTTTGGTTCGCCGGAGATTGCGGCTGTCTTGCGGCCTTTCTTCGGCAGTTCATCCCGGATTCTTATCCACAGGTTGCGGTAAGTCGGTTCTTCGCCGGTGACTGAGTCGTCGGCCACCGGGACACGCGGGACTTTGACAATGCCGGACTCAATCGCATCGATGAGCGAAAAGTCCGACACAACCCATCCGAAAAGCGTGCCTTCCGAATACCCGGAGCCTCTGAGAAAAAAAGGGGTGGCTGAAAGATCGTAGATTGCCCGTGTGCCGATCTTGGCCTTGATTGCCTCCAGGCCGGAGATCCAAATACGGGCCTCCTCATTTCTCTTTTCTGCTTCCTTCCTTTCTTCGCCTTTCAGAAGGTCTTCCACTCCATCCGGTTTCCGCCGGTAACAGTGGTGGGCTTCATCGTTGATAACGACTATGTTCCGTTTGTTTCCAAGCTCTCTGCATACTCGGCGAACCATCTGGTCCGGCGTTTCTTTGAAGCCGTTGTCCCCGCCTCGATTCAAGATTGCCTTAGCCAATCTACTCGCATCGCCAAGTTCACGCTGCCTGAAGGCGTGGAAATTGGTGATAAGGATTTTTGCCTTGCCGAGCTGCTCCATGAGATGGAAGGGGAGAATATCTCGTTTCTGGTAGTAATTCTCAGGATCATTGGGCAGGAGCACTCGCAGTCGATCCTTGATCGTGATGCCTGGTGTGACGATCAGGAATGTGTCCGAGAACCGCGCATCTTGCGGATTGGCCAGCTTGTTTAGGGTGTGCCAGGCGATAATCATGGCCATCACGACAGTCTTGCCGGTACCTGTGGCCATCTTGAATGCTGTCCGCTTGAGAAGCGGGTTGGATTTCTCGTTTTCTTCTCCGATCCTGCGCTCAATCCATCCCGCCCCGTCTTTTGCGGCAACTTCGGTGAGGTAGATAGCCGTCTCCAGGGCCTCAATCTGACAAAAGAACAGCTTCTTCTCCCGTTCGGGATCGGTCCAATATTCAAGGAGCCGAGCTGTGGTCCGGGTCACATGCGGATATTCCATTTGACGCCAACGGCCAACCCGATCCCGCACCTGATTTGCGAATTCATTCTCTCTTACCCGGTCTTCGGTCCACTCGGTTTCAAGAGCGACCCCTTTTCCCTTCTTCTTTGGCTTGGGCGCCGGAACAAAATAGGAACTGGGACGGCGGCCTTCCATGATCTCGTCGGTAATCCCCTCTTCGGAGAAACGGAAGTGGCGGCATGGTTCCTTGTAAGGCGAATTGATTACGGGATTTTCAAT
Organism: Desulfomonile tiedjei; assembly: GCA_020722215.1. Classification (GTDB taxonomy): domain Bacteria; phylum Desulfobacterota; class Desulfomonilia; order Desulfomonilales; family Desulfomonilaceae; genus DYLG01. The sequence continues at coordinate 5,662 of DYLG01000113.1, forward strand.
GATTACCTGTTTCATGCTGCAACTCCCTCCGGGTCTGTGATATCAGAAAGCGCGGCATGTCTCAACGAGATCCGCAACACCGAGGCTGAATGAGCAATGTGACTCATCCCTTGTCGGAAGAACCGTCCTGCGGAACCACGCCGACGTGAGTCATTTGCCGCATCCGTGTTTTCCGGTCCCCGCGCGTTTCGGGAAGTCGTTCGTCTCTTTCCCGTCAAAGGGATTCGGTTTCCGGGGTCGGTGCGAAAAAAGTTCGCAGGCAAATTGCCTCGACCTGCGAAGTGCGAAGAAATTGAGCGCGTTAGCGCTTTTCTTCATAGCGGTAGCCAGCGTTAAGCAATTGGTCTCGTTGCTGATTTCTAACCTGGCACGCGGCTTGCTTCTCCCTAGAATTGACAACGACTCCTTAAACCATACCCTTTGAGCAATCCTCCCCAATTTTAGGATTGCTTTTTTTTTGCCCAAATCCGGGTCGGTCCCGCCGAGAAATTCTCATAGGAATCTTTCCTTCGTGTCTTTGTGGCTTCGTGGTGAAGCGCAAAGAGGGCGGTCCAAGGAGTCCGCCCCCTTCAAAGAATGCGGACGCCGTTCCCGGCCGTAAGCCCTCAGTTACGGGCGCGGGGAGGCGCCTGCTCCGCTCCGAACGGCAAGCCTGACTGCGCTTCGCAGGCACGCTCCCCGCTGCCGACAGCCGAACTTCCACCTCGTGACTGAAGGGTTACTTCCAGCCGAAGACTTTTGTTGCCTTTTCAGAATTGTTTGGTAGGATTCTTCCCACGCATAGGGGACCGCGTGTACCGGAGCCCCCATCCCGTCCCCCGGCGCGGGGAACACCCTCATTGTGCTCATATGGCGCCGCCGGGTTCGGCGCGGATACGTGAGTCGGGGTAATTGACGAGGCGGTCTTTCTTTGCAGTTCGAGTGCCGGATCAACGGGGCCCGTTTAACGCGGGGGAGACAGCGGCCCTTCCCTTAGCGGCCGCGGGAAAATATCCCCGCGATGCGTTTTTGGCCCTGGTGGCGCGGCGGGGCCGTCTCTGCGCAAAGCAAGAATCCTGAAGCTGGAAAGGCCGGACGCCGAGGTCCGAGGCGGTAAGTGAGAATGCCGCCGTTATTTCGGGACGAGCCCTTAGTTCAATGAGTCCAAGGAGACTGAGGATGGAACTCACCGAAGCGATCGTCAGCGATACCAACGAAGATATCATAGAGGTCACTTTGACGGGGGATGAAGACGAATGGCGCGAAATCGCCAATGTTCTCAAGGAGTCGGACTCCGACCTCGCCACCGAGGTGGGCATGAGCATTTTGGAAGCGATCCGCACCGCAGGCGAGTGAGTGGCCGCCGGCGCGCACGCCTCCCTGGAGACGCATGCTCCGGAGCCCTTTCCCCTCTAATATGAACCGCAACCAACCTGTGGAGAGAATACCTCGGAACGAAGCACCAACCGGCCGGATTGGAACGCTTCGGCAAGAGGACCAAGGCTGCCTGCTTGTCCCACAGTGTTCCGCTTTAAAGATCGCCGGATCGTCGAAACTGTTCGGATCTCTCCCGCGGCTGTAAGTGCGATCCTCGTGATTGCCCTCTTTTTTTGCTCCCAATGAATGATTTGCCATGGATGCAGATTGGTAGCACCGGCGGCTCGCCGGTGTTCATTCAATGGCCCGGCAGGGACGCCGGGCGCTACCGATTCTTCCCCCGTTCCTCGTTCCCAGGCTGGAGACAGGGAACGAGGAAAGGTCTTACCGCCGGATTCTACGAGTTAATCTTACAAGGATTCCGGATGCAAGGATCTACGCTTTCACCCGGATCCGTTTCGTCGGCCGGTAATCCTTTGAGTTTGCGCAGCATTTGCCCTGCTGCGTAGGAACTTCGCACCAGGGGTCCGGCCGCCACACAGGGGATTCCTTCGGCCATTGCAATATCTTCCAATTGTTCGAATTCCTCCGGCGGGACGATCCTCTTGACCGGGTAGTGGTCTTTGGTCGGGCGGAGATACTGGCCGATAGTGAGAGCCGCACATCCCACACCCACCAGATCGCGGATCAGAGCGCGCACTTCGTCGAGAGTCTCTCCCACTCCGACCATTATTCCCGACTTGGTGTATATCTGCGGGTCATATTGTCTCACACGTGCCAGCAACTCAAGGGATCTCTCGTATATTGCCGCGTGCCTCAAGAGTGGATACAATCGAGGAACCGTCTCCGGATTGTGATTTATCACGTCAGGACCGGCCTCAACCACTTGCCTGAGCGCGTCGGCCGAGCCTCTGAAGTCAGGGATGAGAACCTCGATCCCCACTCCGGGGCACATTTCGCGAATGGCGCGGATCGTTGCGACAAATTGCCAAGCCCCCCCGTCTTCGAGATCGTCCCTTGTGACCGAGGTTACCACCGCGTGAGTCAATCCCATGACCGCAACCGACTCGGCCACCTTTACGGGCTCGGAGGGTTCCGGAGGCTGTGGGATACCGTGCTTCACCGCGCAGAATCTACAGTCTCTTGTGCACACGTCGCCAAGGATAAGAAAGGCGGCGGTTCCTTTAGAGAAGCATTCGCCTCGATTGGGACAGCGCGCTTCCCTGCAAACGGTGGCAAGCCCTTGGCAATACGTGCGCCTTGTAATCTTCGCCAGCGCGGATGCCGGCGGCAGCGTTGATCTTACCCAGGGTGGAAGTCTTTGCTTGTCCATGGAATCCGAAAAAATAAAGACCGTCTCCGGTAAGGTATCAAGGGGGGGGAGTCATGATACAAGATGAAGACGGTCTTTATGTATAATATAATATAAGTCTTTGAATCGAGAAAAGTCAACCCCTAGTCGGGCCATGACGAGAATTGAGCCGGAAAGCGGTGTCAGATGCAGGATCTTGAAAATGGCGTTCTCAAGCTGCTCCCAATCGGGGGGCTCGGCGAAATCGGAATGAACATGATGGTCGTGGCCTGGGGCAGGGACGCGTTCATCATAGACTCAGGTCTGCTTTTTCCCGATGAGTCCATGCCGGGGGTGGACCTGGTGATTCCCGACCTGGAGCCCCTGCTCAAACTCGATTGGAATATCCTCGGCATAGTGCTCACCCACGGCCACGAGGATCACATCGGAGCGCTTCCTTATGTGCTGGCCAGACTACCAGTGCCGGTGTACGCGACCGAATTGACGATGGGCCTTGCCGAGCACAGGCTGGAAGAATTCGGACTCATTGAAAGCTCGGAACGCTGTGTGGTCTCAGCGGACGCCCCCCTGGAGCTGGGCCCTTTTCACATCGACCTCATTGACATGTGCCACTCCGTTCCCGACGGGGTGGGCCTTGCCGTGAGGACTCCGGCAGGGCTGCTGATGCACTCCGGTGATTTCAAACTGGATCCCACGCCCATCGACGGCCGCGTCTGCGACGTGGAGAAAATCTCTTCCTATGCGGACGGGGGGGTTCTTGCCCTGCTTTCGGACAGCACCAATGCGGAACATCCGGGCCAGGCCGGCTCCGAGATATTGGTCCGTCCGTCTCTGGAACGGATATTCCGGGAAGCTCCCGGCCGCATTTTCATCGCCACATTCTCCTCGAATATTCACCGCATACAACAGGTCCTCCGGGTGGCTGAGGAGTTCGGCCGAAAAGTGGTTCTTGTGGGCCGCTCCATGGTGACCAATACAAGGATCGCGTCCGAGCGGGGATACCTCGACATCCCCCGGGGAATCCTCATTGATTTGAAGGACATGGATCAGCTCCCCGACGAGAGGGTCACCATTCTGTCCACAGGGTCTCAGGGCGAACCCATGTCGGCCCTTTCTCTCATGGCTTATGACCGCCACAAGTACCTGACGGTAAAGCGGGGGGACCTCCTGGTGCTCTCGTCGAGATTCATTCCCGGCAACGAAAAGGATATAAGCCAGATAATCAACGAGTTTTTCCGCAGAGGCGCGCTCGTGGAATATGAGAAGATCTCCCATGTCCACGTTTCCGGTCACGCGTGCCAGGACGAGCTGCGCGCCATGCTCAGGCTTGTCAGGCCGCGGTATTTCATCCCCGTTCACGGTGAGTATCGCCACCTTGTGAGTCACGCTCATTTGGCAATTGAAGAAGGAATTCCCAGAGAGAGGGTGATCGTGACCACGGACGGCGACCTGTTGGAAATATCTCACGACGCGGCCCGCGTTGCCTCCCAGGTCCAGGTCAACAAGGTGTTCGTGGACGGCAAAGGAATCGGAGACGTGGGCAATGAGGTCCTCCGCGACCGACGTGTCCTCTCCGAGGTAGGCCTTCTCTTTGTGGCGCTCGTAGTTGACCGGGGAACCGGGCGCATCACTGCGGGCCCGGAGATTTCCTCCATCGGGGTTACCTATGAGGAGACCGAACCCGGGTTGATCGAAGGGATACGCGGCGCGATCGAGCAGAAGCTTGCCGAACTCAGCCCATGCGCTGCGGAAGAATGGGACCAAGCCAAAGAAGAAATCAGACTGGCCGCCCGAAGGTACGTCAACCGGATACTTGGCCGCAAGCCGTTGGTACAAACCGTGATTCTTTATACGTGAGCCAGGAGCCACCGCATCCCGTGTCCTGTGATTTCTTGGTGTGTCGGTGGTCGGGCTTCTTCCGGAAACATTCCCCATCCCCTGACCTCTTCCCCAAGGATGGGGAAGGGGCATCACAGCCCCCTCTCCATCCTTGGAGAGGGGGCTGGGGGTGAGGACCACCATGACACAAAGGCGCCAAGAAGTAATTGTCCTGTGATTTTTTGGCGTCTTGGCGCCCTGGTGGTTGGATCCCCTTGGCCTCCCCGGCAATTCCTCCTCAAAAGACTCCTCGTTCACCATGCGCGGCGCGCTTCGGAGGGCATGGGTTTGCTTTTTTCTTCGGGAAAAAATTTTTCACGGGCGCCGCGAAAAAATTCCCTGCGGAATAAAGGCGGAATTCTTCCGGAGCCGTGATCCCGGCGCCCCACCGCCGGCCGCTCCGGCTTTTTCGGCCGCTGATTCCCGCGCAATCGCCGGAAATTTTCCTTGCATTTGTCATCATCCTGCGTTACCCATGGATTTGGTGGACGGATTAAACCGAGCGGGACATCCTGCGCGTAACTGCCGGGGCGAAAAAAGTTTCGCCCGCTCCCGCGGGACCAATTCCAGGATTTTGCTTGACAACCGTGGAATCAATGTGCTAGGGTGGCTCGTATCCTGGCCACAGAAGATGTTGAATTGGAATATGATTCAATTTAAGGAGGGAATAGGATGAAGAAGTCGTTGGTCGTGTTGATCGCTATCGCCGTGGCGCTTGCCTTTACGGCGTCCGCAATGGCAAAAGGACCTGCCCCGGCTTGCCCCGTGCCGATGAAATGCGAAATGGTAGGGTTCAAGAAGCCCCTACCCACCCCGCCACCGGAACAGCACGCTCCAGGGCCGCGTACTCCGCCGGTATGCAAGCCGGTCCCAGTGCAGCAGGTCATCAGCATCCCGGGTAAAGTGGCATACGGATGGAAGCCGGTCCCCGTCAAGGTTCCCAAAGAGATCATTCTGTATGACGTTCTCTGCGTGGGAAAAGCCAAGGGCGCCTGCCCCATCGGATGCTGCGATAAGGTCACTTGGAATTGCAGTTGGGAAACTCTTAGGGAGTGCGACCGCGTAACCGTTCCTCTGACCATGCCGATTGGGATGCCCCCGGATTGGAAGCCCGTCCAAGCTAAGTGGAACAAGAAGGTCACGCCCATCGCACCGGTGTGCATATTCTAGCCATTACCTTACTATGACATGAAAACCCGCTCTCTTCTGAGGGCGGGTTTTTTGTTTTCCGAAACCAGGGGTTATCCGAATGCGAACTCTTAATCCCGAATATGTGGAAAAGGTCCGAGACGCGACGAACGGATGCCCGTATTTCATCCTGCAGTCCATGAAGATCCTTGGGCTGCAGGTGGGCAGGTCCGTCTTGGAGATTGATCTCGAGGAGAAGCACCTTCAGCCATTCGGCGTGGTGCATGGGGGAGTGTTCTCCTCCATCATAGACGCTGCGGCATTCTGGGCTGTGTACACCGGCCTGGATGAAAACCTGGGCATGACAACGGTAGACCTCAAGATCAACTTCCTCGCTCCGGCCGCCAGGGGCAAGCTCATTGCCACAGGCCGAAATATCAAGCTTGGCCGCACCCTGGGGCTCGGGGACGCTCAGGTTACCGACGCGAAGGGCAAGATTCTGGCCCACGGCACATCTACCTTGATGGTCATCCCCGACCTGGCATTCGGCCATGGAAGGGTTTTGCCTCCCAAGTTCCTCGAGGACGCGGAGGGGTAGGGGCTACCGGCCTGGCCTGCCGGAGAGCGATCAACCACCAAGACACCAAGGCACAAAGAGTTCAAAGGTCGTTTTGCTTCGTGTCTTTCTGTTTCGGTCGTCGGATGCCCGTTTCGTTGCCCCTCGGACGGATGAAGAGGGCGATCATAAGGATCGCCCGTGCAAGATCCCCACGCGGCCGCGTTCACATATCCCGCCGAATGTGGGCGTACGGCGCGAAACCTGCGTTCGCGCTTTTCCTTGGCGCCCGCCCGTCTTCGCATGATTCGACCAAGGGCGGGTTACAAACCCGCCCCTACGAAACGAGGGAGGCATCCCCAAATTCGGTACGTCCCGGCGTGCCTGCCGGGCCATCAAATAATCGTCGGCACGGAGGCCGGCGCCACCGAAGCCACCGGTAGCATCAAGCCCGGACCTGTTCGGCGCCGGCTGTTGATAAATGCGGATTCATGGCCTATTATTATGGCCAAAGGAGCCGGGCCTGAAGAGGCGTTCAGTGCCGCGTTGTTTCGCAGACGGCCGGTCGGAGCAGACTTGACCCTCGCTCTTCACGGTGTCCCCAACATGCTCACAAGACTAATTAAGGCACTTGTCGGATCGGTTTTTGACACGCCGAGACCGTGGTTGACCGCGATTGCCGTAAGTGTACGTTACAATCACGTTCTTCTGTTGGGAACCTTTGTGCTGTGCGCGGTGAGCTTCTTTCTTTCGTACCAGCTCAGGTTCGACTTTTCCGTACCGGATTACTATTGGCGTCAGTGCATCCTGATGTTGCCCTATGTGGCAGCAATCAAATTGGTGTTGTTCCATCTGCTTGGCGGAACTTCTACGGGCTGGCGTTATGTTGGAATACGCGATGTCGCGTTTCTCGCATTCTTCACGGCTGCGTGCGCGTTGGTGCTGCTCGGTTTTGCGTTCTTGGAAAGGTCTCTGCACATTCCCAGAGGAGTGGTGTTCATTGATTTTCTTTTCAGTCTCGTATTGCTCGGAGGACTCAGAATCAGCGCTCGATTCGTCAGAGAAGAAATCGTGCCTCGTGTCCGCGAGATTCGCCGCGATGACGACAGGCAAGCCATAATAGTCGGAGCGGGCGATGCGGG
>DYLG01000114.1 GCA_020722215.1 Desulfomonile tiedjei
CGTTCGTAACAGCTCTCGGGAAGGAGACTTCGGACGCCAAGAGGGCAGAACGGACTCAAACGACCAAAGGCGCCCAAATTAGGTCGAGGATTTCGGTTGCTTTGCGGAGATTAATGGTATGCTCTTTGATTTATGGAGGAATTCCAATGGCGTCTTGGAGGAGACCATGGCAGCGCGCAACGGTTGGGAAGTGCTCCATTGCAAGACTCGGGAGGACTGTCCGGCCTATCCGAACCACGGCAGAACGTGCCTGGCTATTACGGGGACTATGTGCAGAGGCGAGAAGCAAGGGTCTTACACGGAAAAGGTTGCTGAGTGCCGAGCGAAATGCGAGTTCTTCAAGGATATCATCGACGGGGTCTTCGAGAAGGGAGGGGCAGTCTGATACAATGTGAGTTCGGATCGGTAAGTGGGCCGGTGTGGCTCCGAAGCGAAGTCAGGCTTGCCGTTCGTAGCGGAGGAGGCACACCTCGCGGCAACGAGAGTTACGCGTTTGAAAACGCACTGGTATGGGTCTCATTTGGGGCGATCGGAACCGGCTGATCGGCCAATGGAGCCTTATGCAGGTCATTACATTTCCTGGGCGGGCTCAAAAAACGAACATGAAATTCACGCCTATCACGCCGAAGCTTTCCTGGACGAAGAGATCCTTTTCCAGCTTGCTGCTCCCCTGCTCACGGGTCGCGTTGCCGTGCAACTCCTGATGGGTGTACTTTCCATAAAGGCCCAGCCTGGCCAGCGAGGTAACCGCGGCAGTCCCCTCGACCGTGAACTCCAGAAGTCCTCCGGATGGGGCCGAGCCGTCATACTCTATGAAATCGGAACCGTTGCGTACCTGCGCCAAGACCTTCTTTGTCATGAATGGAGAACCGAGAACTTCGAAGCGCGTCTTCCACCATGGAAAGAACAATGAGGTCTGGAGGGCCATGAACGGGATGTGAGACGTCCACCTGTCATTGAGCCAGGATTCCGTGCCGGCATCTTCCACCGGATCACCGGTGTACGTCCAGTACTCCTGGCGATACCCTGCCACCACGCTGAACCGATATCCCCGGCTCTTCCACAGATGCACCAGGCCGGCAGCTTCCCACTGTTTGAAATTGGGCCTGACGTCCCAACGGTCAAAAGAAGGATCGGCCTTGCCCGCGTAGAACCTGATGTGCGGCTCCAAGACGCTCAGGGAACCGGCAACCCGCCCCGAGATCCTATAGAACGGGGTCAATTCGATGGCTCCCGAAAGGATGGGCACCTTGGGGCTGAGTTCACTCTTCACCCGATCGCCGGCTGCTCCCAGGGGATCCGCGTACCGTACCATCTGCTGTCCGAAAAGCCAGCCCACCCTGAATGAGGAGTCAACGTCTATGGGCCAGGGCCGGACCTGTCCCCAGGCGGACAGAGCACAGCTCATCACCAGAACGGAAGCCAGAAATACCGTCAAACGCAAGCGCTTCAAGATCCCGTCCCCTCTTCCCGTTTCTTGAGAACAGAAAAGCGAAGCCATTATAATCACTTTCACGACAAAAAAGAAACTGAAATTTTCAACCACAGGTAATCATTCACTCTTGTGGGGCAGGCTTGCGGCCCGGTCTGATTCAAGGCCGCGAGGAACCGCAGGCGGCAAGCCTGCTCCATCCCGCGAGAAAAAAACACAGACGGGCGTCATCTCGCTGTATGCTATGATGGGTTGAGTACGAACGCGGCCTCCCGCATGCAGTATCGGTGTCGTGTTCGCCGGCAGGGATGCGAATGACTCCGGGACATGGGTACGCCGGTCGAATTTGGGCTGCCCAGCGTTGGACGGGTGAGAGATGCCACAAATGAACGGGATATGCCCTATCACCGGGGCCGCGCCCCCGCATCTCGACATATGCGGTTCGATTCTCAACAATGTTCGATTGGGCATCGTGGTGTTGGACAAGAACTCAAGGACCGTGCTTTTTCAGAACAGAGCCGCACGAGAGTTGTGTCCGGGCGACATCGCTTCCGTCCTGTTGCCCCTCTTTGAACCCACTGATCCCGGCGATAGCGATCTCCCCCGCAGAACACTGCGCTTGAACGATACCATCATAGGATGCTCGGCATACCTTGTGGCGCGTGACTACCTGTGGGTGTTCATGAGAGACATCACGGACAAGGCACGGCTGGAGGCTCTTGCCGAGGCCATGAATCTGGCTGAGAACACAGGATTCATTTTCTCCTCGCTGAGACATGAACTCGGCAATCCTGTCAATTCCCTGAAAGTGACGCTCACGGTTCTCAAGCGGGAGCTGGAATCCAGCAGCGTTTCTCCACAGACTGTCAGGGACTACGTCGATCGGGCGATGAGCGATCTGGCTCGGATGGAAGTGCTTCTCAGTCGAATGAAGAGCTTTAGCATGTTCGACGCTGTCCAAACGGAGTCAGTGGACCTGCCGTCATTCCTGGAGGAGTTCCTGGGACTGGTTTCTCTCAAGATTACTGCAAAGGGGATAAAGGTCGTCTGCGATTCGGTCCCGCTCAAGGTCAAGGCAGACCCGAGGGTGTTGTATCAGGTGTTGGTCAATCTGATCGCTAACGCGATCGATGCCCTGAAAGATCGGCCCGATCCGAAGATCACCATAACTACTACCGACTGCGATGACGTAGTGAAAATCTCGATAGGAGACAACGGGTGCGGAATACCGGCGAGTCAGCAGAAGTATCTGTTCAAGCCGTTTTATACCACGAAGGCCGAAGGCACCGGCCTTGGCTTGGTGATCTGCCGCAAACTTATGGCCAAAATGAACAGCACCCTTGAGATAGTCAGCACGGAAGGGGCCGGGACTACGGTGGATATGTTCATTCCAAGTTGATGACCGGAGATGAAACGGGTTTGTCACTTGGTCCCGTCGCTTTCAAACTAGCCATTCATTGCGGGCAAGAGACAAGGACATGAATACCATACTCATTGTAGATGATGAACTGAACTTCGTGCGGAGCCTGAGCGACGGATTGCGGCGGCATGACATGGAGATCGTGACCGCAGGAAACGGCAGAGAAGCTGTCGAGATACTCGATTCGGTTAGCGTGGACGTGGTGGTCACTGACCTGAGAATGCCGGAGATGGATGGGTTTGAACTTATCGCTCATCTGCGACGGCGTCTCCCTGAACTTCCCATAATCGTCATGACTGCGTTCGGAACGCCTGAAGTCTACGACAAGGTCAAGGGGCTTGGATCGCTTTTCTATATTGAAAAGCCGTTGGACCTCGATCGTTTGGTCAAAACCATATCAAGAGCCCATTCCAGTCGTCTTCAGGGCCGACTGAGCGGTATAGCCCTGGACGCCTTTCTCCAACTGGTTGAGCTGGAGCAGAAGACGTGCACTCTTGAAGTCAAATCCGGGACCGGCCACGGCACGCTTTACTGCTCCGGGGGCGAGCTTATCGACGCACGAACCGAAGAACTTGAAGGTTTACCCGCTGCGTACGAAATGCTGTCCTGGGGTGACGTTTCTATTGCCATCAGCAATGTCTGCGCTAGCGAGAAACGCACTATTGAGGCTCCCATTCAATTTGTCTGCATGGAAGCCTCCCGATTGAAAGACGAAGCTGCACGGCCCCTAAAAAGTGTGGATTCCACCGGCCCGGGCGAGCATCCCCCGCTCATTTCCCGACGGGCGATGCGGTTCTCCTGGCCTCCTGACGATTCGACACCGAAAGCTGTCGGACAGCCGAAGAGCCCCGCCGCTGAACTCCGAGAGGCGCAGGCTGAACAATCTCCCGGCGCGGACAACTCGCTGCCGAGCCAATTGCTGGGGGATGACCCCGTGACCGGATCGCCGCTGCGAGTCGTGGCTCCCAAACCTCATCCGGATTTGGGCAAGCTGGAGCAGACTCAGGATCGACTCAAGCGGAAAATCGACGGTTTTCTGTTCTCCGCAGTCGTGGAGACTGCCCAAGGGATACCGCTGGCCTGGGCTCAGGAAAAGTCGGACCTTGATATCCCTGCTGCGGCCGAACACCTGGCGGCCACCTTCAGATCCGCGCTGAAATTGTTCGCTAAATCAGGCTGGGGGACCTTGGAGGCATTCCTCATCCCGGGAAGAGAGTACACAGTAGTGATGTGCGCTCTCAAGGGTGGAACCTTCTTCCAAGCTGTAGGTCTTTCTTCGGAAACTCCGCTGGGAATGGTTCGAGCCATTATCAGCAGACTTAAGCCATCCATTGAAGCCGGCTGCCCTTGACGCCGGGGACGCCCGAACTCGCGTTTCACCATAAGGCGGAGAGACTTCCCTGCCGCAGGCAGGCGACCGGATACCTCCGGGGCGGAAATGTGCTTGACAATATTGGCAAAAGAATGTATAAGAAAGCAACATGTTAGGACTGATTCTGCATGTGACTTATGAACGACTGGTTACGGAGGCTGTTGATGATACGGAAATATCGGGCAATTATGTTGGCAGCCCTCATTCTCGGGCTGATCCCGATGCTCCACGAGAGTGCCCAAGCCTTCGAGCTGTTTCCGAGACCACAAAGGCAATATACAGTCAAGCGGGGAGACACTCTCTATGGTGTTGCCGGGCTGTACTATTCTAACCCGGCCCTTTGGCCGCACGTGTGGAATCAGAATCCCTCCGTGAAGATCGAGGGGAAGTCCGAGCCGGAGTATGAGCATCTGATTCCGGGAACCAAGCTCAACATTTACCACCCGCAATACCCCTACAGCCTGATGAATCAAGAATACTTGCCCCCAACGGGCATTCCCGATGAGATGAGATTCAGACTGACTGCCATTCCGTTCAAGGGGATTCCTTACGACAGGAAGTATTTCAGGTACAAGCTTAGTCTTCGTCCCACAAGAGTCTGGGGCTACATAGTGACTTCTCCCGACCAGGGGAAGATCCATTACTTGGAGAGAGACCTGGTTTACGTTCGCTTCCGTCCATCTAAGCGCCAGTGTATCCTTGTGGGTGACAGGTTCGGGGTCTATCGTGATCGGGGGCCCCTGGGGCACCCGCGTAACCCGGACAGGCCGGTGGGATTTCTTTCCGAAGTGGTCGGAGAGGTGGAAGTTGTCAACACAGGTCACGATCTGGTGACCGCGATCGTGCTGGATAGTTACGAAGAGCTGATGAACGGGGACAAGGTGTGCCTGTTCACACCCAGGCCCAAGGAGATCGTCCCGACGAAAACGCACAAGATGCTTACAGGAACCATTCTCCGGTCCGTCACCCGAAAGACATGGTACATTGACGCTCACAACCTGGAAAACGACATCGTTTTCATCGACAGAGGCGAAAGCGACGGGATGAAGGAAGGGATGCTCGTCAACATTTACCGGCCCAGTCACCCGGTGATGGACCCGCACACATGGAAGCGCCTGAGCACTCCTGATGCCTATCTGGGCGAAGGCATGATCCTCAAGGCATTCGAGAAAAACTCTACCGTACTTATTACCCGAATGCGGGAAGAAATCCTTCCGGGAGACATCATCAAGAGCGTGTCCGACTAAGGACTGTGCAAAACAACGTTGGCATTTTCGCTAGAAGGGCGGACCTGTGGTGTCCGCCCTTTGCCTGTACGCAACCTTCACTCCGGACTGACACACAGATCTGCCCGTAGAGACGAATCGCACATTTCTCTTGGCAACGGCCGCGGATTCCGCGAGACTTGGCCGAAGATACCGTGCACAACACAAGGAGGAGGAGAGGAGGCGCAAGGCCATGACAGCGCAACCCGCGTTCGACGGATTCTTCAAGGAATCCGTGAGGTTCTTTGAGAACTTGAAGAAGGACAACGACAAGGATTGGTTTGCCCTCCACAAGGGCGACTTCGAAGATCACGTCATGGCTCCGGCTCGTGATTTCGTTTACGAGATGGGAAAACGCCTCAGGGAGATGTCACCGGGGATCATAGCCGACCCGAGGGTGGACAAATCCATATTTCGAGTATTCCGGGACACGCGCTTCAGCGCGGACAAGTCCCCGTACAAGACCCATCTGGGCATTTTTTTCTGGGAAGGATGGCTTCCGAAGATGGAATGCCCCGGATTCTACTTTCATCTTGAGCCTCCCGATCTGATGCTCGGAGTGGGCGTTTATCGTTTCTCACCGCCCCTGCTGGCTGAGTACAGAGATTCCGTCGTAGATCCCAAGCACGGACCCGATCTCGCCAAGGCTTTGCAGAGAATCCGGAAGAGAGGAGGCTATGAGATCGGCATCAAGCATTACAAGAAGACACCTCGAGGTTTCGATCCCGACCATAAGAATGCCGATCTGCTCCTTCACAACGGACTGACTGCAGCGGTTTCATGCAAGATCCCGGAAGAGCTTTATTCGAGGGACATAATCGAGTATTGCTTCAAAGCCTTTCAGGATATGTCGTCTCTTCATCAATGGCTGCTCAGGATGATTTCAAGGGTCGTCGGACGAGCCGGAGCGTCCGGCGCGCAGTGTAGACGAGGTCGAGGGGAATGCAGTCGCTGAGCGAGCCCGCCGGCCAAACCAGGCAGCATCGCGGCGGAGCGGAAGCGCCATGAAAGCTTCCGGCAAGCCGGGGCTGCACATCAACCAGGGAGATTCGAAATGAAGGTCCTTGTTACAGGTAGGCTTCCTGAGCAGGTTTTGTCCCTCATCAGGAAGGAACATGATCTCACCGCTCATGCATCGGACGTGCCCATGGACAGGCGCGAACTCCTCGCCCTTGTCGGAGATGTGGACGGCCTGCTGTGCATGATCACGGACCGCGTCGATGAAGAACTCCTCGCAGCGGGCCGCAATCTGAAGATGATAGCAAACATGGCTGTGGGATTCGACAACATTAATGTTGGCGCGGCTACGGCCCGCGGTATATGGGTTTCCAACACTCCGGGAGTCCTCAACGATGCCACCGCCGATCTCACGTTCGCACTGATACTGGCAGTTTCCAGAAGGGTGATCGAATCGGACGCAATCACAAGGTCCGGCCGATTCAAGCCGTGGGCCCCGTTTTCCTTTCTGGGTACAGACGTAACCGGCAAGACCCTGGGAATCATCGGGTTGGGAAACATCGGAAAGGAGGTGGCAAGGAGAGCGCACGGATTTCGCATGCCGGTCTTGTACCACAACCGTCGGAGACTCGATCCTGTGGCCGAGCAGGACATCGGTGTCCGGTTCTCAGATCTGGACGCACTACTCTCCGAATCGGACTATGTGTCGCTTCACGTGCCGCTTACGGACCAGACCAGGCGCCTGATAACCGGGAGGGAGCTGAAACTGATGAGGCGCACAGCGTACCTTATAAACGTGTCGCGCGGTCCGGTGGTAGACGAAGCTGCTCTTGTGCAAGCCCTTCAAAGCGGGTGGATCGCGGGCGCGGGCCTCGATGTGTACGAGAACGAGCCCAGCCTTGCTTCGGGCCTTGCCCAGCTTCCTAATGTGGTTCTACTTCCCCACATTGGTAGCGCCACATTAGAAACGAGAACACAGATGGCTGCTCTGGCTGCGGAGAATCTCCTGGCCGGCCTGAGAGGGGAAACACCGCCGAATTGCCTGAATTGTCCTAGGACTTTGGCCTGACCGCTGCGGCCGGAAATGCAAATCCGTTTGCGTAAGCCGCTGTTGACTGGCTCACCGTAACCGGTTATAGTTCAGAGAAAGAGAAATGCCGTCCGAACTCGAACGTTCGTGAAAAACCAGCCTGATTTCGAACTTTTTGGCACAGACGCACTGGAAGAGAACTCCAGAGAAGGAGAAAAGGCATGAAATGCCCGGCGTGCAATCACCTGCTGACCCAGATGCAGGTCGGAGGCATCACAGTGGATGCATGCGAAGGAGGATGCGGCGGTATCTGGTTCGATTGGTTCGAGCTGGACAAGGTTAACGAAAAACACGAAACTCCGGGAGAGGAACTCCTGGATATTGACAGGGATGCACGAGTGGAAGTGGACCAGGACAAGAGACGATTGTGCCCCACTTGCGACACCGTGATGATGCGCCACTGCTTCAGTGTTGCCCGAAAGGTGCAGATCGACGAATGCCCTGAGTGCGGCGGTATCTGGCTTGATCACGGGGAACTGGCTGCAATTCGGGAGCTATTCGAGACTTCCGAGGGCAGAGAAGAAGCTGCGGAAGAATATTTCGACAAGATGTTCGGCAAAGAGCTTGAGCGCATCAGGGCCGAGTCCGAAACAGAACGGCGCAGAACGGCCAAGATCGCTCATGTGCTCCGGTTCCTCTGTCCAAGCTACTACATCAAAGGTAAGCAGGATTGGGGAGCGTTCTAGGGTCCGTTAGAGACGAAGTTCCGCCTTACGGTCTTTGCCGGAACCATTGTCAGATGTGCCGAAGAGGCGGGTCCGAAGCCCGCCCCTCCGGCGCAACTCACCTGCTGCACAGCCTTTTGGCTACGAGCCCTTGGCCGGTCACTTCTTCGCGCTTGGGAAGAAGAGTTGTTTTCCGTTCAGATTGAACGAGCCGATGATCCGCTGTCCTTCAGGACCTGTGATCCATTCTATGAACTGCTTTGCCAGCTTGTAATTCACCTTCGGATGCTTCTTCGGATTCACCGCAATGATGCCGTACGGGTTGAACAGCGCTTTGTCGCCCTCGAACACGATTACCGAATCGATCTTTTTCCCCAGGGATATGAACGTCCCTCGGTCGGACAGAGTGTAGCCTTTCTTCTCAAAGGCCATTTGCAGGACCGCGCCCATACCCTGGCCCGCTTCGATATACCACTTGCCCTTTGGACTTATTCCCGCTGCTTTCCAGAGGCTCTTTTCCATCTTGTCCGTGCCTGAATCATCACCTCTTGAGATGAAATCCACCTTGCCCTCGGCCAGCAGCTTGAAAGCGTCAAGCGCTGACTTCGCTTTCCTCAGTCCTGCCTGATCGTCCTTCGGGCCAACTATAACGAAATCGTTGTACATGACGTCCCTGCGGTCAACTCCGTGGCCGTCGGCAACAAACTTGTCCTCGGCAGGCCTGGAATGAACCAAAACCACGTCAACGTCTCCGTTCTCACCGAGTTTCAGGGCCTTGCCCGTGCCCACTGCAATCACATCCACCTTGACGTTGTACGCCTTTTCAAAAGCGGGAAGAAGCACAGACAACAGACCCGAATTCTCGGTGCTGGTGGTAGTGCTCATTCGAAGGCGTTCCTGCGCGCCCGCCAACAGGGCAAAACAAAGAACTACCGCGATAACAGCGACTCCAATTCCCATTATTTTCATTGCATAACCCCACATTTTCATCCGTTCTGATCAGTGGTCGAATTTCTTGGCATAGTCAGCATTGTTGTACAGGGACTCACCGAACTCCTTTTTCCCAAAGTTCGTGATGATCTCCTGACCCTTTGCAGAAGCCACGAAATCAACGAAGCTCCTACCCAGGACTGCTCCGGCAGAGGACCCTTTCGGCCTCCAAAGCGCGTGGTATGTGTTGATCAGCACTGGGGCGCCCCTAAACAGGATCTTGAGATTCGGAAGATTCTTCTTCTCGGCTACCCAGGTGCTGCTGTCGGTCATGAAATAACAACTCTCTGCGTTTGCCCTGCGAAGGGTCGCGCGCATGAAGTCCTTAGCAACGACGTACCATGGTCCGGATGGCGTTATTCCAGCCTCTTTCCACACGAACATCTCTCTCTTGTGAGTGCCCGAGTTGTCCCCCCTGGACAGGAAGCAGGCTTTCGCAGCGGCAATCTTCCCATAGGCTTCCACTGCGGTCTTCGCGCTCACTATGCCGGCAGGATCGTTGACAGGCCCGACGATGAAGAACTCGTTGGAACCGATCAGGACACGCCCGGCTGCCCATCCCTCTTTCACCGCCGCCTTCTCTGCCGCGGGCGCGTGAACCATTACGACGTCAGCCTTTCCGTCCTTCAGGAGTTTCAGCGACTCCCCGGACCCGGCCTTGATCCAGCAGACCGTGGCCTGGCGGCTCTCATTGAACGCGTCCACAAGCGCCTTCAACAGACCAAGCTCACCAGGACTGCCCGTTGCCACTGTAATCCCTTCCGCGCCTTGGCCGTAAACGGCCTTGCAGTCAGCCTTAGCGATGGACAAGTTCGACGCAACGATGAGCAGCGCCGCAAACACCATCCCTGTACGGATTCGATTCGCCTTCAAATCCAACCTCCCCTATTCGGCGCCCGGCCTCCACATGTGAACTTTGGGAGGCAACTGTTCGCGCGCCTGTTATGCCATTTTTGGCATAACAATGCCGGACCCACTGCGCTTTGTCAAGGAGTTTTTTGTCAATGCTGGAACACTCTCCGGCCGCGCGACTCGGTCAGAATGCTGTACCCACATATCCTGCCATTCCCCGGAAACGAGTGGGAAGATTGTTCTCATGTCCTGACTTCTACCTGGACGAGGGATTGCCGGGCTTGCTCCGCACCCGGGATAGCCGTTAAGATCAGAAGGTACTCGTTGTGATGAACATTGCCGGGACTCCGGACGCGAAGGATTATTGCGGGGTGCGCAATGAGAGTAACCTTCTTCAAGGGGCTCGTGGAAAAGGAGCCCGGAAAATCAGTGCATGCATCCTGGGCTTCATCCCCCTTTGGAACAATGGCACTCCTGGAGGGTCCTGGACAGTTGCCTCAGCAGATTGCGCAAGCAGATATTGTCCAGGCCGATGAAATTGCGACTCTTGAACTTCCGGGACTGGGGCGAGAGGATCTCGATGTCCTGATCACTAACATCCTGACCGGAGGCTACCTGGACAAACCCGGGGTGAGGTCCGCGGGCGAGGCGGTCTTGTACATTCTTGTGAATGAGGCGATTCACCAACTGAAAGAGCTATCCGTCAACTCGGAAATCATCGACTGATACCCCGGCAAACCGCGGGCAGCATGATGAGGGTGCTCACTTTGGCTTTACTTTTCCCGGCAGCCGACTATAATCTTGCTTCACGCTCATTCTGAAGCACACACTTTGCTCAGCCACTTCATGGAGACTATAGGAGGTTTGAGATGCCACAGAGCGGGGAATCCGGAGGGAAATTGGCGGCAATGATCAAGAAGGCGATCAAGGACGGTGAACTCACCGGCAGTGAGTATGAAGAGATCATGGCCATAGCGGATGCGGATCAGAACATTGATGCACAGGAGCGGAACCTGCTGCGCCAGTTGCGGGAGTTGCTCGCCAACGGCACGGTGAAAAGGGTTCGGGGTTGATCCGTTTGACTTGTGGCTGAAGGGGCACGTACCGGCAGGGCCGAATCGTGCCCCGTTCCGATCCGAGGCGAAGCCGCGGACTCGATGAGGACGATTTTGGCTGTTCGTTGTGCCGCTTGCCAAAGGCGCCGCGTAGCCTGAATCCAGTCAAACCGCTATTCGATAACCACCTCGTCTCCGGGGTTCAGGCCCGAAAGCACTTCCACCTTCCCGTTCATTCTTCGGCCGGTTTTCACATGCCGGCGTTTGAGCGTTCCCTGTTCAAGGATCAGCACGGTCTCCAACTGGCCTACAAGCTTGACTGCCGCATCGGGAACCAGAATGGCTTCGGATGGCACGGTCTTGAAGCTCAGCGTCCCGTAGAGGCCCGGTCCCAGTTCAGGCGTTTCCTTCAGAGCGGCCTTCACGGTGATGGTTCGAGTCCGCTCGTCACGCTGGGGAACCACTTCAGAGATTTGCGACTCTTGTTCGAGCTTGATCGAAGGAATTCTTATTGAGACGGGTGTCCCCACTTTCAGGTGAGGCGCATACTGCTCGCCTACCGAGGCCACCAGTTCCGCGGCGCCGGGCATATATACAGTGAAGAGCAGCTTGCCGGGAGTGACCAGATCCCCAACGTTGACGTCCCTGGTCGCCACAATACCGTCAAATGGAGCGGTGACCGTTCCGTAGGCTACCATTGTCCGAGCTTCTTCCACCGCTGACTGAGCCCTTGCTTCGGCCGCCCTTGCCATGTCATGGCGAGCGGTGGCGTCGTCGAGATCTTTCTTTGCCACCGAGTCTTTCTCATACAACCCCTTGAATCGTTTCCAGTCAGCCTCGGCCTTTATGAGATCGGCCCTGGCGCTTTCCAGCGCTGCTTCAGCCTGCGCCAATCGGTTCACCACTTCGCTGTTGTCTATACGGACAAGCACATCCCCTTTCTTCACGCGGTCTCCCGAGTCGGCCTTGATCTCTATCACGTAGCCCTGCGCTCGAGATGCTACGCGCGCCGTCTCCTTGGAAACAACCGTGCCGGAAACCGTCACTTCGCCGGCAGTGGCAGCCGGCTCGACCTTGATGGTCTTGACATGGCCGGGTTTCCTCGCCTCTATTTCGGTCCGGCCGCCAGGGACTTTGGAACGAAAGCCACCCTGCATCCAGACAAGCACCAGGATCAGGGCTCCCAGAAACACCGCTGCCAGCACGAGCTTCTTGGTCATCGGAAAATACCCCGCGGCATAGGGCCGCACCCACGATGATAATCCAGCTTCCCCGGAGATACAACAGCCTGCTTCGAAGTGTCGCCCGACAGACGCTTCAAACGCCCCGGGTTAAGTCATGAATCAAGGCTATCCGTGGTCCGCCTCTTTGGCCTTCCAAGCCGCAGGTTCCTTGCCCTCTTTAGTAAACGACAATGCCAAAATCAGCACTCCCATGGCGAGGTAAGCCAGTGAGAACTGATAGGGAATGGATCGGGCCGCACCGGTCAACAACCAGGGGAGATACACGCTTGCATCGGGCGACGATGAATGAATCACCCCGAAAAAAGTGAAAACAGCAAGAATGGCCAGGTACACTGCGCTTGCTTTCAGTTTCCGGTCGATCATTTCGGCAAGCGCGGCCCCCCAGAGCATTCCGGTCAAGATGAAGCCGTTTCCCAGTGCAACGGTTACGAGCACTTCGGGCAGGCTGGGGCCGACCTTTTCGACAAGATGTTGAAAATGGCTCAGAGGAACAATCTCGGGCGTCTCAAACTGGATCGCCAACAGGCGGGCCACCGTAGGGAACATCGCCAGTACCACGGCAGCCCCGTGCGCCCTCGG
>DYLG01000115.1 GCA_020722215.1 Desulfomonile tiedjei
CAAGCTCAATGCCTACCATCAATCCGCATTGGCGGACGTCTCCCACGTGGGTCAAGGGAGTGATCTCATGGTCGAGACTCCAGGCCAGAGCCTGGATTTTCGGACCAAGGGACTCGATCACCTTCTCCGACTCGAACACATCGAGGTTGGCGCAGGCAGCGGCACAGGCCAAGGCGTTTCCTGTGTAACTATGACCGTGGAAGAAGGTTTTGTATTCGGAGTAGTCGCCCAGGAACGCTCCATAGATCTCGTCGGTGACCATGGTCGCAGCCAGTGGAAGATAACCGCCGGAAAGCCCTTTTGCCAGGGCCATGAGATCGGGCCTCACGCCTTCGTGCTCGCACGCGAACATCTTGCCGGTCCGCCCGAATCCTGTGGCAACCTCGTCGCAGATCAGCAAGATATTGTGTTTCCTACATATTTCTTCCAATCCCTTGAGGAATCCTGACGGATGAACGATCATGCCTGCAGCCCCCTGAACGAGGGGCTCCACAATCAGGGCGGCAATCTCGTGTCCCCTCGTTTCGGCCAGTCGCCTGAAGTGCTCGAGGGACTCGTCCCGACATTCTTGGGGAGTCGTCTCGGGCCTGCGATAAGGGAAAGGAGTTGGAATGCTTACGGTGTGGAACAGAAGTGGTTGAAATATCTTGTGAAAGAGGTCTATGCCCCCCACGCTCACAGATCCGATGGTATCTCCGTGGTATGCTTCGGAAAGGGTTACGAACAGGCTCTTAGCGGTTGCTCCTTGGTTCCGCCAGTACTGAAAAGCTATCTTTAGAGCGACTTCAACCGCGGTGGAGCCGGAATCCGAATAGAAAACCTTGTTCAGACCTTCGGGCGTGATCTGGACGAGTCGCCGGGCAAGTTCAATGGACGGAACACCGGCCAGCCCCAAGAGCGTTGAATGAGCGACCTTTTCGAGCTGCCCGACAAGCGCCCTATCCAATTGCTCCTTTTGGTGTCCGTGAACGTTTACCCACAGTGACGATACTCCGTCCAGATACCGCCTTCCTTCGGTGTCTATGATGTAGTTGCCCTCTGCCCTTTCGATCACCAGAGGCTCGGAATCCGTCCATTCAGACATTTGCGTGAACGGGTGCCAGATGTACTTCTTATCCAGTTCAGCCCAGTCGGTCACGAAGTCTCTCCCTGAATGAGTTCTCGGGGGGGCCTTTTTATTAATAAGATTTGATTTCTTCGTTTCTCGCGAAGAAAACGTGGAAACTGTGCACGAAACGCTAACGATCCCCTTTAGTTAAGGGCGACCGCCGGTCGCCCCTACAGAATCCTTGGTGTCTTGGTGCCTTGGTGGTTAATTCTTCTCTTTGGTTGCGGCCCAAGGCCGCGTCGTGAAAAAAGGCCCCTCCCCCGAACCCACCCGCAGAAACTTTTGGTGATTGGGCGGCTCCCGCTGGTCACCGCCGCACCGAGATTGCTTCGTCGCATCACTCTGGTCAAGGACAACCCCTCGCATGTAACTGCATGCTTGCTCAGCAGGCCTCGCAGTCTCTCATTTCAGTCCGGCAATCTGCTCCGGTTGGATCCTGTAAACGGAAATGTCCCTGTTGATGCCTTTGACTCTGAGGTTGGCCGGGCCTTCGGCTCGGAAGGGAACCTCGTTTCTCACTCCGGCCCATGTCCTCCCGGTCATTATCACGCCGCCTGGAGGGGCCAGGGATTGGAGTCTGCTGGCGATGTTCACTGCCGAGCCAATGACCGTGTATTCCAGTCTTCGGCTTGAACCCACATTACCAACGATCACCAGGCCGGAATTGATCCCGATTCTTATGCGCAGGCCTCTGTCCAGTCCGGCTATTCCCGCGGAACTCCATTCCCGGTCCATTTCCGCCATTTCTTTCTGCATTTTAAGGGCGGCATTCACCGCGGCGAGCGCATGATTCTCGATGGGCAGGGGATCCCCGAAGAACGCGAGCAGCCCATCACCAAGGAATTTGTCCACGGTTCCCTGATATTGGAAAACCACTCTGGTCATCCGCTCGAAGAAATCATTGAGGATCTGGTTGATGTACTCGACCTCGACGGCCTCGGACATGGTGGAGAACCCTTCGATGTCCGCAAAGAGAATCGTGAGTTCCTTGCGCCTCGTCGAGAGATCCAGTTCCACCCCCTTGCTCACGATCATGTTGAGAAACTCGGGGGACAGGTACTTCTCCAGGGCTTTGGTCGCCCTGGAGGCCTGCAATTCGACGGAAAAGGTCCGCGTGGAGAGCGATCCGACAGCAGCCGGAACGAAGACGAAAAAGAACTCCGCAAGCGGTATCTCGTACCTCCATAGAGCAAACGCTGCATAGGAAAGTGCCAGGGATGCGGTGCAGATCGCTGCGAGGGCTATCAGACCGAACTTGAGCCTGATCTTGATCGCGGCCACGCAGAAGCCGACTGCCGCCACTACCGCGAGGACGACAAGATAAGGCAAGGCCGGGATCTCTCGAATGAAGTTTCCCGTGAGAATGGTGCTTATGACATGGGAATGAATCCTGCTCAGAGGGGTTTGGGGGTCCAGGGGCGTGACCCCGACGTCCGTGCCTCCGGTTATGGTGACACCGATGACCACGATCTTGCCCTTGTATCTGGAAGCCCTTGACGGATCGGGTTCATCGCTGAGCACGTCCGTAACCGAATAGTGAGGAATGGTCTCCCAAGTTTCGTCCCAGATTTTTCCCCAGTTGACCGGGATCCTGCATTGGCTGTCCACGGGAATCCTGATTGTGTCACTGGGACGCTTGATCTCCAAGTACCCTTTCCCGTTGAAGGACACGTCCTCGGACTTTGCCCCCCAGTAAATCATCAGTGCGGCAAGACCGAGGCTTGGTACGCAGCGATCCGCAAGTTGAATCAGGAGAGGGACCCTGCGGTGAATTCCGTCGATGTCGGCAGTAGCGGAAATGTGTCCCAGGGCTGCGGAATTCTCGATTAACTGGTCGAGGGGCAGGTAGGAGGCCCGCAGTTCGTTGATCCGGAGAAGATCAACAACTCTGGGGACATGAGTTGCCCACGCCCGATCATAAATGCTGTCCGCTCTCTTCTTGGTGATCTCTTCCAACTTCTCGGAATCCAGCCTGGCCTCTTTGTCGGAAGTAATTCCGGCGGTAAACGCGGAGACAACGTTCCCGGCCTGCTTCACTGCCTCGAATAACTTTGCGTCGCCATCCTTGGTTGGGCCTGCGATGGAGTACATGATATCAAAGACCACGGCCTTGGCGCCCATTTGGGAAAGCCGGCCAATGATCTCGCCCGCAATGGCCCGGTCCCACGGCCATTCTTTGTATTTGGTCCGAGCATCGTCGTCGATGTCTGCGTGAACCAGAACGGGGGAGCGATCCGGCGGGGTTGCCAGCCGCATCTTCAAGTCGTACACTCTGAAATTCAGCCGATCGCCGAGATGAGGGAAGTAGCAGAGCAGAGCCGTCGCGATGACGCACCAAGCGAAGGGCAATACCAGATCCCGGAAAGAGAGCTTTCTCCTCTTGATCTCCCTCCACAGAACCTCGTTTGCGGCAACCGGCTTCTTCGCCAAACCCAATTCTCCCATTCCCTTTGTAGGCCGCAAGAGACCTCGGCTCAGAAAAGCCCTTGGAAAGTGTCTCACAACCTACGAAGATGCCGTGATCACGGCATCACGGTACTCAAACAACTCCGGGTAGCCTGGACGTTATGCGTCCAGGCCGCGAATCGGCAGGAGGGATTTTTCTCCAGGACCATAAGTCAGAGCAGATTTTCCGAACCGACTCCATTGACGGATCAGACCTCTTGTTCCTTCGGAACCCGGGCGCAGTAGCCTCAGGGCTACCTTCGCGGCACGATCTTGGACGAGAAAGCGGCTACGCGATCCGCTCCTAGCGGGCGTCAACGACCCAGGCTCAACACTCCATGGCGATTCTCTCCAGCTTGTACAGAATGGCCTCTGCCGGCATTTCTCCTGCCTTCATTTTTGCAGGGCAGCCATCCATGACGCGCTGGTAGCGATCTCTCCGATTTTTCTCGAGCATCGCGGAGAGCAGGTCTCTAAAACGTGCATCGACAAGCGAAAAATCGAATTCCGTCATCAGTATGTTTCTGACTATATCCGCCAAGCTTCTCGCCTGGGCAAAGGGAGTCTTGCCGCCGGCAAGGAACTGGAAAAGCGTGAGTCCCAAGGCCCAGATATCGTCCAACGGGGACCGTTTGACCGTGATGGTTCGCTTCTTGTCCGGCGGCCTGCGTTTGGTCACATAGGTGTCATAGTCCTCCCGCAGAAGCATGACCAGTCCCTGGAGCACTTCCGGCGGCATGTACAGCCAGCTTCCGAATGTTCCGATCCCTTTGGGGCTCTTGTCGTCGATATCGATGGAATTATCCAAATGGTCAACGGTAATGAATTCCGTACCCCTGCACGGACTTCCCTGGGGGCGATTGAATTGCTTGGGGAAGTGGAAAAAAGTGAACCTGGGCAGCCGCCTGTCATCAGTGACTTGCTTCCGGATGAAGGCCTCGGGCCTGATGTTTAAATGAAGGCGTCTCTCTTCCACGTGGAGCTGGCAAAGACCCACCGCGCAATCCACACCCCAGGAAACGATGTCAACAATGTCACCGCCCATCTCGGCCGGATCAACCTTGTTGATCGGGTCAACGGCCAGCATGTCCATGAGCACGAACATGAGATCCCCCGCGACACCAACGTTGTGCACTTTCACCACTCGGTTGCACCGCCCGTACACGCCCCAGGGTCTGCGGCCGAGGACCTTCTTCCCTAGACTGCTCAACATCTTGTGAGGATCCTCGGATCGGATGTCCTCAAGGAGACCCCCCAGTCCGCATTTACCATGTGTTTCCATCATCTGGTTGACGCTGGCGCCGGAATAGATTTTCAGCGCGTATGTCTCCTTGCCCACCTTCACGGAATAGACCGGTCCCATGTTTCCGAAACCGAGAAACTCTTTCACATCGCAGGCGATTCTGTCTCGAGGGTTGAACTTGGTGGTGGAACCCAATCCGTCAAAACGTATCACTCCCTCTTTCTCGATTTTCTGCACGCGCTGGGCAAACATCGCCTGAATGAGGCTTCGTTCCTTTTGGACGATTTCCGGCGGACTCGCGCAGAGGATGTCCAATCTCGACCGCGAGAACTCATCGTAGCATCCCGCAGCCAGCAGATCTTCGATCAGCTTAGTGATCGGTATCCTCTTTCCCATGCACGTTTCCCCGCAAAAGAAGGATCCTCGGGCAAGGCGCATTAAGGCGACGTGACCGCCGCCTCGTTTCCCGGCGTAGCGACCTCCTTCGGAGCGCCACGCGGTGCACTTGCCGAGCCTCTCGGTCGTCATCCTCCGTTTGGCTGATTTGCAGCGGCCGGTCCCTGTCGAATGTCCGGCGGGAGGCAAAGAATATGATGCCTGCCGCCCGCCCACTTTAGCACAAATCCGGGACTGTTGGCTATCGGGAAGTTGATTTCCAAGCCCCAGTTGCCTGGCACGATGTCGAACACAATCGACGATCGTTGCCAAATCCTGCGGCAAGAAGTATGATTCGGAGACGGAACTCAGAGCCCTCCGCGAAACGAGGATAGGAGAGTCCTGGCTGGTTCGCATGCGGGTGGTCGACCGATTCAAGTAGGGGTGACCGGCCGGTCGCCCCTACTGCGGCCCGATGACGAAACGGACGCCGGAGTTGTTTCGCAGCGGGCCCTTACTACACCTTTTCGCAAGTACGGTCACAAATGAACCACCTACGGGAATGTTTCCACGTCATTCCGGCGGAAGCCGGAATCCAGACCTTCTCATCCCGCGTGCCGCGGGACTGGGCCCCGGGGCAAACCTCGTCCGGCGGAACGCGGGGTTCGCCGGGGTGACGGCAGGGAATGAGCTACCGCATTCATGAAACGAAGGACTTAGTTTACCGACGGTTATAGATCTTGGCTTATTGTAGTCTCGCAATCCTTTGAGCCAACGGAGGCAGTAATGAGCCCTGTGGTGGACGACACCTACGAGAAGCCGGATATCGAATCCGATTCGCTGCTCATAATGCGCATTCCGCTCTTTGAGGCCATTCCGTATGCCGCGATGTTTCGCCTGCTTTCGGAAGCGAGGTCCAGGCGCCTGGCCTCCGGGGAGAAGCTCATATCTCAGGGCGACGAGGGCGACACATTCTTCATCATACGGGGGGGCCATTGCCTGGTCACAATGGAAAGAGCCGGCGTGAGGCATCTAATCGGCCGTCTCGGCCCGGGCGACATTGTGGGCGAAATGGCTATCCTGACCGGCGCAAAGCGAAACGCAGACGTGGTTGCGGATACTGATCTGGAAGTGATCGAGATCCGTGGAGACACTTTCGATGAAGTCTGCTGCGAATTCCCCGAGGTGCGAACATTTCTGACTCGACTCGTAACCGATCGTCTTTCAACCGCGTTGCTTACCACGGACAGGACCATAGGCAAATACATCATCAATGAAGTCCTCGGTGAGGGCGGATGCAGCATTGTTTACAAGGGCGCTCATTCCAGCCTGAAGATGCCGGTGGCAATTAAGATGCTCAAACACGAACTGGCGATGGAGCCCCATTTTTTCGAGGCTTTCCGAAACGAGGCCGGAATCATTGCTCAACTGGACCACGAGAACATCCTGAAAGTCTACGATGTAGAAGAACTCTACAGGACCTTCTTTATCATCATGGAATATGTCCAAGGCGAATCCCTCACCAGGATGCTGATTCAAAGGGAGACGCTTGCCGTAGAAATGATCGTGGACTATGTCATCCAGATTGTGGCCGGACTCAGCCACGCCCATGAGAGAGGCATTATTCACCGGGACATAAAACCGGGCAACATCATCATTAACAAGGACAACAGGGTGAAGATCGTTGATTTCGGATTTGCGTGCGCCCGCGGCACCAGAGACAGCCACGTCAAAGGCACACCGTACTATCTCTCCCCGGAGCAGATCACCGGCGAACCGGTGGACGAGCGCACGGACATCTATTCCCTGGGGATAATGTTGTACGAAATGCTCGTTGGGGACAGGCCTTGTGAAGCGGTGGACACCATCGAGATACTTAGTTCGCACCTCAAGGAGGACGTGCCTGAGCCGCGAAGCATATTGTCCGATATCCCGGACGAATTGAACACGTTAGTAGTGAAGTGCACTCGCCGCGATCCGGAAGAGCGGTATCGAAACATGGGACAAATTCTGAGGGATATTGAACCTCTTGCGGAGAGGCTGGGACTGACCCCCCCCCTCAGGAAAACAGCGCAACTCAACATGACAAGCCTCTTCCTCTTCTATCGAGACGAGCATCAGTCAATCATGCAGAACCTCATTAAGGACTTCAGCCGAGACCTGGAGAAGATCGGCGCCACGTTGAAGGGAGTGAATTTCAAAGGCGTGCAGAAATGAAACGCCAAGCAGCCCCGCTGTGGTTTACGCCACCCGGATAACGGTTCCATGCCATTAATTAGCGAATCCTCGTATCAAGCACCGGTTTTCTTCGGTAATCCCCATGCGCAGACGGTTTTTCCCACGCTGTTCCGGACCGTTTCCGGTGTGACGTACCAGCGGGAGAGAATCCCCACCCCTGACGACGATTTCCTCGATCTCGACTGGCGCCGGAACGGTTCGGCCAGACTTGCGATCGTGCTGCACGGATTGGAAGGGAATTCCACCAGGGCCTACGTAAAGGGAATGGTCAAGGCCCTGACCAATAACGGATGGGATGTTGTTGCCATGAACTTCAGAGGCTGTGGAGGCGAAATCAACCGCCGGCTCCGTTTCTACCACAGCGGTGAGACTGAAGATCTGCGCACTGTTATTTCCCGTGCTGCGGGTCAGGGCAGTTACTCGGAGACGGCTCTGATCGGGTTCAGCCTTGGCGGGAGCATCGTGTTGAACTACCTGGGACGCTTCGCAAGCCGGATTCATTCGTCAATCAAGAAGGCCGTGACCTTTTCGGTACCGTGCGATTTGACCTCAAGCGCGCTGAAGATGTCCAGTCGCTCAAACAGGCTTTACATAAGGCGGTTCGTGCGAATGCTTCAGGAGAAGGTGCGAGCGAAGGCCCGGATCATGCCGGACGCCATCAACCTCGACGACCTCGACAAAGTCAAGACTTTCGAGGACTTCGACAACTTGTACACAGCCCCCATTCACGGATTCCGCGATGCCCGCGATTATTGGGAAAAGGCTTCTTCCAAGCCTTTTCTGGCGAACATCTCCATACCCACTCTGCTTGTCAACGCCGCAGATGATCCGTTCCTCGACGTTCCATGTTTCCCGGTCAACGAAGCGCGTGCCAGCAATTTCTTTTTTCTGGAGATTCCCGCCAGAGGAGGGCACGTCGGCTTCGTTGCTTTCAACAACCGGGGGATGTACTGGTCGGAATCCCGTGCGCTACGGTTCCTCAATGAACCGGGCGAGAACTGACGCCGACACGGATTCAACGCCCGCATGAGGCGTTCGGCAAAAGATGACGGAAAAAATCAGACCACCAAGACACAAAGGCACCAAGCAGAGATTCAGTGCGGTTTTGGTGGCGCCCTTGGCGCCTTGGTGGTGAAAATAGTCCCGGTGGGAAAGCGGCGAGCAGCGGCAGCAGCCCCGGGGCCGCACAAGACGCCCGCTTGGAGGTCATTTCGCGCCGTGCTTTCTTAGATAATCCACCACTTGGGAGCGGCCCTTGGCCTCAGCCAGAGCCAGGGCGGTCTCGCCTTTGCTGTTCTTGGCGTTGACGTCCGCTCCTTTCGCCAGGAGCAACTTGACCACCGACTTGCTGCTGGTAAAGGCCGCCGACATCACCGCGGTCTCGCCGTTTTCCAACCTTGCATTGATGTCCGCTCCTCTTGCAACAAGCAGCTTCACCATTGCGTCGTCGCCTCTGGCAGCCGCCCACTTGAGCGCAGTGAAGCCGCCGCTTCCTCTGAAATTCACATTTGCGCCCTTGTCGAGGAGGGTCTTCACCGTATCTATATCGCCGATCATCACCGCGGCGATGAGAGCGGCATTCAAATCAGGAGCCGCCGCGAATCCCATCGAAGGAATCACCAGCAGGACCAAGAGAACTACCAATCCCCCCGCAGTGTTCACCCGAAGAGCCCGTGTTTTCATGCACGTTTCCCGTCAATAGCAGAGGGGGATTTGCTCCACTTTGTACGTCTGAGGCAACCAGACCTGCCGACAGACCGGCTTGTACACCACGTTGTAGGATGGCACGGTCTGGCACTCATAGGTCAAGCACGGGACGTTTCTCATCTCCACATGGCAGAAAGGCTGAGGGCAGCATTGAACACAAGGACCCTCACCGCAAGGCCGACCTACCGGGGTAGCTCTGACGAGAACCTTCTGGCACCTGTACGTGACTTTAGGCACCTGCACTACGGTTGCGGCAGGCTGAACACACGGCGCCATCTCCGTTTTCACGCACGGCGCCATCTTGGTTACATAGCCGCAGGACGGACCGCATTGGCCCATCGCAGGGAATTGAGCAATCGATTCGCCATGGCAGGCAAAACCTATGACCGCGGCGCAAACAAGAATGACCACCTTTTGCATGAGAGACCTCACTGTAACAATCTCCAGGCACGGTTTAGTGTTGCGATTATAGCATATTGAAGCTATCAGCTCAATTGATAAATTTGTAAAACTGATAACTGGTTGAGATCGCTAGGTAAGCTGGATTTAAGCGGAAAAAGGGCAAACGAAAAGCCCGACGACAGGACATCTGAAGCCGTCAGGCTTCCCTCAGTACACCTAATGCGAAAGTTAGGTATGGTGATAAGATTTCGGCGGAGCATACCACATCCCCGCACCTTGGCAAGAAAAAAATCACAGGTGTGACGGAGTACTGAAGAAAAGTGATTGGGCGGCCTTCAGCGGCATTCCGCAACAACGACTCAAATTTCCGGTGGGTTACCGCGGTTCTTGAAGACTTGTATGAGGTTAGTAAGAAAAAAGTACGCGAACGCTGCGAAAACCGCGGCGCGCAGGAGGTTCTTTCCGTCCGAGAGCGCCCCTTCGTTTGAGGCTTCATAGAGGAAAAAGCCCATCAACGCCATTCCTGCTCCACAGACGAGAAGCTTGACGTGAGGGTTGAGGAACTTCAGACCTGCCATCCGGGCCTCCGTTGAAGGCTGTGCGTCATGCCGCGTGCGAAGACTTCCTTCCGAATGAATATCGCGGACGGGCGGGTTTGAAACCCGCCCCTACAGACCAATCGGGCATTTGTATTGGCAGTCACCACATCCCAATGACGTTGGGAGCTACACTCTGTTCATGATAGGGTCTTGAAGACAAATTGGACCTGAAAGGACAAGGATTGGAAGGCGAACCGTTTCACGCTTGTCTCCAAACCCCGGTGTCCACCACAGGCTCCCAGGATTCTTGAGCGGGGGCGACCTGGCGGGAAGCCTTTTCGGTGGCCGGCGC
Source organism: Desulfomonile tiedjei (assembly GCA_020722215.1). Lineage (GTDB taxonomy): Bacteria > Desulfobacterota > Desulfomonilia > Desulfomonilales > Desulfomonilaceae > DYLG01. The sequence goes on from DYLG01000115.1 coordinate 10,410, forward strand.
CACGACGGTCCTGATTGTCTCAAGCAGGGGTTCCAGCATCACGGGCTTCTCCACGACCTTATCAATCCCGCAATCGGCTATTTTGTTTTCCTGGTCGAGCAACCCCCCCCACCCTGTGAGAAGAATGAAGGGCGTCTTCGGGACACCGCTACTCTTGCAGATCGCCTTTATCTGCTCCGCCACCTGCCATCCGTTCATTCCCGGCATTCCCAGATCGGAGATCACAGCGTCAAACTCGTCGGGCTGGAACATCGCCAGGGCCTCCTGGCCGGAGGCGGCGGTTAGCACGTGGTGTCCGAACTGGGTGAGGCCTTCCTTGAGCAGCTCGATCAATGCTTGTTCATCGTCGATGATGAGAAGTCTCAAGGGCTTGCCCGGTCCTCCGGACAGAGCCTTGGCCTTCCCTGCGGGTTTTTCTCGAGAGCACGGCAGTCTTACGGTGACGGTTGTTCCTTTATCCGGGGCGCTTTCGAGAGAGATTTCTCCGTTGTGGTCGCTGACGATGCCGACTGAGCTTGCCAGGCCCATTCCCAGCCCGTGATAGCCCTTCGTGGTCCAGAAGGGTTCAAACACCTTTTCGATGTGCTCGGGAGCAATGCCCACACCGTTGTCAGAAATGCGAAGAAATACGTGTGAACTGTCCCTGAGAGTGCTCACCCGGATCTGCCCGCCGTTGGGGAGAGCTTCGGCTGCATTCTTGATCAGATTGATTACCAATCCGAACAGGTCGTGTTCCCGTCCCTTGACCTGGCAGTCGCTTCCCAGGTCCTGGTGAATCCGTATGTCTATGCCCTCTCTTTGGGGGTTGTCCTTCCACCACGGCCTGCTAAGTTCCACTGCCCTGGCCACGATTTGCGACAGATCCAGAACCTCATCGGTTTTGCTCTGGCTGAGCGTCCGAACGCCCGCGAAATCCTGGAGCCGTCTGACGGTCTCCGAGCCAAGCTGGGAGGTGTCGATTATCCTCCGGATCTTGGATCTGGCGGCCTCGAGGTCACCGGATTGAATGTGCCTGCAGGCCATTTGGGCGCCGTGCATGACCAACTGCAGCAGGTTGTTGAAATTGTGAGCCACACCTCCCGCCATCTCTGCGATGGCTCGGGTCCGCTCTGTCTTTCGCAGCTCTTCTTCAGCTTTCCTGCGATGGGAGATTTCCTCCTTTAGTCGCTCGTTTGCCTTGACCAATTCGCTTGTACGCTCAGCTACGCGTCTCTCGAGTTCCTCCTGGTGTTTCTGTTGCATAATGATCTGCCTCTTTGCGAGGGTCAGATCCTCCACCAGGACGAGGATGGCCCGGCGAGACCCCAATCTGATGGATCTCAAGTGCATCCTGCCCCACATGGAACCGCCTTCGACTTTCAAACCGGCTTCCAGGTGCTTGAACTTTCTCGTGGCGAAAACCATACTCAACAAAGACCGAGCGTGTGCAGCCGCCTCTGCGCTGGAGAAGAAGGACCACAGCTCCCGGCCTTGCATAGCGTCGTACCTGGGAATGATGTGGCGGCAGGATCTATTAACAAAGAGTATCCGACCGGATTCGTTCACTAAAAGAGCCGGCATCGGAAGGGCCTGAAGAAGCTTGCGGAACGGTGCGGCGCGTTCACCTTGTATGTCGAAGCTCCCCGAGTTGGTGAGATCCTCGGCGAGGAGATTTTTCAAGTCGATGGATTCAGTGAGGTCAAGCGTCTCTGCGAACAAGGAACACTCATCCTCCTCATCCTTAGTACGCTGGGACAGAAACTGGTCGTCGCTCATGACGCAATCCCTGAGAAAGACAAGCCCGCTACCGAGTCGCTCTGGGCTGAAATGGGCGCTACGACTTCCCGGCAACCTGAACCGGCAATTGCCGGCAGATACGTATTGGCCGGAATTTCCGCTAAGGCCGCAATATAGGTGATTCCTGCGCCAAACACTTGGGCAGATCCCGTGTTTTCAGCTTTGTGGGCGGCCGCAAGCGGTCCGTACGGACCACAACTCTCCAACCGCCTCATCCCTCCATACTTTTCGGATCGTGTCTACAAATTCCCACGCGTTCCCTTTTGGAAATACCGCGCCTGCCGGACCACAGCAACCTACGCACTCCCCGGCAGGTTCAACTCACATTCAATAGGTCGGAATCCCGCTTTCGGGTTCCGGTCTCTCTCCCCACACTCCGTCCCCCCCCCGGGGGGGATCGCTTGTGCGGTTGGGAACTCATGGAGAAAGGAGATTGCTTCTCTCACCAGCAAACCAATCATAGCATAGGTCTCCGCGGAGAACAACATGCTGAAATCAATTAGTTCCTGGCCCGCTGTGGTAGGGAGCTTTTCGATCCGACTCGAGTTGCCGAGGACCTTGACCAAACGGCATCACCGACCAGTAGCCGTTCAGCGTCATCCGCCCTCCGAAGCCCGTCTGGGCACCCTGTCCGCAGCAGGCTGCTCCGGAGTGAAGGCTCCACCGCCTGAAAGGCGGTGGCTTCAGATGTCGACTGCAAGTCGA